>NZ_JAMQQF010000916.1 GCF_023716945.1 Frankia sp. AiPs1 | reverse complement strand
GCCGGCGACGATCCGCAGCGGCGGCAGCAGCGCGTCCAGGGTGACCGGCTCGACCAGCGGCGGCAGCCACACCTGGTGGGCCGGGGCGCCGTGCCCGCGCATGCGCTCGGTGAGGATGTCCAGCAGGGTCTCCCCCGCCGGGATCGGCTCGTCGGCCGGCTCGTCGGACCCGGGCGACGAGCCGGCGGAACCGACCGGCTCGCCCAGGCTCGGGTCTCCGGCGACGCCACCGCCCGAACCGCCGCGTCCCTCACCCACGGAGGCGGCGGGCGCGGCGGACGCGGTGAAGTAGGTGGTGTAGGGCCGCACGACGAGCTGGGCCGGATCGGGGCGGGCCGCGTCGGCCGGGCGACGATGTGCTCCGGAGACGTAGGCGGCCCGGAACCGCTGCAGCGGATCGGTGGCGAACCGCAGGTAGCCGTGCCCGGGGAAGCGGGGCAGCTCGAAGGCGGCGGGGTCGCCGAGCACGACGCGGCTTTCCATCGCCGAGAAGGTGCGCAGCCCGATCCGGTAGGACAGGTGGGTGTCCAGGCCGCGCAGCCGCCCCTCCTCCAGCCGCTGCGAGGCGAGCAGCAGGTGGATGCCGAGCGAGCGACCCACCCGGCCGACCTGCACGAAGATGTCGATGAAGTCGGGCTTGGCGGACAGCAGCTCGGAGAACTCGTCGCAGATGACCAGCAGGCTCGGCAGCGGGGCCAGCGCCGCGCCGCCGAGGCGGGCCCGCTCGTAGTCACGCTGGGAGGCGAAGTTCCCCGCCGCGCGCAGCAGTTCCTGGCGGCGGTTGAGCTCGCCGGTCATCGCCTGGGCCATCCGGTCGACCATCGGCAGCTCGTCGGCGAGGTTCGTGATGACGGCGCTGGTGTGCGGCAGGGCGTCCAGCCGGGTGAACGTCGCGCCGCCCTTGAAGTCGATGAGGACGAAGTTGAGCACCGCCGGGTCGTGGGTCGCGGCCAGGCCCAGCACCAGGGTCCGCAGCAGCTCGGACTTGCCGGATCCGGTGGCCCCGATGAGCAGGCCGTGCGGGCCCATCCCGCCCTGCGCCGCCTCCTTGAGGTCCAGCGCGACGGGCGCGCCGTCGGGCCCCGTGCCGAACACCACCCGCAGCCGTTCCCGGGCCCGTCGCGGTGCCCAGCCCCGCGGTGGCGTGAACTGTTCGGGATCACCCAGGTCGAGCAGCGCGGCGAGGCCGAGGTCGGCGGACATCCGCCGGTCGGCCGGTCCGGTCGGGCTGCCGAGGCGGACGGGGGCGAGCTGGCGGGCCAGCGCCTCGGCGGTGTCGAGCCCCATCTCGTCGGCGCGCCCGGCGACCGCCGTGCCCTCGGCGGTGGTCGTGTGCAGCGTGCCGTCCGCGTCGACCTCGAGGACCAGGGCGCGCCGGTCGGGGGTGCGCGGCGCCGGGGCACCGAGCAGCACGACGGTCACCCCGTCGACGCCGCCGTCGGCCAGCAGGTGGTCGGCGCCGTCGGTGGCGCCACCGTCGATCAC
>NZ_JAMQQF010000915.1 GCF_023716945.1 Frankia sp. AiPs1 | reverse complement strand
GCTCCGCCGGACGCAGGCCGCCGAGCAGCGGCCCCTCGTCCCGGCTGCCGGACAGCAGCAGGCCGGGCGGGCTGAGCTCGCGCAGGCCGAGCAGGACCGGTTCGTAGGCCGTGCGGGCGGCGCCGCCGGTGCGCCGGGTGAGCACGACCCGCAGGCCGATGTCGGCGGCCTGGCCGAAGAACTCCACCAGCGGCAGCAGCGGGCTGGGCTGGCCGCCCGTGGCCACCAGGTCGTAGTCGTCGACGAGCAGGTACAGCGTCGGCCCCCGCCACCAGTCCCGCGTGCGGAGCTGGTCGGCGGTGACGTCGGGCGGCGGCAGCCGTTCCCGCATGACCTCGACGACCTCGCCGATCATCGCGCGGGTGACCGCGGCCGAGGTGCCGTAGCCGAGCAGGTAGTCCGGGTCCACCACGCCGAGCAGGGTCCGCCGGGTGTCGATGACCATCAGGCGCGCCTCGCCTGGGCTGTACCGGCCCATGATCGACCGGGCGAGGGCGCGTAGGAAGGCGGTCTTGCCCGACCCGCCGTCGCCGTAGACGAGGAAGTGCGGATGACTGTCGAAGTCGATCGTCACCGGCCCCAGGTCGGTTTCGGCGATGCCGATGGGGATACCGCCGTCCGGGGCCTCGGCCGGCAGGTCCGCGAGGGCGACGCTGGTCGGCAGCAGGCGCACCGGCGGGGCGCGGTGGCCGTCCCACGCCTGCGCGATCCGGCCGGCCAGATCCTGCGCGCCGGCCGCGACGCTGGTGGCGTCGCGCTGGGCGTCGATGCGCGGCAGGGCGGCGAGGAAGTGCAACCGGTCGACGGTGATGCCGCGTCCGGGCATGGCGTCGGGCACGTTCATCGCCGTGCGACGGTCCAGCGCGGAGTCCCCGGGCTCGCCGAGGCGCAGCTCCAACCGGGTGCCGAACACGTCGCGGATCGACGGGCGCAGGTCCATCCAGCGGGTGGCCGCGGCGACGAGGTGGATGCCGTAGGACAGGCCCCGGTTGCCGAGCTCGGCCAGCGGGTCCTGGAGATCCTCGAAGTCGGCGCGGACGGTGGCCCAGCCGTCGATGACGAGGATGACGTCGCCGAACGGGTCGTCGGGGACGTGCCCGGCCGCCCGCAGCCGGCGGTAGGTGGCCATGGAGTCGACGCCCGCCGCGGCGAACACCCGCTCGCGGTGCACGAGAAGCTGGGTCAGCTCGGCGACGGTGCGCCGCACCTGGCTGACGTCGAGCCGGGTCGCCACCCCGCCGACGTGCGGCAGCGCCCGCAACCCGACCAACGCGCCACCGCCGAAGTCCAGGCCGTAGACCTGCACTTCGGCCGGCGTGTGGCACAGGGCGAGGCCGCACACCAGAGTGCGCAGCAGCGTGCTGCGGCCGCTGCCGGGACCGCCGACGACGACCATGTGCCCGGCGCCGCCGGCCAGGTCGACCCACAGCGGGTCGCGCCGCTGCAGCAGCGGCTGGTCGAGCAGCCCCACCGGGACGCGCAGCCCCCCGT
>NZ_JAMQQF010000914.1 GCF_023716945.1 Frankia sp. AiPs1 | reverse complement strand
GATCAGTACCGGGGGCGGCGTCCGCGCCGGGGGTGCGGCCAGCGTCATGGACACGGCCGGCGGCGGGGCCAGCGGCGGAGGCAGCGGCGGCGGCCGGATCGGGCGACGGCGGGGGTCCGGGTTGGGTGCTCATGGCGCCGAGCCTTTCGCGCGGCGAAGTTCGACGCCAGGCTCCGACGGCCCCCCGGTGACTTGCATTTCGTTAGCCACTATCGTTTCGTATGTCCACCGTTGCAGCCGCAACGGTGTCCCGGCCCGTCCCTCCCGGAGGTCCCGTGACCGCCCCCTCGTCCGAGCTCGCACCGTTGCCGCTCGTCCCCGGTACCTGGACGCTCGACACGGCCCACTCCAGCGTCACCTTCCAGATCCGCCACCTCGGCGTCACCAACGTCCGCGGCCGCTTCGACACGTTCTCGGCGAACCTCGCCGTCGGCGACTCGCTGGCGGCCGTCGCCGTCGACGCGTCGATCGACCTGGCCTCGATCAACACCAACCAGGCCGACCGGGACGCGCACCTGCGTTCCACCGACTTCTTCGACCTGGCCGCGCACCCGGCGATGACCTTCGTGTCGAGCTCCATCGCCGGCAGCGGCGAGGAGTACGAGCTGACCGGTGACCTGAGCATCAACGGCGTGACCAAGACGGTGACGTTCGCGGTGGAGTTCTACGGCGTCGACACCCACCCGGCCGACGGCCGCGTCCGCTCCGGCTTCTCGGCGACCGGCGAGATCAAGCGCAGCGACTACGGCATCAACTTCAACATGCCGCTCGGTGCCGGCAAGCTCGCCCTGGCCGACAAGGTGAAGATCGAGCTGGACCTGCAGTTCATCGCTCCCTGACCCACCGCACAGCCGCACCAACCTCACCGCGTGGCACGCTCTGACGCCGGGGAGGCCGGGACGTCCCGGTCGGCCCCGGCGTTCGTGCGCCCGAGGCCGGGTGGCGCGCGGCGGTCAGCCGCAGCCGGTGCCCGCCAGCGGGTCGGCGCTGACCAGATGCTCCTGCGCCCACAGCTCCAGGGCGTGCAGCGCGGGGCGCAGCGCCTCGCCGCAGGAGGTCAGCCGGTAGCGGGTGGCCAGCGGCGGGCCGTCGAGGACCTCCCGTTCGACCAGTCCGGCCTGGGACAGCTCGGCCAGGCGCCCGGACAGCATCCGCTCGCTCACCCCGGGCACCAGCTTGGCGATCTCCGAGAAGCGGGCCGGCCCGGCCAGCAGCGTGCCGATGATCAGCCCGCTCCACCGCTTGCCCAGCAGGGCGAAGACCGGCGTGAGCGCCTGGCAGCTCACCCCGTCCGGCGGCATCGGGACCATGCGGTCATGCTAACGAGCCCGGCGCCGACGACCACCCGTTCGGTTGATCCCCGTCAACGCGCGACCCCGGCGGCCGGCGCGACCGCGGCAGCCGGGTCGAAGCCGGCGAGCGGATTCTCCTGGCAGGCGCTGACCGGCGCCAGGGCCGGGGACAGCACGCTCGGCGCGCGCCCGATCGTCACCGGCA
>NZ_JAMQQF010000913.1 GCF_023716945.1 Frankia sp. AiPs1 | reverse complement strand
GCCTGCGAGACCCGGCCGTCACCGTCGCCCCCGCGCACGGACTGACGCTGGTCGAGGTGCGTTACCCCCCCGATGCGGCGCTGGCCGCGCGGGCCGAGGTCACCCGGGCTGTGCGCGTGCCCACCACCCCGTCCGGCTGAGGCTCGCCGGAAAGGGCGGCCTCCCGGCCGGCGCTCCTCGCCGGCCCGGGCGACGATGTGGTGGGCGGTAAGCCCGAAACGTCAACGGCGCGGACCGTGCCCGAGCACCGCCCGATCGCCCATCGGCTCGGTGGCGACCGTGGCCAGGTCGGTCTGGGCGTTGCGCAACGCCTGGTCGGTGGCCGTGCCCACGGTGCCGTCGACGTACGCGACCTGGGTGTAGACGAGGTAGTGCCCGCGGCTCAGCGCGCTGCGCCAGGAGTTGTTCCCGCCCGGCCCGGTGATCTGCGCGTTCTGGATCGAGCCCGCCGGGATCGGCAGCGGCACGATGCCGCCACGGCCCTGGTTGAGCACCTGCGCGGCCTGGGTGGCCGTCGCGCTGGTGTCCAGGGAGAACACCGTTGCTCCCGCGAGTACCTGCCGTCCGCCCTGCTGGGGGCGGCTGAGGAACAGCGAGCGCACCACCTGCCGGCAGTGCGGGGCCTTCAACTGGCCGATCAGGTCACCGGTGAGGTTCGGGCAGCCGGAGTCGAGCTTGCGGGCGAGTCGCTGGTATCCCCGCCCGTCGACCGCGAGGGATGACTCGGGGAAGAACTCCTCGGGGGTCACCGGATCGGAGTCGACCGCGGCGCTGTCGAGGAAGTTCGCCGGGATCGGCGGCAGGGAGGCCGTCGCGGCCGGCGCGGCGCCATCCTTGCCGTTCCCCCCGCCGCGACCCGCGACGATCGCCACGGCGGCGAGGAGGACGAGGACGGCTCCGGCGACGATGGCCAGCAGCCGCCGGGAACCACCGGCCCGGCCCGTCAGGCCGGGCCGCTCACCCGTCCCGGCCGGGGAGGGCGCACCGGTCTCGCTGTGCACCCGGGCGTCGGTGTGTACTTCCCCGGTGTCGGTGGGTTCCCCGCCGTCGGCGGCGTCGAAGTATCCGTGCTCGTCGGGGTACCCATCCTCGGAGTACTCGCCCTCGTCTGGGTACGGATAGCCGTCCCCGTCCGGGTATCCGTCGGCGGCTGGGTGCTCGTCCAGCTCGCCGCGGCCGGTCCAGGCAGCGGAGGTGGTCATGCCGGTCGGGGAGCCGGTGGCGGTCCGGGGATTCGGGTTGGTGAGGGGGTTCGGCCCGGTCCGGGGATTCGGGTTGGTGAGGGGGAGGGGGGTCGGGTTTGTGAGAGGCATCGGGTCGGTGAGGGGAGTGATGCCCGTCAACGAGCCGGGCGCGCCCGACCAGCCCCGGATGGACCAGCCGCTCGCCGGCTCGACCGATGCGTGCTGCGCACCCGACCGCGACGGGAAGCCGGTCCCGGCGCCGGCGGGAACATCGGGGGCGGCGCCTGTCGGCGCGACGCCGTCGGCCGCGGGC
>NZ_JAMQQF010000912.1 GCF_023716945.1 Frankia sp. AiPs1 | reverse complement strand
GCCCGGCCCCGCGTGGCCGGCGATGATCGCCGCCGCGGTCGGCGCCACGGTGCGGTCGGGCCGTGGCGTGGTCGTCGTCGTCCCCGACCACCGCGACGTCGATCGGGTCGAGGCCGCGCTGGTCGAGGTCGTCGGGCGGGAGACCACCGTCGCCCTGCGGGCCGACCTCGGCCCGTCGCGCCGGTACCGGGCCTTCCTCGCAGCCAGCCGCGGGCAGGCGCGGGTCGTCGTGGGCACCCGTTCCGCGGTCTTCGCCCCCGTCGCCAACCTCGGCCTGCTGGTTGTCTGGGACGACGGGGACGAACTGCACGCCGAGCCGCTGGCCCCCTACCCGCACACCCGCGACGTCGCCGTGCTGCGCGCCCGCCAGGACGGCTGCGCCCTGCTGATCGGCGGTTTCTGCCCGACGACGGAGGCCGAGGCGCTCGTCCGCGGCGGCTGGGCCCATCCGCTGGTGCTGCCCCTGCCCGAGGTCCGGGCGCTCGCCCCCCGGGTCGAGGCGACCGGCTCGGACCACGAGTACGCCCGCGATCCGGCCGCCCGCGCCGCTCGGCTGCCGTCGCTCGCGGTCCGGACGGCCCGTGAGGCCCTGGCCGCCGGTGCCCCGGTGCTGGTCCAGGTGCCCCGGCGCGGCTACCAACCCTCGCTGGCCTGCGCGGACTGCCGGCGTCCCGCCCGCTGCCGGCTCTGCCGGGGTCCACTGGGCCGCTCCTCCGGCGCCGGCATGTTGTCCTGCCGGTGGTGCGGTCGACCGGTGGCCGCCGCCCCGGGCGCGCTGGGTGCCGCCCCCGCGCCAGGGCCGGCAACCCTGGGCCGGGCCACCGAGCCCCGGGCGGGCGCGTCTCGGGCGGGCGAGTCTCGAGCTGGGGATTCCCGGGCCGGCGAGTCCGGAGCCCCAGGTCCCCGAGGCTCCGAACTCCGGGTCGCCGCCCCGGGGGGCGCGGCCGGGGCGGCGGTCTGGCGATGCCCCTCGTGTGCGAGCCCGCGGCTGCGGGCCTCCGTGACGGGGGACCGGCGCACCGCCGAGGAGCTGGGGCGAGCCTTCCCCGACGTTCCGGTGCGGACCTCGGGTCGCGACGGCGTGCTCGCCGTCGTTCCCGCCGAGCCGGCGATCGTCATCTCCACTCCCGGCGCGGAGCCGGTCGCGGCCGGTGGGTACGGCGCCGTGCTCCTGCTCGACGGCTGGGCTCAGCTCGGCCGTCCCGACCTGCGGGCCGCCGAGACGACCCTGCGGCGCTGGGCGGCGGCGGCGGCGCTGGCCCGCCCGGCGCCACAGGGCGGGCGGGTCATCGTGTCTGCCGACGCCGGGCTCCCGGTCGTCCAGGCCCTGATCCGCTGGGATCCCGCGACCTTCGCCGCCCGGGAGGCCGATGAACGCGCCGAACTCGGCTTCCCGCCGGCAACCCGAATGGCCGCCGTGGAGGGCAGCGCCGCGGCCGTCGCCGAGCTGCTCGCGGTGACCCGCCTGCCCGAGGGGGCCGATCTGCTGGGCCCCGTGC
>NZ_JAMQQF010000911.1 GCF_023716945.1 Frankia sp. AiPs1 | reverse complement strand
CCCCCCCCCCCCCCGCCCCGGCCGCCCGCCCGGTCCAGCGCCTCCTCGCCGGCGTGGCGCAGCACCGCCGGCAGCAGCGCTCCCAGCGGAACGAGTTCGGGCAGGGCGAGGTCTATCCGCCGGCCCGGAGCCACGACGGCAACCCGGGCGAGCCCGATGTCGGCATCGACGCCCACCCGCGCTCACCGTCCTTTCCCGGCCACGTTCATCGGTCGTGACGTGGGTAAACGATTCCGAATACGCGCGTGGCGCGCAGACCGGTCGCCGGTCCGTGTTATGGCGGCGGGTTCGGGATGGTGTGCCGATGGCGACCCACCGGCCGGCCCGGCGTTCGGAAATACTGCCAGAACGCCGCCGAGATCGCCTCACAATAGGGCCATCTCGACATAAGGTGGCCACGATTCCGGTCCGGAGCCCCGACCGTCGCCGATCAGGGCCCGACGCCGCCCCCGGTCTGGTCGCCGGGCGCGCGGGCGACGAGGACCAGCGCCCGACGAGGACCAGCGCCCGACGAGGACGGGCGGCCGACGAGGACCAGGAGCGGCATGACGGTCACCATCCTTCGCCGGCCCTCGCGGCTGCCCGCCCCCGAGTACCCCGCCGGCGAGGTGCTGCTGCAGGCTCCGCCGCAGCTGCCGGTCCCGACCGGGCGCCGGTGGGCGCAGATGATGATGATGCTGCCGATGCTCGCCGGGGCGGGCGGCATGGCCCTGATGTACTCGGGTGGTCGCGGCGGCACGCTGCTGTACCTGGCCGGGGGCCTGTTCGGGGTGTCCACGCTCGGGATGATCGCCGTCCAGTTCACGATGGTCGGCTCGGGCCCCGACCGGACCCAGATGATGGTGGCCCGCCGGGCCTTCATGGGACACCTCGCCCAACGCCGCCGGGTCGTGCGCCGCACGATCGCGCGCCAGCGCAGCGCCCTGTACCACCACCATCCCGATCCGGACGCGCTCGCCTCCGTCGCCGTCAGCCCGCGGCTGTGGGAGCGCCGCGCCACCGACCCCGACTTCGCCACCGTGCGCATCGGCGTCGGCCCGGCGGAGCTGGCCACCCCGCTCATCCCGCCCGAGACCGCGCCGATCGAGGACCTCGACCCGATGTGCGCGGCCAGCCTGCGCCGCTTCCTGCTCGCCTACGCCGTCGTGCCCGACCTGCCCGTCGTGATGGCCCTCGACGGTTTCAGCCGGGTTCACCTGCGCGGGGCCGACGAGCGCGCCCGGGCCCTCGCTCGCGCCCTGGTCTGCCAGGCGGCGACCTTCCATGCCCCCGACGACCTGATGGTCGCCTGCTGCGTCGCCGAACCCCTGCGGCCGGAGTGGGAATGGGTGAAGTGGTTGCCGCACGCGCTGCATCCGCGGCGCACCGACGCGCTCGGCCCTCAGCGCCTCGTCGCCGCGAGCGTCTCCGGGCTGGAGGCGATGCTCGACGACGTCCTGGCCGGCCGGGCGCGCTTCGGCGAGGCCACCGCCACCGGCGTCGGCGTCGGCGTCGGCGCCGCCC
>NZ_JAMQQF010000910.1 GCF_023716945.1 Frankia sp. AiPs1 | reverse complement strand
CCCGACGTCGACGCGTTCTGGCGGCTGCTGGCGCGCGGCGGGCAGGCGATCGGCGCGGCTCCGGCGCAGCGCTGGTCGCCGACCGCGCCGCCGTTCGGCGCCTTCCTCGACGAGGTCGACCGGTTCGATGCCGACTTCTTCGGCATCTCCCCCCGGGAGGCCGCGGCGACCGACCCCCAGCAGCGGCTGCTGCTCGAGCTGGGCTGGGAGGCGCTGGAGAACGCCCGGATCGTGCCCGCCACGCTCACCGGCAGCCGCACGGCGGTGTTCACCGCCGCGATCTGGGACGACTACGCCGCCCTGCACCATCGGCAGGGCGCGGCGGTCGGCCGGCACACCATGACCGGGCTGAACCGGGGGCTGCTCGCCAACCGGCTGTCCTACCTGCTCCGGCTCACCGGGCCCAGCCTGACGGTGGATGCCGCCCAGGCGTCCTCCCTGGTCGCCGTGCACCTGGCGGCCGAGGCGCTGCGCCACGGGGACGCGGACCTGGCCGTCGTCGGCGGGGTCAACCTCATCCTCGCCCCGGACAGCTCCGCCGCGAGCGCACGGTTCGGCGCGCTGTCCCCCGACGGGCGGTGCTACACCTTCGACGCCCGGGCCAACGGTTACGTGCGCGGCGAGGGTGGGGTCGCGGTCGTGCTCAAGCCGCTGGCCCGCGCCCTCGCCGACGGCGACCCGGTGCACTGCGTGCTGCTCGGCGGCGCCGTCAACAACGACGGCGGCGGGCCGGGGCTGACGGTACCCGACCGATCCGCCCAGGAGGCGGTGCTGCGGGCGGCGTACCAGGCCAGCGGCCTGTCGCCGGCCCGGGCGCAGTACGTCGAGCTGCACGGGACCGGCACGCCGGTCGGGGACCCGGTCGAGGCGGCGGCGCTGGGTGCGGTCGTCGGGTCCGCCCGGGCGCGGGAGGGCGCCGGGCCGCTGCTGGTCGGCTCGGTGAAGACGAACGTCGGCCACCTGGAGGGGGCCGCCGGCCTGGTGGGGCTGCTCAAGACCGCGCTGGCCCTCTCGCACGGACGGCTGCCCGCCAGCCTCAACTACGAGCGCCCCAACCCGGCGATCCCGCTCGTCGAGCTCGGGATCCGGGTGGTCACCGAGGCCACCGACTGGCCGCGGGAGAACGCGCCCGCCGTGGCCGGGGTGAGCTCGTTCGGCATGGGCGGCACCAACTGCCACCTCGTGCTGACCGCACCACCCGCCGCCATCCCCGCGGTGCCGGCGGAGCCGCCGGCCGCGGACACACCCGTGCCCTGGGTGCTGTCCGGCCGGGGGCCGGCGGCGCTGCACGGGCAGGCGCGGCGGCTGCTGGCCGCGCTGGACGAGGACGGCGCGCTGGACGAGGACGGCGCCGACCCACTCGACGTCGGGTA
Organism: Frankia sp. AiPs1; assembly: GCF_023716945.1. Taxonomy (GTDB): domain Bacteria; phylum Actinomycetota; class Actinomycetes; order Frankiales; family Frankiaceae; genus Frankia. Next base: position 131 of record NZ_JAMQQF010000910.1, on the reverse strand, counting down.
CTCGCTGGCGGCGACCCGCACCCACTTCGAGGACCGGGCGGTGATCCTCGCCGCGGACCGGCCGGCCCGCCTGGCCGCGCTGGGCGCTCTCGGCCGGGGCGAACCGGCGCCCGGCCTGGTCGTCGGTTCCG
>NZ_JAMQQF010000090.1 GCF_023716945.1 Frankia sp. AiPs1 | reverse complement strand
TCCTTTTCCGACCTACCCGATCTAAGGTAGATCGATCATGGTCCACCTCCGGCTTACACGGATGGAATGACACGCCCGCCCGCTTCGCCACCACCACGGACACGATCGCCGCTCTCCTCGACGACGCCGTGGGCGTCATGCAGGACCGGACCGCCCGGCTGTCCGGTGTGACCCGACTCCACACCCCGACCGTCGGCGAACCGCTGATCGTTCTGGTCGTCGACGAGATCGCGTCTCTCACCGCCTACGTCACCGATCGTGATCTCAAGAAGCGCATCGGCGCGGCACTGCCGCTGCTGTTGTCGCAGGGCCGGGCGCCCGGGGTGGTGGTCCTGGCCGCGGTGCAGGACCCGCGCAAGGAAGTGCTGCCGTTCCGGGACCTGTTCCCGGTGCGGGTGGCGCTGCGGATGACCGAACCCGACCAGGCCGATCTTGTCCTTGGTTCCGGTGCCCGTGACCGGGGCGCCCGCGCCGAGGAGATCCCGCTGTCCCTGCCCGGGGTCGGCTACGTCCTGCACGACGGCAACCCCGACCCGATCCGGGTCCGGGCCGCGTTCGTCGACGACGACGAGATCACCCGCACCGTGCACACCTACCAACCCGCGGCCCCTGGCGGCTGGGTGCCTGACCTTGATGCCTTCGCCGGCCACGACCCCGACGACGCCCCCAACCGACTCGACGATGCCGCGTGACCGCGCCATCCCTCGGACCTGACCCGGCCGCTCCCGTCCCTTCCCCGGGGGGCGGTGAGCGTCCGGGTTCCCGGGCCGCCCGCATGCGGATGCCTCTCGCCCGTCATGTCGTCGAGGCCGTCGCGGTGGAGAACGGGGTGTGTATCCGGCCGATGCCGATGCGCCGGACGAACCTGGACACCGGCGAGACGCAGATCATTCCCGTGCCCTGCGGCGCCACCCTGGCATCGAAATGCCCTCCGTGTGCGGAGAAAGCGCGTCGGCTGCGGATGGCGCAGTGCAAGACCGGCTGGCACCTCGACGACGAACCGGTCCCCGACCCTGACCCGCCGACCGACGACGCCAAAGCACTGGCGGCCCTGCGTGCGGACCTGGAAGCGGCCCGTGCCGATGTCCTGGCGGCCGGCGACACCGGGCAGGCCGGGGAGATCGACGAGCTGATCGGTCAGGTCGACGACGAACTCGCCGCGCTGGGTGTGCGTGGCAAGGCTGCCCCGGACGACCGGGACCGGCCGCGCCGTGTCCGTTCGACTCGGCGGCGTCAGGATGCCCCCGATCTGCCCCGGCTCCCTGTCGACCGGCGCACCGTCGGGCGGTCCTTCGAGGCGGTGGACGGGACGGTGTGGCGGCCGTCGATGTTCCTCACCCTGACCTGCGACAGCTACGGCCGGGTGCACAAGGACGGGACCCCGGTCGACCCGGCGTCGTACGACTACCGGCGGGCGGCGCGGGACGCGATCCACTTCCCGAAGCTGATCGACCGGTTCTGGCAGAACCTGCGCCGCGCGGTCGGCTGGGATGTCCAGTACTTCGCCGCGTTGGAACCACAGAAGCGCCTTGCGCCGCATCTGCACGCGGCGATCCGCGGCACCGTGCCCCGGGTGATGCTGCGCCTGGTGGCGGCGGCGACCTATCACCAGGTGTGGTGGCCGTCGGCCGACCGGCCGGTCTACGACGACCACCGGCTACCGGTCTGGGACGAGGATGCGGCCGGCTACGTCGACCCCGACACCGGGGCGCCGCTGCTGTCCTGGGAGGACGCACTCGACGGCATCGGCGAGGACGACGAACCCGCCCACGTCGTCCGCTTCGGCCCCCAGCTCCGCGCCGACGGGGTCACCGCGAACACGGCCACCACCGGCCGGATGATCGGCTATCTGACCAAGTACCTGACCAAAAGCCTCGACGCCTGCCACGACATCGCCAGCGACCCGCAACGGCGCCATGTCGACCGGCTCGCCGACGCGCTGCGCCACGAACCGTGCTCCCCGACCTGCGCGAACTGGCTGCGCTACGGCATCCAACCCCGCAACGCCCGACCCGGACTGGTACCCGGACGGTGCAAGGGCAAGGTCCACCGGCGGGAGACCCTCGGCTTCGGCGGCCGGCGCGTCCTGGTCTCGCGGCGCTGGTCCGGCAAGACCCTCACCGACCACCGGCACGACCGGGTCGCGTTCATCCGGCAGCAGCTTGAAGCCCTCGGCCAGACCGGCGACGGCCCGGCCGGCGACCCTGCCGCGGACCGCACCGCCTGGCAGCTCCTGCGCCCCGGCGACCCGGCCGCGCCCCGCCGCGAACACCTGCTGTTGCATGCCGTCGCCCAGCGGCACGCCTGGCGGGCTCAACTCGACGCGGCCCGTGCTGCGGCTGGCGGAGGCCTGCTTCCGGCAAATGGCCCACCGCTGCCCGACGCCGCCTGAACCCCCACCCCCTGGACATCCACGGAGAGGACCCGTGACCAAGCTCCTGCTCACCCCGACCGAGGCCGCGGAACTCCTCGGCGTCAGCCGCAGCACCGTCTACGAGCTGATGAACTCCGGCGACATCGAATCCGTGCGCATCGGCCGGTCGCGGCGCATCCCCTCGGCCGCGCTGGTCACCTTCGTCGCCGGGCTGCGCGGCGAGGGACACGCCGCATGACCGGCAAACGGTCCCACGCCCCGGCCCGCGGGCCACCGGCGGCGGGCGCGGCTTCTCGGCAATCAAAGACGGTCCCGGCGGGTGCTACCAACACCCGACCGGGACCTGAGCCCCACCCCTTGGCCTTAACAAGGAGAGAGACCTGTGCCCATCTTCTCGTCCGACGCGCACGGCGCATGGCGCACCCCCGGCGACGACCACCCGATGCTCCTCGCCCGAGTCGACCACAACGGCGACCACGAACTCACCATCCGCCCCGGCGCGGACATCGGCGACCTGGTCGCCCTGCTCACCACCCTGCCGCCGGACGCCTTCTTCACCGAACACTACGGCGACGTCGACGCCACCCTGATCTTCCGACCGGTCCCCGAACTTCCGGCAACCACCCCGGCCGGCGGGAACCCCGCGGCGAGTCCGGCGGCGGCAAGCGTCATCCGCCCGTAGCGGCACCTGTCGCCCCACCCATTTTTCTTCCGTTCTCTGGTGGCGCCTGAAGCTGTCGGGGTGTCGGACGGGTCCAGGGTCGGCCGCAGGCCGATCGCGCAGCGACGCGAAGCGCCCTGGACGCGGCCGGTGCCCCGGCAGACCATTCCTGCGCCAGAGAACCGGAACCCCACCGGCACCGGGCAACGCCACCCGCGGCCCGGACTGCCGTTCCCGTTCTTCTTCCGGCAAGGAGCTGCGCTCACCATGCCCACCCACCCCCCGACGGCGCCCAGGATTGCTCTCGTTCAGGCGCTGACCGACCACCTCGACCGGGCCGCCCGCGGCCAGGGACGCGCCTACCCCCAACCGGACGGAGAGACCAAGTTCGCGTGCGACATGGAAGCCAGCCCCTACGGCTGCCCCTGGTGCGACGCGGTCGAATGGCCGGGCGGCAACCCGCTGGACGTGGCCTGATGGCCGCGCGGTCCGCCGGTGGAGACGACCGGCAGAAGCGGCGACGTTCGCAGGGCGAGGGCGCCTTGTTCCAGCGGTCCAGCGATGACATGTGGGTCGGTCGCCTGGATCTCGGCTGGGAGGGCGGTAAACGCGTCCGGAAGACGGTCTACGCCAAGACCGAGAAAGAATGCCGGCAGAAGCTCGATAAGGTCAAGCGCGCGGCGGAACTCGGCGTCAACGTCACCGCCGAGCGCCGGACGACGGCTGTATGGCTGGGGGAGTGGCTGGAAATCAAGGAAGGGGACGGAACGCGGGCCTCTACGCTCCGCGCCTACCGCTGGCTGATCAATACGCACATCATTCCGGTGATCGGTCGTGTCCAGCTCGACAAGCTCACGCCGCTGGACGTGCGGCGGCTCGTCAGCACGGCGAGGAAGGCCGGTCTGTCCGCGGGAAGTGTCCGGCACGTGCACAGCCTGATCCGCAACTCCCTGGCGGAAGCCGAACGGCTCGACCTGGTCGCGCGCAACGTGGCGAAGGCGGTCAAGGCGCCCCCCGTGCCCCATCGTGAGGTGCGCGCGCTGCGGCCGGAAGAGGCACGCCGGCTCGTCGAGGTCCTCCGCGGTGAACGGCTCGAAGCGGTCTTCGCCTGCGGTCTGATGCTCGGGCTCCGGCGTGGCGAAATTCTCGGCCTGCGTTGGACGGACGTGGACCTGGGCGGCGCCACGCTCCATGTCCGGCAGACGCTGCAACGGGTGGACGGCTCGTTGCGGTTCGTCCCGGCGAAGACGGACCGTTCGCACCGGAAGCTGCCGATCCCGCCCCGGCTGGTGACGATCTTGCGGCGGCACCGGGCCACGCAGACCGCGGAACGGACCGGGCTCGGCGACGCGTGGACGGAAACCGGCCTGGTGTTCACCTCGTCGATCGGCACGCCCCTGGAGCCGCGCAACGTCAACCGGCGGTTCGAGGTCCTGCGCCGTCAGGCCGATCTGCCGTGGCTTCGGCTGCATGACCTTCGCCATGCGTTCGCGTCGATGCTCTTCGCCGAGGGGGTGCCGGCCCGGACGGTGATGGAGCTGCTCGGGCACTCCACGATCCAACTCACCATGAACACGTACACCCACGTGATGCCCGAGACGCAGCGCGACGCGGTAGACCGACTTGACCGGATCTTCGGCGAGCCGACGCACAGCGACGACGAACCCGACGTGGACGACGGCGAGGGACCAGCGGGCTGACGCTGTACCCAAGGGAAGCCAGGGCGCCCCGGATGGCTGTGTACCTCACGCAGCGGCCCGGGGCGTCTGCCGTCTCTGCCACCAGGGCACGGAGAACTAGGGTACAAACGTGGGTACAGTGATCATTCTAAATACATCACCGAAAGTCATATGACCTGGTGGGAGCGGGTGCGCCGTCAGGGACTTGAACCCCGAACCCGCGGATTAAGAGTCCGCTGCTCTGCCAATTGAGCTAACGGCGCGTTGCCTGCGCGTTCCCTTGCGGGTCCCGCGTCGACATCCAGAACTCTACCAGGCATCGCGGGGGAGTGGTCGGGGGGGTCGGACCTGCGGTGAAGAGCACGGTGGATGGCGGCGACGTCCCTGGCGGGACCGGGGTGAACGTTGCGGATCCGGGGCAGGGTGTGGTCCAGGCCCGCAGCGGTCCGGGCATCAACCGGGTTCCGGGGATGTTTCGCTGATAGACATAGCTGGTCGCGATCGGGCGCCGTACGACGTACGGTCGGGCGGGGCTGGCGGTCGGCCTCGATGCGCTCCATGGCGTCTCCGCGGCGCCCCCGGCCGCGCGTCCGGTGCCGGCGCCCGCGCCCCGCCCGTGCACGGCCGGATCCGTCGGAACCTGCTGACCTGGAGGTCCACCGCGAGCCCCGAAGCATCCTCAGCCGAGACGCCCCGCCTGGTCGGCGAGCCGTCTGGCTCCGCGCATCCCGCTGCCGATCCGCCCCGACCCGGAGAAGGTGCCAATCCGCCCCGGCCGGGAGAAACGGAACTTCCGCACCAGGGCCGCCGCCTCGCCGCGGCGACGGACGAGTCCCCGCCGCCGGCAGCGGACGCCTCGCAGCGTGACGAGGCGGATCGCTGGCTGCGCCGGCTCGGGCGGCAGGTCATGGTCTACCGCCGCAACGTGATCCTCGCGTTCGGCGCGGCGCTGTTCGGCACGCTCGTCACCGCCGCCGTCCCGCTGGTCGAGCGGCAGGTCATCGACAACGTCGTCGTCACCCACCGGCACTCCCTGACCCCGTACCTGGTCGTCCTGCTCGCCGCGGGCGTGGCCATCTTCGCCGCCGCGTTCGTGCGGCGGTACGTGGGCGGCCGGCTGTCGCTGGACGTCCAGTACGACCTGCGTGACGAGGTCTTCAGCACCATCGAGCGGCTCGACGGGGCCCGGCAGGACCAGGTCCAGACCGGGCAGGTGGTCAGCCGGGCGATCTCGGACGTCGGCGCCATCCAGGGGCTGCTGTCGTACCTGCCGATGGTCGCCGGCAACCTGGTGCTCTTCGTCGCCTCCCTGGTCGCGATGGCCTGGCTGTCGCCGCTGCTGACCCTCATCGCCCTCGCCATGGGGCCGGCGCTGTTCCTGCTGGGCCTGCGGGCCCGCACGACCGTGTTCCCCGCCACCTGGGCGGCCCAGCAGCAGGCCGGGGAGGTCGCGGGGGCCGTCGAGGAGGCGGTCGCCGGCGTCCGGGTGGTGAAGGGCTTCGGGCAGGAGGATCGGGAGCTCGGGCGGCTCGCCGGGCACGCCCGGACGCTGTTCGCGCTGCGGATGCGGGCCGTGCAGATCACCAGCCGGTTCGGCGCGGCGATGCAGGCTGTGCCCGCGCTCGGGCAGGTCGCCGTGCTGGCGCTCGGCGGCTGGCTGGCGCTGACCGACAGGATCACCCTCGGCACCTTCCTCGCCTTCAGCACCTACCTCGGGGCGCTCATCGGCCCGACCCGCACCCTCGCCGGCCTGCTCACCGTCGGTCAGCAGGCCAAGGCCAGCACGGTGCGCATCTTCGAGATCATCGACTCCCGTCCGGTGATCACCGACGCGCCGGACGCCACCGTGCTCGGCACCGCCCGCGGGCTGATCGAGCTGGCCGGGGTGACCTTCGGCTACCTGCCGTCGCGGCCGGTGCTGCGCGACGTCGATCTGCGCATCGCCCCGGGCGAGACGGTGGCCCTCGTCGGCACCTCCGGCTCCGGCAAGTCGACGATCTCCCAGCTCCTGCCCCGCTTCTACGATCCGCAGGGCGGCACGGTCCGCCTCGACGGCCACGACGTCCGCACGCTGACGCTGGCCTCGCTGCGCGACCAGATCGGGATGGTTTTCGAGGACAGCTTCCTGTTCTCCGACACGGTCCGGGCGAACATCTCCTACGGCCGGCCCGACGCCACCGACGACCAGATCGTCGAGGCGGCCCGGGCCTCGCAGGCCGACGGTTTCATCCGCAACCTGCCGAACGGCTATGACACCGTCGTCGGCGAGCAGGGCCTGACCCTCTCCGGCGGCCAGCGCCAGCGGGTCGCGCTCGCCCGCGCGCTGCTGACCGACCCGCGGGTGCTCCTTCTCGACGACGCCACCTCCGCGATCGACGCCCGGATCGAAGCCGAGATCCACGCCACCCTGCGTGAGGTCATGCGGGGACGCACCACGCTGCTCATCGCGCATCGCCGCTCCACCCTGCGCCTGGCCGACCGGATCGCGGTACTCGACGCCGGCCGGATCATCGACGTCGGCACCGAGGCTGACCTGGTCGCCCGCAGCCCCCTGTTCCGCCGCCTGCTCGCCGGCCCCGGCGACACCCTCGCCGAGAACGCCGCGGATGCGGACGCAGAGGATGCCGACGCCGCGGATGCGGACGCCGAGGTCGCGGACGCCGAGGACGACCGGAGCCGGCAGGCCGGCCAGCCGCCCCGCTCGGAGGCGACCGGCGACATCGGTGGGTCATCCGCCGGCCGGGCGTTCGGCGCAGCGCTTTCGGGGCCCGGGATCAGCGCGGCGTCGTCGGGTTCGGGTTTCGGGGCGGTGCCGTCGGGGCGTGGGCTCGGTTCCGTTCCGGGGGGACGGGGGTTCGGCGGGGGACGATCGGGTCGGGTGCTGAGCGGGGGCGGGGCGTTCGGGGACGTGCCGGCGACGCCGGAACTGCTCGCCCGGGTCGCCGCCCTACCGCCGGCCCGCGACGATCCCCGGGTCGACCAGGCCGCCGCCGCGGCGCCCGATCCGGACTTCACGTTGCGCCGGTTGCTGTCCTGGGTGCGCGTACCGCTCGTGGTGGGGCTGCTGCTGGTCGCCCTCGACGCCGCCGCCGGCCTCGCCGTGCCGGCGCTGGTGCGCCACGCGGTCGACGCGGGCGTGAGCGCGCAGGCCCGCGACGTGCTGTTTGCCACCGCGGGCGTCGCGCTCGCCGTCAGCCTCGCCGACTGGCTCGTCCAGATCTGGCAGACCCGGGTCACCGGCCGGATGGGCGAGCGGCTGCTCTACGTGCTGCGGGTCAAGACGTTCGCGCAGTTGCAGCGGCTCGGGCTCGACTACTACGAGCGCGAGCTCGCCGGGCGGATCATGACCCGGATGACGACCGACGTCGACGCCCTGTCGACGTTCCTCCAGACCGGCCTGGTCACCGCGATCGTCAGCCTGCTGTCCTTCTTCGGCGTGCTGATCGCGCTGCTGCTGCTCGACGCGCAGCTCGCCCTCGTGGTCATCGCCGTGCTGCCGGTGCTGATCGCGGTGACGGTGGTGTTCCGGCGCCGCTCGTCGGCCGCCTACACCGAGTCCCGGGAGCGGGTCAGCGCCGTCAACGCGTCCCTCCAGGAGAATCTGACGGGCCTGCGGGTCGCGCAGGCGTTCGGCCGGGAGCAGGCCAACCAGGAGCTGTTCCGCGGGCTCGCCGACTCCTACCGGCGCTCGCGGATGCGGGCACAGCGGATGATCGCCCTGTACTTCCCCTTCGTGGAGTTCCTCTCCCGGATCGCGGGTGCCCTCGTCCTGGGCATCGGCGCGCATCTCGCCGTGCACGGATCGCTCTCGGCGGGTGCACTGCTCGCCTTCCTCCTGTACGTCAACCTGTTCTTCTCGCCGGTGCAGCAGCTTTCCCAGGTGTTCGACGGTTACCAGCAGGCGATGGTCGGCCTGCGCCGGCTGTCCGACCTGTTGCGCACCCCGACGTCCACGCCGGCGGCCGAGCATCCGCGCCCGGTCGGCCGGCTGTCCGGCGAGGTGGTGCTCGACGACGTCCACTTCGCGTACACCATCGCCGGCGGCACGGCCGCGAACGCGGTCGACGGGGTGAGCCTGCGGATCGCTCCCGGCGAGACCGTCGCGTTCGTCGGCGAGACGGGCGCCGGCAAGTCCACGGTGGTCAAGCTCATCGCCCGGTACTACGACGTCACCGGCGGGGCGATCCGGATCGACGGCGTCGACCTGCGCGAGTTCGACCTGTCGGCCTACCGCCGCCGGCTCGGCGTCGTGCCGCAGGAGCCGTTCGTGTTCTCCGGCACGATCCGCGACGCCATCGCCTACGCCCGGCCCGACGCCGCCGACGGCGAGGTGCTGGCCGCGGCCCGCGCGGTCGGCGCGGACACGTTCATCGACGCCCTGCCCGACGGCTACGACCATCCCGTCGGCGAGCGGGGGCGCGGCCTGTCCGCCGGGCAGCGCCAACTCCTGGCGCTCGCCCGCGCCGAGCTCGCCGACCCCGACATCCTGCTGTTCGACGAGGCGACCGCCGCCCTCGACCTCGCCACCGAGGCGGCGGTCACCGCCGCCGCCGAAGCCGTCACCACCCGGCGGACCACGATCGTCATCGCCCACCGGCTCACCACCGCCGCCCGCGCCGACCGGGTGGTGGTGATGGCCGACGGCCGCGTCGCCGAGCAGGGGACGCACGTCGACCTGGTCCACGCCGGCGGCCCCTACGCCCGCCTGTGGGCGGCCTTCACCGCCGACGCCGAACCGCCGGAGGTTGAAGGATCGCCCGGCCTAGAGGGATCCCCCGGCCCAGAGGGGTCGCCCGGCGCAGGGGGGCCGTCCGGCGCTGAGGGGCCGGCTGGCGGCGAGCCGCCGGGGACCGGCCCCCAGATCGGCGAGGCGCCGAAGGAGTCCGGGATGGCGGACCATTCCGTGATGTCATGATTCGACGTTCCGCCGGTGGGGATGTTCTTGGCAGGGCGAACGGAATGTCCGTCGGTCACCCTGCCGGCCCCGCCGCTGCGGCCGGGACGGGGCGACGTCCATCGGAGGAGGGGCTCATGACCACGAACGGTCTGGTGGTTGACGTCGCATGGCCGGAGCTGCCCCGCGGCATCGCGGGCCCGGACGAGCTCGCCGATCAGCTCGACGCCAGTCTGCGGGACCGGGCTGGGATCACCTCGGTCGACCGGCACGGCCTCGCCGTGCGGGTCTACCACCCGCAGGAGGTCGAGGCGCTCGCCGCCGACCTGGCCGACAGGCTGTCCGACATCGGCATGTCCGACCGGACGTACCTGTCCTGGCGCGACGACCTGGGCGTGCACCGACGCTCGGTGACCGGACGGCGGATGGCCACGACCGGTCGCCGGGTGGCCTGAGAGCCGCGGGACACGACGAGAAGCCGTACCGAGTCCTCGGCGCGATCTGCTAGGTCCGTGGTGGGTGGCCGCCTGGCGGGCCGGCCACCCGCTGCCCGTCGCCGGGGCCGACGGTGGCGCCCCGGTCGGGACCGTTGCCGGGGTCGGAGTCACCGCCATCACTGTCACTGGTGCCGGTGCCGTCGGGCTTGTTGAGGGCCTCGCGGGCGATCGCCGTGCCGTAGCGGATCGCGCCGGGGGAGGGCACCGGGCAGGCGGTCATCGGCGGTTGGACCAGCGGGCAGAAGTGGGTGCCGTCCGGGCTGCGCACCGTGACCATTCCGCCGGGGCCGCAGGTCTCCCCGACGGCGCAGGGCAGCGTCGCGGAGTAGCGCCCGTCGGCACTGATCGCCCGGCCGGCGGGGGCGACGCGGGTGTGCTCGTGGGTCGCGGCGATCTGCCGCCACACCCGGTCCAGTGGGGTGAGCCCGGCGGCGTCGACCGGCTGGTCACGTCGGGGCGGGGCGTCGACGAGGACGACCTCGACGCCCCGGTCGGTCAGCAGTTCCACCGCCCGCGTGATGTCCTCCCGGTACGCGGCCACCAGGTCCCGTCCCCGCATGCACGCCGTGCCCTGGTTGCCGGAGAAGGCCAGCGCGGCCACGGTCGGCCGCCAGCGTCGGGCCTGGTCGCGGATGTCGGTCAGCCAGTCACAGGCGGCGGTGCCGCCCCAGGTGCGCACCAGGACCTGGCTGTGGTCGTCGGCGCGCACCGTCCGGGTGAACGACGCACCCGCCTCCCAGGCCAACGAGTCGCCCCACATCGCCACCCGGGCGTGGTCGTGCGAGGTGCGGTTGACGGCCACCGCTCCCGTCACGAGCACGACCGCGACGACGAACAACCAGCCGATAGGGCCCAGCCGTCCGATCCGCACCCTCCGCCCTTCCACGACGCGCCCCACCTGCGGCGCCTTCCCCCACCCGCGGCGCCTTCGCCTGGCTGCGGCCGCCCGCCGGACGCCAACTCGCGCCGGGCGGCAGGCACGCAAACCCATGCCGGGCGGGCATCCACCGGCATCCCTCCATGGTGCCTACCGGGCGGTGCGATCGAGGCACTACCCGCGGATCTACTGACCCGTTGGGTGTGCCCTGGGTGGCACGTGGGTGGTGGCCGGGCCCCGGCAGGCGCAGGTGGCCGTCACCACTGGCCCGCGGCGCGCAGCCGGTGCGGCCGGCCGTCCGGGTCGTAGATCGAGTGGTAGAGCGGGGCCGACCAGGCGCGGCCCAACCGGCTCAGCCGGGCCGGGCTGTGCGGACGGATCCGCCCCGGCGGCCGGTCCCCGACCCGCCCGCCGGCATGCCAGGCGGCCAGGTCCTCGGCGCGGGCGCGGAACGCGGCGAAACCGGTCTCCGGGTCGAGTAGTTCGCCGTCCGGGCCCGCCCAGTCGAGATGCTCACGCCACAGCTGCAGCCGCAGGTCGCGGGCGAACACCCGGGCGCCGTCGCCCAACCCGGCCGGGTCGCGCGGCTCGCGCGGATCCAGCGTGTCGTCGATCGTCGCGACGGCCAGTTCGCTGTCGTGCGTCCACGATCGGCGGTTGAGGTTGTCCGACCCCACCGAGGCCCACACGTCGTCGACCGTCACCGCCTTGGCGTGCACGTACACGGGGGTGCCGGCATGGTTCTCGACGTCGTACACCCCGACCCGGTCACCGCCGGCCGCCCGGCACAGCTCCAGCGCCTGCTCGCGGCCGACCAGATTCGGCGGCAGCGAGAACCGGCCGCCCTGGGTGGGATGGCGCGGCACCACGATGATCAGATGCAGTTGCGGGGAGCGGCGCAGCGCGTCGGCGAACAGCCTGGCGACCTCGGCGGACCACATGTACTGGTCCTCCAGGTAGATCAGCCGGCGGGCGCGGCGGAGCACCTTCTGGTAGGCGCGGGCGATCGAGCGTTCGCCCGCGCGGGCGAACGGGTACGCCGGGCGCAGCTTGCGGGGGTAGGTCCGCAGGATCTGGACGTTGTGCGGGCCGACCGCCGGCGGATCGGGCTGCTGGGCCGGCAACCCGTCGGTCCGGGTCGCCACCGGGCGCAGCCGGTAGAACAGCCGCCGCAGCGGGTTCGGGTTGTCCAGGCTCGACGGGTCGTCCCACCGCTCGCGGAAGGTGTGCTCCAGATCGCCGACGGCGGGGCCGCGCACCTCCACCTGGATGTCGTGCCAGGGCGGGGCGTCGCCGTACGGCGCGGCCATCGGCTGGCTCTGCGGGTCGCCGGCGTGGGCCGCGTCGTCGCGCCGGTTGTAACACAGGTCGATTCCGCCGGCGAAGGCAACGCCGGCCGCCGGGTCGCCGGCGGGACGCGCCACGACCAGCTTCTGATGGTGGGAGCCGCCGCGGCGCACCCGCTGATCCAGCACGACCCGCGCCCCGGAGCTGGTGAGCTGCTCGGCGAGCAGCCGGTTCGGTTTCGAGCTGAACGACAGCAGCTCCAGATGGGACCGCCACATCAGGCCGCGGACCGCCACCCCGCGCCGGGCCGCCCGGCCCAGCACCTCGCCGACCTCGGAGCCGGCGCCGTCCAGACGCTGGTCGAGGTCCCCGCGCCAGTCGGTGAACAGCAGCAGGTCGCCGTCGCCGAGTCCCTCGACGCAGGCCAGCAGGCGGGTGAAGTAGTCCCGGCCATGCACGAGCGGCACGACGAGGTTGCCGGTGGTCCACGGCCGGCCGTCGGGATGGCGCCGGTCCAGCTCCGTACTCGGGTTCCCGCGCTCCTCGGTGGTCAGGAACCAGACGGCGAGCACTGCCGCGCCGTCCGGCCCGGCGGCGGCCGCCTCACCGTCCGGTTCGCGGGCGGGCGGGGCAGTCGGCGTCGGCTGCGGTGGCAGGGTCCGCGGCGCCGGCGGGGCGGCCGGAACCGGTAACACGTCCGGGGCCGTGGCCCTCCCGTCGACCGGCGCCGTCACATCCCTGGCCACCGCGTCACCCGACGTCACGTCACCCGTCACCGCGTCACCCGTCACCGCGTCACCCGTCACCGCGTCACCCGTCACCGCGTCACCCGTCACCGCGTCACCCGTCACCATGTCACTCGCCCCCACCGCCGACGCATCTCCCGCCTGTGCCATGAGCCCGATCACCGATCCCTTCCCCGGGGATGCAACCACCATTCCGGGCGAGTCACCCAATTCCCCGTCACCCGTCACCCGTTGTCCGACAGCCGGGCGCCGGGTCGGCCGTCCGCCGCCGGCCGGCGACGTCCGCCGCCGGCCGGCGGGTCCTGCTCGCCGCCGCCCGCCGTCAGATCCGCGCGCCCTTGGAGCGGTTGCACCGCCGACACAGGAGCTGCAGGTTGTTGACGCTGGACGCGCCGCCGCGGCTGTACGGGATCACGTGGTCGAACTCCAGGTGCTCGCCGCCCCCGCACTCGACGCACACCCCGCCGTCGCGCCGCCACACCTCCGCCTTCACCTCCTGCGGGATCGTCCGGCTCGCCCGGCTGCCCGGCGCGATGACCTGCCGCCGGGCGATCCGCAGGATTCCGGCCAGCACCGCGGCGACATACTGCGGGTCGTCCACGAGGTAGCTGCCCGACCCGCGGGTGGTGGTGGCGGCGATGTCGACACATCCGCCCCGCGCCTCCACCTCGACGATCTTGGACAGGCCGAGCTCGGCGCCCCGCCCGGTCTCGCCGAGGAAGCGCAGCTTGCGGTTCGTGGCGAGCAGCCGACCGGGGGCGTGGCGGGGACCGTCCGCGGTCTGCTGGACCAGGGTGGCCGGCACGTCGAGGTGCACGATCTCGTCGAGTTCGATGTGCAGGGCACCCGCGGGCAGCCGGGGCAGCTCGCCGGCGCCGATCCGGGTCAGCTCCAGGCCTCGGGCGAGGCGTTGGCGCAGCGCGTCGAGATCCGGGCCGGCCAGGTGCAGCCGCCCGGCCGCTGCCTCGATGCGGTCGACCTCGGCCGGCTCGATCACCCCGTCGGCGAACGCGAACGCCGCCAGCCGTTCCAGGTGCGCCGGGCCGACCGCCCGGACGATCTCCCAGCCCGCCGACTCCGGAATCCGCTGGTAGCGCAGGTCGGCCCACAGCGGTTCGAGGTCGGCGCCGGTCGGGTCGTCGCGCGTCAGCGACGACACCACGCGGGCCCGCCAGTCCCACAGGTACGCCCGGATCGCCCGCGCGCACTCCTCGCAGGCCGGCGGCTCGCCGAGCAGCCGCCGCCGCTTGCGCGCGCCGCACCGTCCACAGCTCGTGTCCGACTCCGTCAGGATCGGCGTGGGCGGCCCCTGCCAGCGGTCCCCGTCCCACCAGCGCATGTGGTCCGGGCGCACCGGATCGGGGTACCAGTCCGCCCGTATCCGCCGGGCGGGACGCGGCGAGCGGTTCCGCGGAACCTCGGCCTGCACCGCGCCCTCTCCGCCGCCGCCGGCATCCTCCCCGCCACCGCCCTCTCCGCCGGCATCCTCCCCGCCACCGGCTTCTTCTCCGGTCTCGCCTGCTGCCTCCGCGTCGACCCCGTCCTCTGCGTCGACCCGGTCCTCTGCGTCGACCCCGTCCTCTGCGGCGACCTCGGTGTCGTCGGCTGAGAAGGCGTCCGTTGAGAGGGCGTCCGCGTCGATCTCGGGGAGCACCCGCGTGGGCTCGTCTCCGGTCGGCTCGTCTCCGGTCGGCTCGTTGCCGGTGACGTCGGCGCTGGTCGACGAGGTGCTCGTCGCGTAGGTGCCGGTCGGGGCGTCGCCGTCGAGGTCGCGGTCGGCGTCGCCGACGGCGTCGGGGTCGGCGTGGCCGGCGGCGTCGGGGTCGGCGCGGACGTTGATGCCGAAGCCGCGGGCCAGGCCGGCGAGGCCGGTGTCCCAGCCCTGGGCGACGGCGCGGAACCGCCAGCCGTTCGCCCGGCGGTAGAGCTCCCCGAGCACCAGCGCGGTGACCGGCTCGTCGGATTCCATGACGAACCGGGCCACCGGCCGGCCCGCCCGGTCGGTCAGCTCGACGGCGAGGTCGGCCAGGTCGGCGAAGGTCCCCGCGTCGAGGGACCCGGCGATCACGATCCGGCGCACCGCCGGCTCCACCCGCGGCAGCGTCACCACCAGGCCGGCCGTCCCGGGGCCCACGGCCGTCAGGGCGACCGCGCCCGAGGGGTGGCTCGGCGCGTTGAAGAACACGAAGTCGCCGTCGGAGCGAACCCGCTCCTCCTCGGTGACGAGGACGGCGCAGACGTCCACCAGGCGGCCCGGCGCCCAGCCGACCGCGACGCGCAGCAGCCCGGCGGGAACGGGCGCGTTGGCGCCCTTCTGCAGGGTCGAGGCCAGGGTCATGAGGCCTTCCGCGGGTCGGTGGCGGCGACGGCCGCCCGCCACCGGCGGCTGCCGTCGACACGTCTGCGTGCAAGGAATGTATGCCGATCGGCCCGGATGGCGGCCGGTCCTGACATATCGGACCGCTGGCCGGGTCGCGCTGGGGCCCCGGTGGCACGTGTGGCAGAGTTTGGCGTCATGACGCGGTCCGTCACGACGCGCGGGTCCATCGTGGGACGCCGCGCCGCCCGCACGGCGGTGGCGCTGAGCGCCACGGCGGGCCTCGCCTACGGCCTGCCGTCGCTGACGACCCTGCGCCGGCTGCGGCTGCGGGTCACCCCGGCGCTCGCCGGAATCGGCGCCGGCGACCACGTCGCGCTGACCTTCGACGACGGGCCCGACCCCGTCTCGACCCCGCAGTTCCTCGACGTGCTCGCCGAGCTCGACGTCCACTCGACGTTCTTCGTCCTCGGCAGCCTGCTGGAGCGCTCGCCGAGTCTGGCCCGGGAGATGGTCGCCGCGGGTCACGAGCTCGCGGTGCACGGCTGGGATCACCGCCCGATGCTGTTGCGCGGCCCGCGGTCGACCCGCGACCAGCTCGTGCGCACCCGCGACCTGGTCGCCGAGATCACCGGGCGCACCCCGCACTTCGTCCGGCCGCCGCACGGCATCCTTTCTGCCGGCCTGCTCGTCGCCGCCCGCGACCTGGAACTGACGCCGGTGCTGTGGACGGCGTGGGGCCGGGACTGGACGGCCGAGGCGACCCCACGCAGCGTTCTGGACACCCTCGCGCCCGACCTGCGCGGCGGGGCCACCGTGCTGCTGCACGACTGCGACTGCACGTCAGCGCCCGGCGCCTGGCGCAGCGCGCTCGGCGCCTTGCCGGAGATCGCCGCCCGCTGCGACGACGCCGGCC
>NZ_JAMQQF010000909.1 GCF_023716945.1 Frankia sp. AiPs1 | reverse complement strand
CCCGCCCGGGGGGGGGCGCCGGCGCCCCCCCCGCGACGGCGACGGCGACCGCGACTGGTTCGGCCGGCTCGACCGCGGTCGGTTCGGACGACACCGTGCACCCCAGGAGCGCCGTGCACCCCAGGAGCGCCGTGGAGCCCACCGGCGCCGTGGCGGAGGCGGACGCCGGAGGCGATGCGCAAAGCGCCACGGGTGACGAGTCGGGGCGGCCGGGCGCGGATCAGCGGGCGATGCGCCGGCGGCTGACCGTCTCGGCGGTGCTGGCGCTGCCGGTGCTGGTGCTGGCGATGGTGCCCGCCTGGCAGTTCGACTACTGGCAGTGGGTCAGCTTGGCGCTGACGACCCCGGTCGTTCTCTGGGGCGGCCGCCCCTTCCATGCCGCGGCGGCCCGAGGCGCCCGGCACGGTGCGGCCACCATGGACACCCTGGTCTCCCTCGGCACGCTCGCTGCGTTCGGGTGGTCGCTCTACGCATTGATCTTTGGCGGGGCCGGTGACCCGGGGATGCGGCACTCGTTCTCGTTCACCGGCGGCCTGTCCGACGTTGGCACCGGCACCGCCGGCGCGGGGATGTCCCACGGCGGCGGGATGTCCCACGGCGCCGGCGGGCACGCTGGCGGCGGCGCCACCGCGATCTACCTGGAGGTGGCCGCCGGGGTCACGGTGTTCCTGCTTGCCGGGCGGTTCCTCGAGCTGCGCGCCCGGCGCCGCTCCGGTGCCGCGCTGCGGGCCCTGCTGCATCTCGGGGCGACGGACGTGGCGGTGCGCCGTCCCGTGTCCGGGCCCGGGGGCCTGATGGTCGAGACGCGGATCCCGGTCGACGAGCTGTGCCTCGGCGACGAGTTCGTCGTCCGCCCCGGCGAGAAGATCGCCACCGACGGGGTCGTGCTCGAGGGGGTCTCCGCGGTCGACGCGAGCATGGTCACCGGCGAGTCGGAGCCGGTCGAGGTCGGGCCGGGAGATCCGGTGGTCGGCGCGACCGTGAACGCCGGTGGTCGCCTCGTCGTGCAGGCGACCCGGGTCGGGGCCGACACGCAGCTCGCCCGCATCGCGCGGCTCGTCGAGCAGGCCCAGAGCGGCAAGGCACGCGTCCAGCGGCTGGCCGACCGGATCTCGGCGGTCTTCGTCCCGGCTGTGATCACAGCCGCGTTGATCACCCTGGGAGCCTGGCTCGTCACCGGGCAACCGGCGACGGACGCGTTCACCGCCGCGGTTGCCGTCCTGATCGTCGCCTGCCCATGCGCGCTGGGCCTGGCCACCCCCACCGCCCTGCTCGTCGGCACGGGGCGGGGGGCGCAGCTCGGCATCCTCATCCGTGGTCCGGAAGTCCTCGAATCGACGCGGCGGGTGCAGACCGTGCTGCTCGACAAGACCGGCACGATGACCACCGGCCGGATGCGGACCGCCGCCGTCCACCCGGCGCCGGGGGAGAGCGCCGCCGAGGTGCTCCGCCTCGCCGGGGCCGCCGAGGACGCCAGCGAGCACCCCATCGGCCGCGCCGTCGC
>NZ_JAMQQF010000908.1 GCF_023716945.1 Frankia sp. AiPs1 | reverse complement strand
ACCCGGCGGCGGCAGGCGGGCCGGCAGCGGCAGGCGGGCCCGTGCCGGCCGCGACGGTTGCGGGGCCGGCGTGCGGCTGCCGGTCATTCGACGCGGCGTAGCACCCGCAGCGACCCGGTCTGCGACTGCTCGCGGAAGCCCTCGTCAAGCGCCCGCAGCAGGACGTGGTACGGCGCCTGGCCGCCGTCGGCGGGGTCGGGGAACACGTCATGGATGGCCAGCAGGCCGCCGGGGGCCACGTGCCGCGCCCATGCGCTGTAGTCGGCCCGGGCCTGCTGCTCGGTGTGCCCACCGTCGAGGAAGAGCAGCGCGACCGGAGTCGACCACCACCGCCCCACCTGTTCGGACCGCCCGACGATCGCCGTCACCACGTCCTCGACCTGGGCCTGTTCCAGCGTCCGGCGCAGGAACGGCAGGGTGTCGAGGCGGCCCGTACGCGGATCGACCAGGGTCGTGTCGTGGTACTCCCAGCCGGCCTGGTTCTCCTCCGAGCCGCGGTGATGGTCCACGGTGACCACGGTGGCGCCCGCCGCCCGGGCTCCGGCGGCCAGGTAGAGGGTGGACTTGCCGCAGTACGTGCCGACCTCGCAGATCAGGCCGCCGGCGGGGATCGCCGTGGCCGCCGTGTACAGCGCCAGCCCCTCCTGCGGGGGCATGAAGCCCGTCGCCCCCTCGGCCACCTGCCGCAATGCCGCGTCCACCGCCGGCTCCCTTCGCTGGTTCGTCGTGCCGCCGTCCCGCCTCCCGCCGACTGGCGGTACCGCCCGATCCGGCCGGTACCGAACTTAGTGCCCCGGGGTCGCAGACTGGCCGTCTTCCAGCGCCGAGCGCCGGCCGGCCAGCCCGCCGAGGATGGGCGGACGTCGTCAACCGGATCGTGTCCAGGCGACACCCGCGACCGGCAACCGAGAACTGTTTGCCCGGCCGCCCAGGATGAACTAACCTGCTCTCATGGGCATCTGAGTAGGCGTGTGAACGCCCCGGTGCACCCGCCGTCACGGCCGGGTGGCCGAATCTTCTCGTCTATCCAGCCGACGTGGGCGATTGTCCTCGTGGCGCCGGGCCTCCAGCCGCGCACGACGCCATATCGCCTGGTAGTCCTGCTGTTTTGTCCGTTCACGGAACCTTTTCCTCGCGGCGTCCGCCGCCCGTCAGTGCTATTTTTCGGCGACTGGCCGGGCGTTTACCCGATGATGCTCACGTCGTTTCTCGCGTGATTCGGGAATTGAGCGTCCGCGGGGTCGGCGCCGCGATTTCACGCTGCCCCCGAAGGAGCACAGATGGCTGCTCGGTCCCGATCCCGAAAGCCGCACCCACGCAACACCGCCCCCACCGCCCCCCGGCCGGTGGCCGGGGGACCGGTGACCGCGCCCGGTGCCGACGCGACCCCGTCGCCGCTTGCCGACCCGGCCGCACCGCCACTCGCAGAACCGGCCGCGTCGCTGCCCGCAGAACCGGCCGCACCGCCACTCGCCGACCCGGCCGCACCGCCACTCGCCGATGC
>NZ_JAMQQF010000907.1 GCF_023716945.1 Frankia sp. AiPs1 | reverse complement strand
GGCGTGGCCGAGGGCCGCGCTGAGGCCCGCGGCCTCACGGCAGCGCTGTTCGCCGACGAGGCGCCGCGGGCGGGCGCGGTGTGGAGCCTGTACGAGACGTTCGACGTGTTCGCTCGCGAGCTCGACCAGATCACCGAACGGCTGGGCGAGCCAGTGCGCGCGGCCCTGCTTGATTCCGACCGACCGGTCGCCTCAGTGCCCGTGGGGCGACTCGCCGGCTTCGCGTCGCAGCTCGCCCTGTATCGGCTGCTGTCGGCATTCGGCGTCGAGCCGCGCCAGGTGGCCGGCGTCGGCCTCGGGGAGGTCGCCGCCGCGTGGGCCGCCGGCGCCCTGTCCCGGGACGATGCCTGCGCGCTGGCCGTCGCCCTGGCCGGCGAGCAGGGCGATCCGCCGGCGGTGTCGATCCGGGCCGAGGTGCCGCGCATCCCTCTGGTCCGCGGTCACAACGGGCGGCCGGTGACCGTGGAGCGGCTCGGTGACCCGGAGTTCTGGGCGGCCGCGGTCCGGTCACCGAACCAGCTGCCCGACGTCGTCGCGCAGCTGCTCGGGCAGGGCGTGACCCGGTTCGTCGACCTTGGCCCAGCCGCCCGGCTGGCCCCGCTGGTGGCACGGAGCGCCGTGCGGGCCGGCGAGCCGGGACGCACCGTGCTGCCCGTCGCGCTGCTCGCGGCGGCCGAGCGCCCCGGCGGCACGGCGCGGGCGGTGCTCGCGGCCCTCGCCACGCTGTACGCCGACGGAGTGCCAGTCGACTGGGAGCCCGCACTGCGGCGGCAGGCGCGGTTCGTGGACCTGCCCACCTATCCCTTCGAACGTCGCCGGTTCTGGCTGGCGCCGCCCGACGGTGACGGGCCAGTGCCGCCCCGGCCGGCTCTCGCCCACCCGCTGCTCGGTACGGCGATCGAGCTGGCCACCGCGGGTGACGAGTGGTTCGGAGGGCAGATCGCCGACCGGACCCCGGCCGCAGCCGGACTCCCCCGGGTGCATGCGAGCGCAATGCTGTCGGCCGCGGCGCTCGTCGACTGGGCGCTCGCGGCGGCTCGGCCAGACCAGCCGACGGTCCAGGCGCCGCGGACGCTGCGCGAGATACTTCTGCACCCCGCGCTGGAGCTGCCGGCGGACGGCACGCCGGTCTCCCAGCGGACGGTCCGGGAGAGGCAGCCCGACGGCGTGCGGGTCCGAGGCTTCCTGCGCTCCGGCGCGTCCTGGGAGCCCTCGTTCACCGCGCACGCCGGCGACCCGGACGCCGGGCCCAGCTCATCGCCCGGCGTGGACCCGGTGCCCCTGTCGCCCGACGAGGACCGCACCGAATGGTGGCGGCACCGGCGGTGGGAGCTCGGGGCGCAGGACGGCCCGGCCACGGTGCGGGTCACCGCGCTGCGGGCCGCGACCGGGCGGGCCGAAGCACGGCTGGAGTGCGCGCCCCCGCCGGCTGGTTCCTGGCTGCTGGCACCCGAGCAGCTGGAGGCCGTCCTTCAGCTCGCCGCGCTGGCCGACGACGCGGCCGCGCCAGGCC
>NZ_JAMQQF010000906.1 GCF_023716945.1 Frankia sp. AiPs1 | reverse complement strand
CCGGCGCCGTGGCCGGCTGCTCGGGCTCGGCGTCGCGGTCGTCGTGCTCGCGGCGGCGGCCGTCACGGCCGTGCTGCTCACCCGCGGGGGTGACAGCGCCGACAAGCCGACGACCTTCAGCTACACCGCGACCGGGCCCTGGCGACTGGTTGTCGCCGACCGCCAGTCAGGCAACGACGTGGGCTGCACCGTCGCTCCGCACGGCGCCAACCCGTCCGGGCTGGCCGGGTCGGAGACCGTCTACGGGGACAGGACCTTCCAGATCCACCAGACCGGGCGGATCGAGCTCGACGTCACGCCGTCCTCCCCCGGCTGCCGGCTCACCGCGCAGGCCGGCGGCGGCGACGCGACCCTGCCGTTCACCATCCAGCAGACCGGCGACAGCAGCGCCTTCCACCCGCCCAGCGCCGTCGAGGTCCAGGTCAAGGACTTCAACGGCAGCGACACGTGTGAATTCGTGCTGCGCGATCTCGCCAGCGGGGAGAACGTCGACTTCGCCACCGCCACGAAGGACGCGCCGACCGTCCGACTCGACCCCGGCGGCCGCAGCCAGGTCTACCTGGCCGCCTCCGACTGCGCGATGCGAATCGGCGCCGCCGGCTGAGCCCAGCCGCAGTGGCAGGGCCTCGGACGAGTAAGCCCGAATCGCTGTCGAGACGCCAGGTAGTCGCTCACCCACCCTGCTGGCGCCGTACGGTCACGAGAGTGTCTCTGGGGGCGTGCCCGTGGTCTTCGCCATCCCTGAGCGTGCTCGCTGACGGGGGCGGCGCTCGACGAGGAACAGCACCAGCAGCAGCCCCGCGCCGATGGCCGCATAGGTGAATCCCCAGAAGACTGCCATCCACACGGTGAACGCGCTGCCGTTCGCTGTGGCGGCGCGAAGCCTGAAGGTGCGCGCTGCCGTGTCGCTGAACCGTCGACGGATGGCTGCGGGCACCACGGTTCCCGCGACAAGGTTGACCGCCATGAACCCGAAGATCCAAATTTGTTCACCCGAGGTCGCTGTGTCCACGTATCAAGATAGGGCGACAGGTCGCATACGAGGACGAATTTCGGCGCGTGGGCGTGGGCGGGAGTCGCGTACGGCTCGGACGGCTGGAGTGGGCGCCGAGCGTGTCCACCGCTCGGATGGTTGCGCTCGGTCGACGCATCAGCAGATGCGGGGGAGCTGCTCGCCGAGTGGGCGGTCGACGATGCGGGTCCCACCGAAGGCGGTGCGGGCGACGACGACGCCCGGATGCTCCGCGGTGACCGAGCCGATCACCACGGCGTCGCGGCCAGCCGGATGCGCGCGCATCGCGGCGAGCACCGCGTCCGTGTCGGCCGCGGCGACGAACGCGACGAGCCGGCCCTCGCACGCCACGTGCAGCGGGTCGAGACCGAGAAAGCCGCAGGCCGCCTCGACCACGGGCGGCACCGGCACCGCGGACTCGGTGAACTCGACGCCGGCCCCGGCCGCGGCGGCGATCTCGCACAGCGCGGTCGCCAGGCCCCCGCGGCTCGGGACGCGCACCGCGTGCAC
>NZ_JAMQQF010000905.1 GCF_023716945.1 Frankia sp. AiPs1 | reverse complement strand
GACACTGAGCTCCACCATAAAGTCGAAGGTTCAGGGGGAGACCGAGGAACCCACCGGCACCGCCGGGCCCCGCGGTGCGTCGGTGCCGGTGCTCTCGGCCGAGGCGGACCCGGCCACCGGCCGCCTGTCGGCGACGTCGCGGGCCAGGGGCTGGCTGTCTGCGGCGTCGCGGGTGAGCGGCCGCCTCTCGGCGGCGTCGCGGGTGAGGTGCACCAGTGCCGGCAGCAGCAGGACGCGCAGCACCAGCGCGTCGAGCGCGACGCCGACAGCCAGCCCGAGGCCGAGCAGCTTCATCGTGCGCACCTGCTGGCAGGCCAGCCCGGCGAAGACGGCGATCACGATCAGGCTGGTCGCGACGACCACGTGGCCGACCTCCGCGTGGCCCGATCGGATCACCGTCGCCGGGTCCCCGCCGTCCGGCGGCTGCTCCTGCGGGTCCCGTAGCCGGCGCAGCAGGGTCAGGTGCATGCCGATGGCCAGACCGAAGGAGACGATCAGGATCAGGCCGAGGACAAACGGTTCGATCGGCCCGCCGCGCACCCCGAGCAGGCCGGCCAGGTGGCCGTCGCAGAAGACGAAGGTGATGGCGCCGAGCGCCGCCGCCGTGGTCAGCGCGCTGGCGGTGACGATCGCCAGCGTGGGGCCCAGGCGCCGCACACTGGCGAGCACGCTCACCCCGAGGACGACGAGTTCGAGGGCCGCGAAGGCCGGCAGCACCCGGGTGAAACGGGCCGCCATGTCGTCGAACAGCGCGGTCTGGCCGCCGATGTGCACACGCACGGTCGTGCCGGCGACGACGGCGGGCACCGTCCGGGTGCGCAGCCGCCGCACGAGGTCGCTGGCCTGCGCCGACCGGGGCTCCGCCTGGGGCAGCACCTCGATCAGCGCCGAGTGGGTGGCGGGGTTGTGCAGCACCTGGAAGGCCTTCACCACCCCCGGGGTGGTGCCGAGACGGTCGAGCAGGGTTGCCACGACCGCCGGGTTCGCCGCGGGCGGGTTCGCTGCCGGCGGGTTCGGCGGGTTCGCTGCCGGCGGGTTCGCCGCGGGCAGGTTCGAGACGGCAACGAGCACGGGACCGTTCAGGCCCGCGACGTAGTCGTCGCTCATGATGTCGTAGGCCCGCCGGGTGGTCGTCGACGTCGGGTCGACGCCCCCGTCGCCGCCGCCGAGGCGCAGTCCGATGATCGGCACTGCCAGCGCGGCCAGCAGCAGGACCGCCGCGGCGGCGAGCATCCCCGGGAAGCGGCCGACGAGGCCCGCCCACGCCGAGCGCAGGCCCGGCCGGACCGGCAGGCCGCGGCCGGTGGCGCGAAGCTGGGTGCGCTCGGACCAGACCAGCAGGGCCCGGTCGGCGACGGCGAGTGTCGCGGGCATCAGGGTGGTGATGGCGAGGCTGGCGACCGCGGCCGCGACGAACGCGGCGGGGGCGAGGCCGGCGAGGACACTCGCGTGCAGCACGCTGGTGCCAAGCATGACGACGGCGAGGCCGAGGCTGCCCCAGGCCAGCGCGCGCCCGGCCTGGGC
>NZ_JAMQQF010000904.1 GCF_023716945.1 Frankia sp. AiPs1 | reverse complement strand
CCCCCCCCCCCCCCCGCCCGCGCCGCCGCCGCCCGCGATCCGGGCCGGGCGGCCCACCACCGTGATCCACGGTGACTGGCATTTCGGGCAGCTCGTCGCCCTGCCCGCCGCCGGCTGGCGGATCATCGACGTGGACGACCTCGGGCTCGGAGATCCGGCCTGGGACCTGGCTCGGCCCGCGGCCTGGTTCGCGACCGGCCTGTTGCCGGTGGAGCTGTGGGCGCGTTTCCTCGACGCCTACACGTCGTGCGGTGGCCCGGCGGTGACGGAACCGGACGATCCCTGGGCAGCGCTCGACCTGCCCGCGCGGGCCCTCACCGTCGAGTACGCCGCCACCGCCGTCGCCGCCCACCTCGACGCCCACCACGCCGGGGACGACGGCCTCGCCAGTAACGGTCGACACACCGGTAACGATCGCCACACCGGTAACGAGATGCACAACCGAAATGGGCGCGACACCGGTAACGGGGTGCACACCGCTAACGACCGCCATGCCGGTGACGACGGCCACCCCGGTGCGGACGTGCGCGGTGTCAACCGCCCTGATGCCGCCCCGGCCGCCAACGGGGAGACCGGGCCGGAGACCGCGCCGGACGAGGTCGGTCTGGCCTTCGTCGACGCCTGCGCGCGCATCGCGGGGACGGCAGGCGACGCGTCGCGATCCCGACTGCGCAGCGGATGATCTACCCCCGGTCGGTACGCTACCGGCGACGTCGGATGTCTCCCGCATCGATCGGCAGGTTGCGCCCCGTGAGCTACACGCTGCAGTGTCCCAAGTGCCACGCGATGATGCGGACCTACAACCGCAACGGCATCCAGATCGAGCAGTGCGACGGCTGCCGCGGCATCTTCCTCGACTACGGCGAGCTGGAGGCCCTCACCCGGCTCGAGGCGCAGTGGTCGCAGCCCGCCCCGCCCCCGCCGCCCGCGCCCTACGCACAGCCGCAGCACTACGCCCAGCCCGGATACGCCCAGCCCGCGTGGGGCCACGGGGGCCACGGGGGCCATCACAAGCACGGCGGCTTCGCCCGGATGCTGTTCTCCTCCTGACCGTCTCCACCTGCACGCCTCCGCCCGCGCGCTCCGCCTGCGCGCCTCCGCCTGACCGTCTGCACCAGCGCGCCTACGCCTGAGAGCCGTCCTTCCCGGCGCTGCCCCGCCTGGGCTCAGCCGGGGCGGGGCGCCAGGAAGCGCCGGACGTCCGCGGCCTCCGCCTGCAACGCCTTTGCCACCGCCGACCCCCAGTCCGGCGGGTCGGTGAACGGCGCGAGCTCGACGCGGCCGGCGGGCATCGACCAGATGCCCGCCGCCCGTCCATCGACGAGGATCACCGGGCGGAAGATGCCGTTGACCGTGACGGCCCGCCCGGCGGCACCCAACCAGTCCCGGCCGTCCCAGCCGTGGAGGACCGGGTCGAACGGGCCGAGCAGGCGCGGCGCCGGCAGGCCCGGCTTCGGCCCGTCGCCACGGGGCAGGTCGAGCCGGCCGTCCGTGCGCGTCACCAGGTCGGCGGCGATGGCGGCG
>NZ_JAMQQF010000903.1 GCF_023716945.1 Frankia sp. AiPs1 | reverse complement strand
CCCCCGGACTGCGGGATCGTGGCGGTGACGGCCGCGAACGCCGCCGGGCCGCCGAGGACGGCGACGGCGGCGCAGACCGCGACGGCAATGGCCGTCCGTCCGACGAGCGCGCGCCGGATCAGCAACGCTGCCGTCGCGGCGACGGCGGCCACCGTCACCACCACCCGCAGCCATGGATACCAGGACGGGGTGCGGTCCAGCAGGGTGAACGACCAGGCTCCGGTCGCCGCGACCGCGGCGGCCAGCAACAGCCGGCTCGTCCTCTGCTGCCTGGTCCGCCACAGCGTCCAGGTGCCGACGCCGACCAGTCCGGCGATGCCCGGCGCGATCGACGCCGTGTAGTAGGGGTGGAAGGTTCCCTGCGCGAAGCTCAGCACGATCGACGTCACGATCATCCAG
This sequence comes from Frankia sp. AiPs1, assembly GCF_023716945.1. Classification (GTDB taxonomy): domain Bacteria; phylum Actinomycetota; class Actinomycetes; order Frankiales; family Frankiaceae; genus Frankia. The sequence goes on along the minus strand of NZ_JAMQQF010000903.1, from coordinate 1,129 downwards.
GCGCCCCAGAGGAGCAGCGCGGCCCGGGTCCGGTCCGTGCGCGGCGCCCGCCTGGTCACCCACAGGCCGCCGAGGAGCAGGATCAGCGCGCCCGGGATCAGCCAGGAGACCTGGCCGCCGATCTGGTCGCCGAACAGCCGGTCCCAGCCGGCGCCGCCCCCGAACCCGCCACCCCCGAACCCGCCGCCACCACCACCAGCACCACCACGACGACCGTCCAGCGCCGCCTGCACCCGTTCGGCCAGCTGCGGATCGCGCCTGGCCAGCTCGCTCAGGTTCGCCCGGCCGCCGCCGAACCCCCCGCCGCCACCGCCGCGGTTGCCGTCACCGCCGAAGATCCGGCCCAGGCCGTTGTAGCCGAAGGCCAGGCCGAGCGCGCTGTTGTCGGTGGAACCACCGATGTAGGGACGCGAACCCTTCGGCCACAGCGCGACCGTCGCCACCCACCAGCCGGCGGCGACCACGATCGCCAGCCCGCCCGCGAGAAGCTGCCACACCCGCCGCCGCCAGCCGGTCGGCGCGGCGATCAGGTAGACCAGAGCGAACGCGGGCAGCACCAGGAAACCCTGCAGCGTCTTCGTCAGGAAGGCCAGGCCGAGCGCGGCGCCGGTCGCCGCCATCCACTTCGTCGACGTCTCCTCGAGCGCGCGGACCAGGCAGTATCCGGCCAGGACGAGGACGAAGGTGAGCAGGCCGTCCGGGTTGTCGAAGCGGAACATCAGCGCCGCCACCGGGGTGAGGGCCAGCGCGGAGCCGGCCAGCAGGCCGGCGGCGGGGCCGAACCACCTGCGCACGGCCGCGAACAGCAGGCCGACCGCGGCCACGCCGCCCAGCGCCTGCGGAACGAGCATGCTCCAGCTCGAAAAGCCGAAGATGCGCCCGGACAGCGCCATCGCCCACAGCGACGCCGGCGGCTTGTCGACGGTGATGAAGTTCCCGGAGTCGAGCGATCCGAACAGCAACGCCTTCCAGCTCTTCGTCCCGGCCTGGACCGCCGCCGCGTAGAAGCTGTTCGCATAGCCCGAGGCGCCCAGGTCCCAGACGTAGAGCACCGCCGCGGCGGCGAGCAGCCCGACGAGCGCCGGCCGGGCCCACACCGGATCGGCCGGCCGCCCCCGCACCGCCCGCC
>NZ_JAMQQF010000902.1 GCF_023716945.1 Frankia sp. AiPs1 | reverse complement strand
GGGCAGGCGGGGCAGGCGGGGCAGGCGGGGCAGGCTGTGGAGGCGGGGGAGGCTGTGCCGGTCGGGCCGGGCGTCGCGGCGCGCGACGTGCTGGCCGTCCTGCGCCGCCACGTGCTCGTCGACGGAATGGACCTGGTCTGCGACCTGACCGAGAGCGCCGGCAGCGTTCTGGTCGACGCCCGCGACGGCCGGCACTACCTCGATCTCTACAGCTTCTTCGCCTCGGCGCCGCTCGGGGTGAACCCGCCCGAGCTGGCCGGCGACGCAAGTTTCCTCGACCGGCTGGGCCGCGTCGCGATCAACAAGCCGGCGAACCCGGACGTCGCCACCGCCGCCTACGCCGAGTTCGTGCGCACCTTCGCCCGGGTCCTCGGCGACCCGGCGCTGCCGCACCTGTTCTTCGTCGAGGGCGGCGCGCTGGCGGTGGAGAACGCGCTCAAGTGCGCCTTCGACTGGAAGAGCCGGCACAACGCCGCGCACGGCCGTCCGGCCCGACTGGGCCGTCGCGTGCTGCACCTGCGTCACGCCTTCCACGGGCGCAGCGGCTACACGTTGTCGGTCACCAACACCGATCCGGTCAAGACCGACCGGTTTCCCGTGTTCGACTGGCCGCGCATCGACTGCCCGGCGATGACCTTTCCCTGCACGCCGGCCGCCCTCGACGCCGTCGTCGCCGCCGAGCGCGTCGCGCTGGCGCAGGCCGAGGCGGCCTTCGCCGCCCATCCGCACGACATCGCCTGTTTCCTCGCCGAACCGATCCAGGGCGAGGGCGGTGACAACCACCTGCGCGCCGAGTTCCTCGCCGCCATGGCCGAGCTGTGTCTGCGCCACGATGCGCTGTTCGTCCTCGACGAGGTCCAGACCGGGGTCGGCGTGACCGGATCGGCCTGGGCCTACCAGCAGCTCGGCCTGCGTCCCGACATCGTCGCGTTCGGCAAGAAGGTCCAGCTCGGCGGAATCATGGCCGGACGGCGGGTGGACGAGGTCGCCGCCAACGTCCTCGCCGTCCCCGGCCGGATCAGCTCCACCTGGGGCGGTGGCCTCGTCGACATGGTCCGCTCGACCCGGATCCTGGAGGTCATCGAGGCCCGGGGGCTGATCGCCCGGGCCGGTGCGCTCGGGGCCGGCCTGCTGACCGAGCTGTCCGCGCTCGCGGCGGCCCATCCGGGGCTGCTGACCAACCCGCGCGGGCGGGGCCTGCTCTGCGCGGTGGACCTGCCCGACCGGGCCACCCGCGACGAGGTGCTGCGCCGGCTGCGGGTGCGCGAACATGTCCTCGCGCTGCCCGCGGGCGTGCGCACCCTGCGTTTCCGCCCGGCGCTGACCGTCAGCGCCGACCAGCTCAGCACCGGCGTCACCGCGCTCGCCCGCGTCGTCGCCGACCTGGACGAGGGGAGCCCGGCATGACCCTGGTGCGCCCGCGGCGCGTCGGCGCGCGTATCGCCGGTCGCGCTCACGACCTGTGCGCGACCGTCGGGGGCCCGGCCGGCGGCGCCGAGGTCGCCCCGGCGGCGGTCCGCGTCGTTCACCGTGGT
>NZ_JAMQQF010000901.1 GCF_023716945.1 Frankia sp. AiPs1 | reverse complement strand
AGAAAGGCCCGGGCGGCGGCGAGCAGCGCGGGCACGGCGGCGCTCTGCGCCAGCCGCAGCACGTTCGCCTCACCCGCGACGAGCAGCAGGGCCTGCCCCGCCGGCTCGGCCCGCAGGGTGAAATCGGCGGGCAGGCCGGCCAGATCGCCGCTGCCGTCGTCGACGGCGAACAGCATCCGGCCGGGTAGCTCGGCGAGTGTCGGGTCGGCGCACAGCCCGCGGTCGAGCGCGTCGACGAGCGGGGCGATGTCGCGGACGCCCGCGCCGGCGCGCCCGGACAGCGGGGAGCCGACGATGTTGCGGACCCGCTCGTGGGTGGCCGACGGCAACAGCCCGACCGCCGCGGCCCGGGCAGCGAGCACCGCGGCGGCGCCGTCGGCGAGGCCGCGAAGCTGGACGTTCCCGCGGGAGGTCAGCTCCAGGTGGCCGTCGGCGACATCCCGGGCGCATGCGGCGAGTGTCCGCGCCGCGGCGCTGTCGAGGGCTCCGCCGGGGATGCGCAGTCGGGCCAGCGCACCGTCCGCCGCCGGATGGGTCCGCAGCACACCGGGGCACGCGTCGCGGACGCGCTCCCGCGGGCTGGTGGACACCGGCGGAGCATACGTGCCGCACCCGGCACCTGTCGGTTGATCGTCGGTCGTGACGGTATCCGCACACAGTGCTTGACACATCCCGCTCCCGCTCTGCCATCGTGAGGCAGCCACGAGCGGCCCACGGCGAGGAAGTCCGGGAAAGGCAGCACCATGACCCCTGCGTCCGGGACCCCTGCGTCCGTGCCCTCTCCCCCTGCGTCCGTACCCCCTGCGTCCAGCGGGCCGGCCGAACCCACCGCCGGGAGCGAGTTCGACGCCGTCGTGCTGCTGCTGTCGACCTCCGACACCGATCTGCTCTCCGCGCGGGCCAGCGGCGCCCGCTACCGGCTCGGCAACCCGGCCCGCCTCGACGTCACCGACGCCGCCGACCTCGACGCACTGACCGACGGCGTCGACGTGGTCGTCGTGCGCATCCTCGGCGGGCGGCGGATGTGGGAGGAGGGCCTGGCCGCCCTGCTCGCCGGGCCGCGGCCGGTGGTCGTCCTCGGCGGCGAGCGGGCCCCGGACGCGGAACTCATGGCGATCTCCACGGTGCCGGCGGGCATCTGCGCCGAAGCGCACGCCTACCTCGCCGAGGGCGGGCCGGCCAACCTCGGCGAGCTGCACCGCTTCCTCGCCGACACGCTGCTGCTCACCGGCGGCGGGTTCGCCCCGCCGGTGACGACCCCGGCCTGGGGCGTGCTCGACCGGCCCGCCGCCGCCGGTGCGCCAACCCCGGCCGGCCCGGTGATCGGGGTGCTGTACTACCGGGCGCATCACGTCGCCGGCAACACGGCGTTCGTCGAGGAGCTGTGCGCCGCGGTCGAGCGGGCCGGCGGCACGGCGCTGCCGGTGTACTGCGCGTCGCTGCGCACCGCCGAGCCGGAGCTGCTCGCCACCCTCGGCCGGGCCGACGCCCTCGTCGTCACGGTGCTCGCCGCGGGCGGCAGCCAGCCGGCGCGGGC
>NZ_JAMQQF010000900.1 GCF_023716945.1 Frankia sp. AiPs1 | reverse complement strand
CCCCGTCCCTGCCGACCGCTGCGGCGAGGACGGCGACGGACGGGCCGCCGTCCGTTCGCACCACGTCGTCTGCGTCGCCGAGGGATCCGCCGCCGAACAGCTGCGCCACGCGCTTGCGCGGCTGCCGGCGCGGGCGCGGCTGGTCGACTTCGCCTCGGACACCGACGTCGTCCTCGTGTTCGCCACGGACGACCCGCGCTGGCCAGTGCTCCGGTAGCCGCGGCGCGCCGGGTTCAGCCGCGCACCGCCTCGATCGCCGACACGACGGCCAGGACCAGGAAGGCGCCCGCGGCGATCCGGGTGATCACCGCGATGGGCAGTAGGCGAAGCAGCCCGCGTCCCCCCGCGATGGCCAGGCCGGCCACCGTCCACAGGGCCAGCACCGCACCGATCCAGACCGCCACCGGCGCGTCGAACCGGGCGGCCAGGTTCGCCGTCGAGATCTGCGTCAGGTCGCCGAGCTCCGCGACGAAGACGACCCCGAAGGAGGTGGCCGCGACCCGCCAGAACGTCGCGGCCGCGGCCGGCGCCGGGGATGCGGTTCGCTCGGCCGCGGCATCGGCCCGATCCGGCTCGTCCCGCTCCGGACCGTCGCTCTCACGGCCCTCGCGCAGCACGAGCACGGCTCCGACGACGAAGAGCACCGCTGTGATCGTGTCGACGATCCGGTGCGGCAGCAGCGAGAAGGCGCTGCCGGCGGCCACGGCCACGGTGACGTGCACGACGAAGGCGAGTGCGACCCCGGCCCAGACGTGCAGCGGTCGGAAGCGGCTACCCAGCACGAGGCTCGCGACCATCGTCTTGTCGGGAAGCTCCGCCAGGAAGATCACGCCGAAGGTGATGAGTGCGGTGGTGATGCTCAATGCCCGGACCTCTCCGTGGGACCGGGCCGGGGGCGGGGACGCGCCTTCGACCCGGCATGCCTGCCGTGTCGAAGGTCTCGCCCACCCGGCCGCGTGGGCCGGGCCCGGCCGCCGGGTGCCCGCGGACCGGCCCTGGATGGGCCGCTCGGCGGACGCCAGTATGTCGACGACCGGACCGCTCGGACGCCGCACCCGGCCGGCCCGGCGACGGACACGTCCGTCGTCCCAGGCCGTGCGCACCGGAGGCGGGCCGCTCGGCGGGGCTACTCCCCTTCGGAGGGAGACAGTACAGCCTGCGCGGACCGTCGGCATTCGCCTCGATCCGCCCCGCTGGCGCTCTGACGGGGAACGAGCCACAGGAACACGAAAGGACACCATCCATCGGTGGTGGGCTCCGTGAAAATCTCGGAAAGAAGCACTAACTTCACGTGGAGTGATGGACGACGCGGTTCCCCTCGCGTACCGCGCCGGCGACGGTCCGGTTCCTGCGCCGATGACACTCGCCCGCACGGCCACCGGACTGCGCCCAGTGATCAACGCCACCGGGGTGATCCTGCACGGCGCGCTCGGCCGGGCCCCGCTGTCCGCGGCCGCGCGCGCCGCGGTGGATCTCGCCGCCGGCACCACCGATCTCGAGCTGGACCTGCGCACCGGCCGCCGGGACCGCCGGGGACGCAC
>NZ_JAMQQF010000008.1 GCF_023716945.1 Frankia sp. AiPs1 | reverse complement strand
GCGGCGGCCCGCAGCGCGTCGAGCACCGCGGCGTCCGGCTCCGTAGCGGGGTTGTCGCACCCCGGCACGATGACGGTGTCCGCCGCGGTCAGCGCGTCGAGCCGCCAGGGAGCACGCAGGGCGAAGGCGCCCGCCGTCACCTCCGGGCCGGCGGCGCAGAGCCGCACCTCGTAGGCCGGGCGGCCGTCCGTCAGGCGGGTGCGACCGAAGATGTCCAGCGGTGTCGCGAGGTCGGACGGGACGACGTCGTCCATCGCGAGGACGGCCACCACGTGCATACCGGCCAACCTAACCCGGCCCGTGGCACCCGTTCGCCCGCTTCCGGCCCCCCGACGGAGCCCGCGGCGACTCGACGGGCCGTCCCCCGTCCGGCCGTCCCGGTGCCACCTCCCGGTCTGGTCGTCAGGCGCCAGCCGACGAGCCGACCAGCCGACCAGCGAACCCGGTGCCTCCCGCGCCACCCCCCTTGATCGGAAATAGAGAAGCGCGCGAGGTCGGGGGTCCAGGCGAGCCCGATGGTGGCGCGCGGTTCATTTCCGTCGCCGTCCGGGCGTTTTAGCGGTATTTGAACTGTTTTCGCTGGTCCAAGGCCTGGCGGGCACGGATGGGCGGAGCCCGGGGCCCGCGGCGCTGGCGGGGGTTGGCGAGAAGACGGCGATACCTGGCAATCCTGTCAGCGTGCCGGCGTCCCGGCGGTCGTAGCGTCGACGTCGAACCGTCAGACCCTTCTCCCGGCTCCGTGATGTCCGCGGCTCGGCGATCACCGCGGCTTGGTGATCTCCGGGGCTTCGCGGCCGGGCGGTGCCCGTTCCGGCGAGGTGTGTTGCGTGAACTGCTTGCTGTGCTTCTGGCCGCCGCGGCCGGCGCCCGAGGCGCCCCGCGGGGCAAAACCGTGACCAAGTTCCTGCTCAGCGTGCACGTTCTTGCCGCGATCGTCGCGATCGGACCGGTCACGGTGGCGGCGAGCATGTTCCCGTCGGCCGCCCGCGCGGCACTGGCCCGCCCGGGCGACGAGCACTCCGCCGGGATCGCGCGGGTGCTGTACCGGATCTGCGGGATCTACTCGGCGCTCGGCCTGCTCGTGGTCGTGTTCGGGTTCTTCACCGCGCAGAGCCTCGACGTGCTCGGCCAGACCTGGCTCATGGTCGCGATCGCGCTGACCGGCCTCGCCGCACTCGTGCTCGCGTTCGCGATCCTGCCCGCGCAGCGCAACCTCATCGACGAGATCACCGCCGCCGCGGCCGCCCGCGTCGCCGGTGCCGGTGCCGGGACAGGGGCCGGTAAGGCCGAGGCCTCGCCCGGGGGCGCGCCCGCCGGGGCCGTCTCGGCGATGGACCTGCCGACCGCCGACCAGCCGACCACCAGCCTGCCGGCCTCCCGCGTGGCGGCGGCCCTGGACAGCGGCGCGGCGACCGGCAACGGCTTCGCGCTCGCCCGCACCAAGCGCCTCGCGATGACCGCCGGCATCTTCAACCTGCTCTGGGCCACCGTCACCGTGCTGATGATCATTCGTCCCGGCTCGACCACCGGCGTCTGACCGCCGCCGGCCCGCCGCCCGCCCGGCTGGTGCCAGGCGGTGCCGCCCGTCGGCCGTGGGATCGGGTGAATCCGTCGTCGCCTGGTCACGTCCGATGGGATGATTTTCTCTCGGTGAGGTCGCGGCGACGCAGCGGGAGGGCCCCGATGGGGGAGGCACTGGACACGGTCAAGCGGGCGCTGGACGCCTTCGACGCCGGTGACGAGGCCGCGGTTCACGCGCTGCTCGACGACGACCTCGTGGTCGAGGCCCCCGGCGGGGTGCGCATCTGCGGGCGCGACGCCGCCGCCGGGTACAGCGCCGCGTTCCTCGCCGCGTTCGGCGACGCGGACGTCGACACGCACATCCTCGCCGAACAGGGCGAGCTCGTCGTCGAGGAGTACACCCTCACCGCCACGCACACCGGGGTCCTGCGCGACGCCGACGGCACCGAGCACCCCCCGACCGGGCGGCGCGTCACACTGCGGGTCGTCGAGGTCTACCGAGTCCAGCACGGCCTGATCACCGAGAACCGCCTCTACTTCGACCAGACCCTGCTGGCCCACCAGCTCGACGCCCCCGATCAGCCCTCCCGCTGACGGCCCAGACCCGCCGCCCGCCGCCCGCCGCCGCCCGCCGCCGCGCGCCCACCGTGGCGGCGCTGACCGTGCAGAACGCACCGTTTTGGCTGTGCGTGGCGGTGGCGGCCGCGGGTCGATGTTCAACGGCTGATCGGCGCGGACATACTGCCTTGCGGAACCCGGCGAACCGGACAGGTCCGAGACCGGGACAGGCGAAGGGCGGGACATGCAGTTCGACGACGAGTCTGTGGATGCCTCGGAGCTGGAGGACCAGCGCGGAGGCGGGGGGCTCGGCCGGGGGCTCGCGGTCGGCGGCGGCGGGGCCGGCATCCTCGGCGTCGTCATCTACCTGCTCGTCGCGGTCCTCGGCGGCGGCGGGTCGGACTCGGCCGGGTCGCCGCTGTCGCAGCCCGGCAGCGGCACGTCCGGCGGCGGCACGTCCGGTGACGTGGCCCGGCGGTGCAACACCGCCGGGGCGATCGACCAGTACGACGACTGCTTCGTCCTCAAGGCGTTCAACGAGATCAACGAGGTGTGGGGCGCCCAGTTCGCCCGCGCCGGCCAGACCTACACCAAGCCGCGGCTGGTCTACTTCTCCAAGTCGGTGCGCACCGGCTGCGGCACGGCGTCGTCGCAGGTCGGGCCGTTCTACTGCCCGCCGGACCGCAAGGTGTACATCGACCTGGGCTTCCTCGACCAGCTCCAGCGCAACTACGGCGCCCAGGGCCGCTACGCGCAGGCGTACATCGTCGCGCACGAGGTCGGCCACCACCTTCAGACGCTCACCGGCACCGAGGCCCGCGTCCGCCAGGCCCAGCAGGCCGACCCGTCCCGGGAGAACCCGCTCAGCGTCCAGCTCGAACTCCAGGCCGACTGCTACGCCGGGGTGTGGAGCACGCTGGCGAACAACGCGGGCAACGTGACCATCGGCGAGGCCGACCTCGACGAGGCCCTCGGCGCCGCCCAGGCCGTCGGCGACGACCGCATCCAGGCCCAGGCCGGCCAGGTGAACCCGGAAACCTGGACCCACGGCTCCGCCCAGCAGCGCAAGGAGTCCTTCCTCACCGGCTACCGCGGCGCCACCCTGGCCTCCTGCGGCACCGTCCCCCACGCCTGACCCTGCCCTGACCGCTCATCGCTCCGACGACGCGCGTGATCGGCCCCAACGGCCCGATCGTCACCGCCGGGGGATCTGCCTCGCTGGCTCAACCCCGCCGGGACCGACTTCCGGTCGTGGTCCAGGTCGTTCTCAACCCCAGCTGCGAGCCTGAAGCGGCCGGGATCGTCAGCGGCGGCCGGCGCCGGATGTGGCCGCGAGAGGGGGACCGAATGCGGGTGCTGGTTGTGGAGGACCACGCCCGGCTGTCAGAGGTACTGCACGCGGGTCGACCGCGGAGGTATTTGACGTCGACGTCGCGGACGAAGGTGAGGATGGGCCGTGGCAGACCCGGGAGGGCGCGCACCCCGTCGTTATCGACGTCATGATGTTGCAGGGTAGGCATCCGAAAGGCGAGCGCTGGATTTGGGGGTGGCTGTTCTCGCGGGGCACGGCTGGTTGGAGGCTCGGAGCGAATTGGCTCCGAGGCACCGGAGATCAAGCCGGTACCGGGGTGGACACCGTGGCTATTGGGTGAGCAGACGACACGGCTGCAAAAGCCGGCCGTCGGCCTCAATTCGTGGCCGCTACGGTCCAGATTCACTCCGTGGACCAGAACACAGTGCACGAGCTGATCCGGCCCGAGTGCACCTGCGATATGTCGGTAAACCGCTGCGTCGGTAAGGACTTCGCCGCAGCGGCCCCAGAAATGTTCCCGGGAGCAGAACCACGAGCCTGTGGCCCATTGGAAGCAGGTCGAATACTCCTGGATCCACGCAGCACGAACCACGGGAGTCTCGATCCTATTTCGAGGCGAGGCATCCGTAAATATTGCTTCTCGCTGGTTCGGTTGCGAGATTCAATCATCGTATGTATCGATGATTGGGAACGTTTCCCGATCGCCAAATATCTTCCGGCGCTCCTCTTGTTCTTTACGTTGACCCCGCTCGCGGGCCCGAACCCATATATCGGAATCAATTTCCCCGTCCGTTATCCGGCGGATCGGATCATTCTTGTCGCCATCCTCGGCTGAAATTTCTGAATGCTCGATCTTGTCGCCCATAATCGTGATCGAACCCTTCGGTGTTGAGGAGGAATGATGTAGAAGTGCTTCCTGAAGACGATCGATTGCAAAATCGGCCAACGTTGCAAGCTTGGCTGCGGTATCGGGGTACTGGAAAACGGGTGAAGAGATAAGGGATCGTCGCGTTTCGCCGCTGCCATGTGGACGGGCTCCTCGAGCGACGACCACCGTCGCCTTCATGCGCACCACCGGCTGCGGGCGACGGGCTCGGTTGCGATGGACAGGATCACTACCTGGTCGTGTGCCATCGAACCGGATGCGACCCTCACAGAGCTGCTGGGGATTCTGCGTCGTCACCTGGCGATGGATCTCGCCTACCTGGCGCGGCTGGACGGGGAGTACCTCGCCCCGTTCAGGTGATCAACGGCGAGGTAGGCGGTTCGGGCTGGCACCAGGGACCAGGGTCCGACCCGACCCCGGGTCGTACAGGAGCATGCTGGCCGGCACCGCCCCGGTGAGGTGGTACGTGATGTGTTCAGCCCGACAAGGAGCTTGAGCTGGTCATGCCGACCGCCAAGCCCCACAGGCTATATCTGAGGTTCACCATGTGGCCGTTCTTGAAGCTGCTGGTCTCACGCCAGCAGTTCTTCGGAGCGGTCCCAGAGCCGGCGGGCGAGGTCCTTGTCGAGGGCGAGGGGGTTGAGACGCTTTCCCGGCCTGCGCTTCTCGTAGAACCCGCCGGATTCCCAGTCGACGCCGGGACGGCCCATAGCAAGCCAGGTCAGCGTGTCGGCGCCCTTCTCCGGGGTGGTCAGGAGCACGGAACGGGCGACGCGGTTGGTCGCGAGGAACTTCATCAGCCGGCTGGTGCTCTGGGAGCCGAAGTTGGTCGCGACATTGCCCGGATGGAAGGCGGCTGCCGAGATCCCCTGTCCGTGGTAGCGCCGATCCAGTTCCTTGGCGAACAGGACGTTCTCCAACTTGGCGGCGTTGTAGGCGCGAATCGCGCCGTAGTCGTGCTCGTGATCGAGGTCGTCGAGGTCGAGCTCGCGGACCAGGCCTCCGTTGAGGGTCGATGTCTGGATCACCGCGGCCCGGGAGGCGACGAGCGTGTCCATCAGTAGCTGGGTGAGCAGGAACGGGGCCAGGTGGTTGATCTGGAAGGTCCGTTCGAACCCGTCGACGGTCTTGGAACGGTCACCGAAGACGCCGCCGGCGTTGTTGGCGAGGACGTCGATGTGTGGGTACGCGGCATCCAGAGCGGCGGCGAGCTCGCGGACGTCGTCGAGGCGGGTGAAGTCGGCAAGGTAGTGGTCCGTGCCGATCTCCGCGGCAACCGCCGCCGTCTTGCGCGGGGAGCGGCCGACGATGACAACGCGGTGCCCGTCCTGGTGGAGTCGCCGGGCCGCCGCGGCGCCGATGCCGTCGCTGGCCCCGGTCACGACGATGGTCTTTCCCTGGCTCATGGTCTGCCTCCGGTGGTGACGCGACGTCCGACCTGGCAGTGTACGCCTGAGCTGTCAGTCACTGCCATGTATGACTGTCGCTGCTATGCTTGGTGCATCATGAGCGAGAAACAGCTCGGCCTCCGAGAGCGCACCCGCCAGGCGGTGCGGAGGGAGATCGCCGAAACCGCCAACGCGCTGTTCGTCGAGCGTGGATTCGACGTGACGACCATCGACGACATCGCGGCAGCCGTCGGAATGTCCCAGCGCAGCGTCTTCCGCTACTTCGCGACCAAGGAGGAAATCGTCCTCGGCAAGTTCGACCTGGTCGTGGACGACATGCTCACCACCCTGCGCGCACGCCCGGCCGACGAGGACGTATGGACCTCCCTCCACCACGTGTTCGACGTGCTGGTGTCTCTCGCCGAGGCACCCGGATACGAGGCGCTGGTGGAGCCGATCCACCGAATGGTCTTCGATACGCCCGCCCTGCTCGCCGGCTACCTGCAGAGGCTGCAGCACATGCAGGACGTCGTGGTCACCACACTGCACGAACGCGCCGGAGCGGTCGGCACACCCTATGGCGCCGCTGATCCGACCCCGCGTGCCCTGACCGCGGCGGCATTCGGATGCCTGGTAGCCGCGCAGCACTCCTGGCTCGCCTCCGGCACGAAGGGCTCCTTCGCCGCCGCCATCGACCGCGCCATGGCGACGATCAGCCCACGCGTACCAATCCGCAGCCCCGACAGGGACGCCCGCGATCGTTGCGGGCCCGCCGAACGCCGCGTCCAGCACACGCTGCTGCGGGTCGAGCAGGTCGACAGTGGCCGGGCGGGACTCGATCTGGTCCAGCCGCTGGCTGCACCCGGCTCGCTCGGGGACGTGCGGGCCGGAATTGCCGCAGCGCAGCGCATCGACCGCCCCTCGGCGTGCCACCCCTGCCCGGCGGGCATGCCCCCGACGTAGCCGCAGCCCGCAGCGAGGACAGCAATCCGCCAGCAGCACTCGGTGCTGCGGGCAGGCCGCGGCCACACCCAGCCGCCACCACAACGGCCACACCCAGCCGCCACCACAACGGCCACACCCCGCCAGAGGCAGCCAGGCACTGGGGGCAGGCGCGGCTACCGATAAACAGCGCCCACTCCCGCAACGCCAGCGCCGTCAGCGACGCGTCATGCGCAAGGTCCAGTCCGGTGAAGTCCAACACCGTGCCGGCGAACCGTGACAGGCACATCATCTCGAACGTCTCGCAGGGCAGCCCGGTCGAGGCGGTCAGCCCGGCTGCCGTGGCCTCGGTCAACGTCACCCCGCAGAACCGGGGCCGAAGGGTGCTGCCTCCAGCCCCCACCCGACACTCCACCCCCAGCCACCGGACCGCGTTCCCCGTCGACGTGCCCAGGTCGGCCGCGACCCGGTCCACCCACGACCCGAACGCCTCACCCGCCGCTGGCACGACTACGGCCGCGAGCCGACGCACCGAGGATTCCGGTGATCCGCCGACGACCCGCGCTCCTGATGGGCTGGGCCACGTCCGATCGCCAGCGGCGGAAACCGAAAGATCAGACGGCATGGTCCGAATCGTCGCGATAGACCCGGCTCCGGGCCGCCGGACACGCCGAGTACCGCCCGGCCGAGGAAAGGAGGCAACATGAGGATCACACCGTGGCGCCAGGTCAAGCCGGGCCGTTCTCTGCTGTGTCAACCGTGTGGGTGGACTCCGCCGACGCCTGCGCGCCGGCAATGTAGGCGGCGGTCAAGACCGTTATCACGTACGCCTGGAGAAAAGCGATCAACGCCTCGAACCCGGTGAGAATGATCGCCAACAGTAGCGACGTCACGCCGAAGATGTAGGGCGGCCTGGGGAGCAAATAAGTGGCCCCGAGTGAAAAGATCAACAACAGCATGTGACCGGCGAACATGTTGGCGAACAACCGCACCGCGAGAGTGAACGGGCGGATGACCAGCATGTGGAGCACTTCGAGCGGCGCCAGTAGGAATTTGATCCAGAGCGGTGCGATAGGCGCCGGGTTGATCATTTCCAGGAAGTAGGCCCGCGCCCCATGAGCCCGGATGCGGGGGCGTTCTCATATTCGGTGACGATCCGCAGCTTGTACGCCGTGCTGAACACCCGCCGCGACGGACGCGGCGCCGGACCACGCGACGGCGGTCGGGATCCGTCCGGACGCTCCTGCGACTCAGACTCCATGAACAACAGGATCTCCGATCAAGCCCTCCGTAGCCAGCCCACACCCGGGAGGGTGTCTCACTCAAGCCTGACAGAGAGGGGTTCGAGGTCGATGTGGCCCGCGACGGCGAGGCCAGGTTGCGGCAGGCCCTGACTGCGGGAGCAGGCGCTCGGCGCCACCGCCGACCGGACCGTCGCCAAGAATTGGCTGTTACACGCCAAGTCGAGAACTCGACGCGATGGGGGATCCCAACGTCGTCGAGGTATACGTGTCGGCGCTGCGCCGCAAGCTCGGCGCCTCTATGATCACGACCTGGACACCGACTGGTGAATCCGGACGCCTGAGCCTGCTTCGCGATCTCCGTCGGGGCCCGGCTGCTGCTTCGGATGCTGCGGGTGGGTGCGGGCGCTGTGGGTGTGGTTAACGGCGCCGGTAACGATGCTGGTCGCCCCGAGCGCGCCCCGCAGAGTGTCCCGCCTCGGCCTGGTGACTGTGTGTGAGCTGGTGGAAGTGCCCCACTGGGTGTCAGTGCGGGGTGCGGTCTTCGGCCATGGCCTGGGTGCCGATGACGTTGAGGAGCCTGAGCCGGTCCGCGGCGTCGCTGCCATGGGCGGCGGTGTAGGCGACGATGCGCAGGTCTCCGCCGGGAGGGGTGAACACGTCGCAGTCGAGGGTGAGCACGCCGACGGTGGGGTGGTGGACGGTCTTGGTGATCGCCTCGTGGACGCCCACGACTCCGGCGTCCCACAGGTCCGCGAAGTCGGTGCTGACGTCCCGTAGGCCCTTGATCAGATCCCGTAGGCGGGCATCGGCGGGGTAACGGGCGGCCGCCGCCCGCAGACCGCCGACCATGGCCGCCTTGAACCGGGCCTCCTGCTCGGGGGTGTGGCTGACCCGGCTCGGCGGACTGGTGAAATGTAGCCAGACGACGTTGCGCTCCCGTCCGCGCAGCGCGGACGGGTCCCCGAGCAGGGCGGCCCACAACGGGTTCCACAGGATCAGGTTCCAGGCCGCGTCCCACACGCTCAGCGGGGCGCCGTCGAGCTGGTCGAGCAGCCGCCGGACCCCCGGCGGGACGTGCGCCGACACCTGCCCGGGACCCGGCACCCACTGGCCCGCGAGCAGGTACAGATGCTCGCGTTCCGCCGCGGACAGGCGCAGCGCGCGGGCGAGCGCGGACAGCACCTGTGCGGACGGGGAGGTCGCCCGGCCCTGCTCCAGCCGGACGAGGTAATCCACCGAGATGCCGGCGAGCTGTGCCACTTCCTCGCGGCGTAGCCCGGCAGCCCGACGTACTCCGCCGACGGGCAGCCCCACCGTGGCTGGGGCCGTGCGGTCGCGCCAGCCACGCAGTGCCTGGCCCAGTTCCCTGGATCCGCTCACAGTCCCCAGTATCCGGCGGCGGCACCGGGACAGCCTGGTACTGGCAGTCCACTGGCAACGGCGGGCACTGGCTGCCCATCCGGGGTACGGCGACGGTGGAGGGGACACCAGCCCGCGATCATCGGAGATGACCACGACATGACCACCACCCTGATCACCGGAGCGAACAAGGGTCTCGGGTTCGAGACCGCCCGCCGCCTGACCGAGGCCGGGCACACCGTCTACGTCGGGGCGCGCGACGCGGACCGCGGCCGGGAGGCGGCGCAGCGGCTCGGCGCCCGCTTCGTCCAGCTCGACGTCACCGACGAGGATTCCGTCGAGGCCGCCGCCAAGACCGTCCAGGCGGAGGCCGGCGGCCTCGACGTCCTGGTGAACAACGCCGGGATCGTGGGCGCGGGCAAGCTCGGCCGGCTCGGCGAGGTCACCGCGGCCGACATGCTGGCCACCTACGACACGAACGTCTTCGGCGTCGTACGGGTCACGCGCGCCTTCCTGCCGCTGCTGGCGGACAGCGAGGCCGCGGTCGTCGTCAACGTCGGCAGCGGCCTCGGCTCGCTGGCGGCGACCAACGATCCCAGCCGGATCGAGTCGCAGGTGACGGGCCTGGACTACCACTCCTCCAAGACCGCGCTGGTCATGATCACCGCGCAGTACGCCAAGGCGTTCCCCGCCATCCGGTTCAACACCGTCGACCCCGGCTACACCGCCACCGACCTCAACGGCCACCAGGGCACCCAGACCGTCGAGGAGGGCGCGGAGGTCATCGTCCGCCTGGCGACGATCGGCGCCGACGGCCCGACCGGCGGCTACTTCGACCGGACCGGCCCGGCCGCCTGGTAAACGGTGACAGCTCCGCCGCGGGCAGGCCGGATCAGTGCCGGTGCGGGGCGATCGCGAACTCCGGGTGGGCCCGCAGCCGCGCGAGGCGGTCACGGCTGTCGTCGTCGACCGGGGTGTAGACGACCAGGCGGTTGCCGGGCTGATCGGTCAGGTCGAGGCTGGTCGACCGCGTCGCGATAGCGCCGATTTTCGGATACCAGTACACCTTGTTGCACTGGCCTGGCGGCGCCACGTCGTGGGTGGCCCACAGTTCGGCGAACAGTGGGCTGGCGGCGCAGATCCGCCGCACGAAATCCAGCCACTCCGGTTCGCGCATGTGCTGGCTGTAGCGGTAACGGAAGATCGCGACGTGCTCGGACGCCTGTTCGTGCAGATTACGGAACGGGTTGCAGCACGACGGTGTGGTGAATGCATACCACACCGTGTTGCGCCGCTCGGGTGGCGCCGCCGCCAGCGCCGGAAGGAGATCAGCGAAGGCACCGTTCCAGCTCAGCACGTCCGAGCGGGCGTTGAGCAGCATCGCGGGCAGCGGATCGAGGGCGTCGAGGATCGCGGGCACGTCCCGCGGGACGTCGTCGTCCCTGTCCGCGCCGCGCTGCGCCTGGGGCACGTCGGCCAGCCGGTAGAGATGCTGCCGCTCGGCGTCGTCGAGGCGCAGCGTGCGGGCGACCGCGTCGAGAACCTGGGCGCTGGCGTTGATGGGACGGCCCTGCTCCAGCCAGGTGTACCAGGTGACGCCCACCCCGGCGAGCTGCGCGACCTCCTCGCGGCGCAGCCCGGGGGTACGCCGGCGGGGGCCGGGCGGCATGCCGACCTCCTGCGGGCTGATGCGCTCGCGCCGGCTGCGCAGGAACAACGCCAGCTCGCCGCGCCGTCGCCCGGAGCGGGCGACGGCCCGAACCGACACGGTCTGCGACGCGGCGGAGATGTCCCGCACCGCGGCCGGGACTGTCACGGGCGTCGTCATGGCTACAGCCTCGCCGGAGCCGTGAGGATGCGCCAGGTGCTGTCAGTACCAGCATCAACAGGCTCGCGTTACCAGTACCGGGTCGGCCTCACGCTGTGCCCATGTCACGGAACACGTCTGCTGCCCCTGCACCGTCATCACGTCGTGAACCGCTTACCCGGCATGGACCTTCCAGCCCCCAGGCCACCCGGCCCGCCGCCGGGGCGGCCCGGGGCAGCGGGGTGCTGCTCGCCGTCATCCTGGCCGGGCAGTTCATGGCGAACCTCGACGTCAGCATCGTGAACGTCGCCCTGCCCACGCTGCGGGCCGACCTGCACGTCTCCGACGCCGGCCTGCAGCTGGTCGCCGCCGGCTACATCCTCACCTTCGCCGTACTCCTGATCACCGGTGCTCGCCTGGGCGGGCTCATCGGCCACCGGCGGGCATTCCTGCTCGGCCTCGCGGGATTCACCCTCACCTCCGCCGCCTGCGGGGTGGCGCCGCAGGCGGGGACGCTCATCGCCGTCCGGTTCCTGCAGGGCGCCAGCGCCGCGCTGATGACTCCGCAGGTGATGAGCCTGATTCAGCGCAACTTCGCTGGGCCCGCGCGGGCCCGGGCGCTGGGGTACTACGGGGCCGTGCTCGCCGGCGGGGTGGTCGTCGGCCAGGCTGCCGGCGGCCTGCTCGTCAGCGCCGACCTGTTCGACACCGGCTGGCGGGCGGTGTTCCTCGTCAACGTTCCGATCGGACTGCTGCTGCTCGTCACCGCGCCGCGGGTCCTGCCGCGGGACGAGGAGCTGCACGGGTCGTCGCTGGACGTGCCGGGCCTGCTCGTCCTGTCCGCGACGGTGCTGCTGTTCGTGCTGCCGCTGGTGCTGGGCCACGACCTGGGCTGGCCGGTGTGGACATTCGTGGCGCTGGCCTCCTCCGTCGTGCTGGCCGTCGTGTTCGTGGCCGTGGAGCGGCACGTGTCCGCAGCCGGTGGACGTCCGCTGATCTCGGGCCGCGTCCTGCGTGCCCCCGGCATGGCGGCGGCGGCCGGGACGCTGGTGCTGGCGCCGTCGACGTGGGGGGCCTTCCTGTTCACCACGACGCTGCACCTGCAGGGCGGGCTGGAGATGAGCCCGCTTCGCTCGGGGATCGCGTTCATCCCCTGCGTCGCCGCCTTCGGCCTGACGAGCACCTCCTGGCAGCGGCTGCCCGCGGCCTGGCACCGGCCGCTGATCCCGATCGGGTTCGCCTTCGCCGCCGCGTCCTACCTGCTCCTCGGCCCGACGGCCGGCGGCGGCGCGGGTTACGAGGTGGCCACCGCGCTGATCGGGCTGGGCCTCGGCGTCCTGTCCACCACCATCTCGGTAGCCCTGGCCCATGTCCCCGTCGAGGACGCCTCCGACGCCAGCGGCCTGCTGCTGACGCTGATGCAGCTCGGCCAGGTCATCGGCCTGGCCACCATCGGCACACTGTTCCTTACCGTCGTCGACGACGGCGGCTCGACCCGGCACGCCGAGCAGGACATCAGCTGGGCGTTGTCCGCCGTCGCGCTGCTCGCCGCGGCCAGCGCCGCGTTCCTGACCCGCGGCACGGCCCGGCAGCCCGCCTCGACTGCGGCAGGGTCAGTGGCGCAGGGCGAGGTCGACGCCGTCGTCGAGGGGGATCTCGACAGGGGTGTAGCCGTTGCGCGGGGTGCGGACGTAGTCGAGGTAGTCACGGGTCTCGTCGGGGAACAGGGTGACGTCGTCGGCGACGATGAGGGCGCCCGGGGCGAGCCGGGGTTCGAGCATGCGCAGCAGCGGCAGGTAGAGCTGGTTCCAGCCGTCGAGGACCAGTAGGTCGATGGGTCCGGGCAGCTCGCGCAGGGTCTCGAAGGCGTCCCCCGGCCGGACCTCGACGAGCGCGGCCAGGCCGGCCTCGGCGAGGTTCCCGGCCGCGGCCTTCGCCTTGACCGCCGACAGCTCGGTGGTGATGATGCGGCCGGCGCCGTTGTCCCGCGCGGCCGCCGCGAGATGGATCGCCGAGATGCCGTAGGACGTGCCGAACTCGACGGTCAGCGCCGGCCGGTTCGCGCGGGCGAGCAGGTAGAGCAGCGTGCCGACCTCTCGCGACACCGGCATGTAGACGTCGGCGGCGAGGTCGGCCAGCTCCGCCGGAGTGAAGTCCCCGACGGTCCGGTCGGGCCCCACCGCCGACCGGAAGGTGTCCAGGGTGATGGCGTCCTTCTCGGCGGCGGCGAACGAGCGGTCGAGGACCGCGCTGACGGCGGCGTCCTGCAGAGCTGCGGGCATGCGGAATCAATCCCTCTCGAAAGGCCGATGGTCTGGGCCCGGCAGCCCTCGTCGGGTACGAGGGCGTGCTGGTCGGGTGAGTGCTGGTCCGGTGCGTGCTGGTCCGGTGCGCGCCGGGATGACGGCCCGCCCCCGATCGGGCGGCCGGTTGCGGGGGGTGGATGTGTCAGTGCTCGGTGTTAGTCCATGCCGCGCTTGCCCGGGGTCCAGAACGGCTGGGTGTGGACGTCCCGGCGGGGCCAGCCGCGGTCGTTGACGAGGTGGTCGCGGACGGCCTGGACGGTGCGGGCCTCACCGGCGACGTAGGCGACGCCCGGTTCGGCGGGCAGGTCGAGCCCGGCGACGGCGGCCGGCAGCAGCGCCGAGCTCGCGGCCGGTGCCCCGTGGCGGTGCACCCACGTCAGGGTCGGGGCCGCCGCCCCGGGCAGCGGGAGCTCGTCGTCCGCTTCGTCGCATTCGAAGACGGCGAAGGCCCGCGCCGTGTCGGGCAGGCTGCGCAGGATCGCGCCTAGCGGGACCGCGGCCGTGTCGTCCCCGGCGAACAGGTGCAGGGGTGCGCCGGCGCGGGCGACGAGGTGCCCGTCCGGCTTCGTGACGATGATGCCGTCGCCGGGCTGGACCGTCCGCGACCAGCTCGCCCCCGGAGCTTCGCCGCCGTGGTCGTAGACGGCGAGCTCCAGGCGCCCGGCCGGGTCGTAGTCCCAGACGGAGTAGGTGCGTTTGAGGTCGCGGGGCCCACGGCGCCACGAGGCAAGCGCGGTCGGGTCGGCGAGGAAGACGGTCACGCTCTGCCCCGGCACCCAGTCGAGCCCGGCCAGCGGATCGCCCGCGAGGACGATCCGACGGGTTCGCCGGGCCAGCGGTTCGACCGCGGCCACTTGAACCCGCAGCAGCACCCGATCCAGCAGGCGCCTGCGCGCCGGCCTCGGCCGGTCCGCGGGTTCGACCGACACGGGCGGCTGGGTCGGCGCGGATGGCTGGGCCGGCACGGCTGCGGGGGAGTCGGCGGTCACGGAAGCTCCTCGACGTTTGCGTAACATCGCGATAGGTCGTTGAGACGACTCTAGGGCTCCTGTGATCTGCCTTCAAATGCAACTACGGCAATGCGAAGATGCATGACATGCATTCCGCTGGCCTGTCGACCACCTTCGGCGACGACAACGTCAGTGTCAGTGACGGCGACCGGGCTCGTTCTGCCGCCGCCGCCGCCGCAGCCGCCGCTGCCGCCCCGGCCGGCGGGTCCGGGGAAGCCTCCGAGGGACGGGCCCTCGCCGGCGTCGACCTGAATCTGCTGGTCACCCTGGACGCGCTGTTGGCCGAGCGGAGCGTCAGCGGCGCGGCGCGCCGACTGCACCTCACCGAGCCGGCGGTGAGCCGGGCGTTGGGACGCATCCGCAGGGCCATCGGTGACCCGATCCTCGTGCGCGCCGGCAACACCATGGTCCCGACCCCGCGTGCCCTGGAGATCCACGCCGAAGTGCATGATCTCGTCCAGCGCGCCCACGGCGTGTTCGCACCGGTGGGAGCGCCGGACCTCGCCGCCCTGGACCGGACGTTCACCATCCTCGGCAGCGACATGCTCGTCGCCTCGATCGGTGTCGACCTGCTCGACCGGCTCCCCCGCCGGGCCCCCCGCGTCCGCCTGCGCTTCCTGCCGGAACCGACGCCATCAGCCGACCC
Source organism: Frankia sp. AiPs1 (assembly GCF_023716945.1). Taxonomy (GTDB): domain Bacteria; phylum Actinomycetota; class Actinomycetes; order Frankiales; family Frankiaceae; genus Frankia. The sequence continues at coordinate 29,813 of NZ_JAMQQF010000008.1, read as the reverse complement.
GCTGCGCGACGGCACCGCCGACCTGGAGATCGGCCAGATCGACTCCACCGCGCCGGAGATCCGCGTCGAGACCCTCGGCGAGGATTCCGCCATCGCCGTGGTCCGCGCCGGACACCCGCTCACGGAAGGTCCGCTGACCCCGCAGCGCCTCGCGGCCGCCCGCCATGTCCTCGCCTCCCGCCGCGGCCGGCTCCACGGCCCGATCGACGACGCGCTGGCGGCCCTCGGTCTGCGCCGCGCAGTCGCCGCCTCCGTCCCGTCACACACCGTGGCACTGTCGCTCGTCGCGCGGAGCGATCTCGTCGGCGTGGCGCCGCGGCGACTTGGCCGCGACAGTCTCGCCGCGCTCGGCCTCGTGCCCCTCGATCTCGGCCTAGACCTGCCGAACCTGTCCCTGTGCCTGGCCTGGCATCCCCGCTTCGACGCCGACGCCCCGCACCGCTGGCTACGCGCCCAGGTCCGCGACGTCATCCGCAGATCAATCACTCAGGGTGAATTCTAAGCTCGCCACCCCGTGGGTACCGCGCCCTCTCCGACCCCTGGAACCATTGCGGGATAGGGTTTTCGGGCTGGGTCCTTCGAGTCGGATGCGCCGGTGGGGGTGGCTGCGGTGAGTGACACTGGACTGCGGGATGCGGGGTCCGAGGGATCATCCGCCGGCTCCGGGCACCGTACCGGCCCGGTGGATCTACGCGTCGACCAGCCTCACGTGGCCCGGATGTACGACTACTACCTCGGCGGGAAGGACAACTTCCCGGCTGACCGTGAGGCCGCCGAGCAGGCCATCGCGGCCTTCCCGAACGCGCCGCTCGCCGCCCGGCAGAACCGCGCCTTCCTGGTCAGGGCCGCCCGCTACCTCGCTGCCGAGGTGGGCATCCGCCAGTTCCTCGACGTCGGCACCGGCATCCCCACCTCGCCGAACCTGCACGAGGTCGTGCAGGACATCGCCCCCGACGCCCGAATCGTCTATGCCGACAATGACCCCATCGTCCTCACGCACGCCCGCGCGCTGCTGACCAGCACGCCCCAGGGCCGAACCGCCTACCTCCACGCCGACCTGCACGACCCGGCGAGCATCCTCGACTCCGCGGAGCTGCGCTCGACCTTCGACCTGACCAGGCCGGTCGCGCTCTCCCTTATCGCGATCTTCCACTTCTTCCCCGACGACCACGACCCGCACGGCATCGTGCGCCGCCTCGTCGACGGCCTGCCGTCCGGCAGCCACGTGGTCATCACCCACTCGACCGCCGACTTCGACCCGGGGGTGGCGCGGCTGGTTCAGACCTACCTGGACCGCGGCATCCCCGCCGCGGCCCGCAGCCGTGCCGAGGTGCAGTCCCTGTTCGTCGGCCTGGACCCGGTCGAGCCCGGCGTCCAGCCCCTGCACCGCTGGCGTCCCGACGCCGACGTCCCGCCCGACCTCACCGACGCCCAGGTCAGCGGCTACGGCGGCATCGCCCGCAAGCCGTAGCCGTCGCCTCCCGCCGCGCCCCGCCGCGCCCCACCGGGCTCGGGGGCTCGGGGAATGGGTCGGCCGCAGCCGCACATCGTCGCCGTTCTCGTCGGCGGCAATCAACGTCCCGTCGGCGGCGAACGTCACCGGCCAGACGGTGCCGGCGTACCCGTCGAGCAGCAGTTCACCCACGGATGCCGTGCACGGCATCCCAGATCCGCACCCGCTGATCGTTGTAGAGCCGGGCACGCCGAGGCGGGGAAGCGCGGCTCGAGTACGGGCGGGGCGCGTTAGTCCGCGACCGGGAACGCCGGAGCAGCGGCAGGTTTCGCCCGGCCGCTGACCGTGCCGCGGACCTGGGCGAGCAGGTGCTCGCGGGCGGTGTCGGGCGGCAGCCCGAACAGGTCGATGGACACGACCGTTCTCAGCAGGCCGGGGCGTGGGCAGTCCTCGATCCGCATCGGCAGCAGCTTGCGTGCGAACCCCGCCGGGTCGGCTGCCTGCGCGGCCTGCCACTCCTGCTGGCCGTACCCCGACCGTAGATATGCTACGGACAGCAGAGCGATGGTCCGTTCCGCGTGCGCGGCTCCTTCCTGCATCCGGTTCATCCAGTTCGACCCGGGCACAGAGTCCCACGCTTGGATCAGCACCCGGTAGCCCGCATCCTCCAACTGCCAGGCCACCCATTCCGCCCATTTTCGGTCTGCACCGGTATAGGAGAGGAAGAAGTCCCAGCCATGGGCCTTGGCCTTGTCTGACTTGCCCATCTCACAATCCCTCCAGGGATGATAAGCGAATTCGTACTAAAGGTGCAGGTCAGCGATGCAGCCCGGTTACCGAATCCATCCGAAGCCCTGGTTGGTACCAAGACCGAGGCCCCAGTCGTAGACAGCGTCGAGCAGGGATGAGTCCGCCCGGATGCGCACCTCGGCGGTGCTGCCATGCCGTGGCGCCCGTTGCACGACGAACCTGCGGGGCGGGCCGGAAGAAATCACCTCGACATCGTTGTCGGCGGGTAGACCGAGGAGGTCGGCCTTGTGACGAAGATTGTGGCTGAGTCGTTCGGTGAAGTGCGGGTGATCCGGATGGATATAGCGGTCCTCCCACTTGACGAGAATCGGCGTCCGCGTGGAGAAGACTGCCTCGCCCGCCCGATGGTCAGGAGTCGTCTCGAGCTGAACTCCGCGGAGGGTGAGCCGCAGCGACGCCCAGCGGATCGTCTGCCGGCCGGCTATGCCGGCCAGCAGCGCGGAGGCGACACGGGGCACCGGTGAACCAAGCCAGAGTGAGCCGTCTGCTGATGTGGCGTAGACGCCGCGGCTCTTGTGTGCGCCGCGGAACTCAGGTGCCGAGATACCGAGTGGACGCAGCGACGATCCCCCATAGCCACGCTCGTGTAGTTCCTCGGCCAGTTCCGGATCCTGACCACGGATCAGATCGTAGGCCAGGGCTCGAGCGGGCGTGAAAACGTCATCCCATTGCAACGACGGCCGGTCGGCCGCGAGATCGACCCGAAATCTCATGCCTCTCCCGTTCCATGCGTGGACCGCTCTGTCCGATGGCGGCGACTGAACCGCCCCCCCGCACGGCGAGAAAGTCTTGCACAGCGGCGACCATGCCCGGCTGGCGGGGGTCCACGCCGCGGCGCATGATCGAGGAACACCCCGACGGATCTCGCGGGATCGGCTGTGAGGGGTAATCGGCGGCGTGGAGGCTCCCGGCCGAATGAGCTGGGACGACACCAGGCGGGACGGTGACCTCCCCGGTCGGCGAGGCGTCTTCGGGCGGCGTGGCGCCATCTCGACCCCGAGCACTGGGCCGCAGCAGATCGGAACCATCGGCTACCCGAGCTGTGTCCGCTTTACCTGCGAGCGATACGGTAGGCCTTGCTCGATCACCTATAACGTTGCGGGAGCTGCTTTCCTGGACGCCAGGATCGGTGTTCCCAACGACGCCCGCAAATGCCATGGGTGTCGTCGCGCCGATCACGTTCCTCAAGGATAGCTCAACCCAGATTGGTTCGCCGATCAACGTCACGATCGGACAGCTGCACCAGTTTCACGTGGACCTACAGGGTTCCTCGCAGCTAGTAATTCAAATCGATCTTATTACCAACTCGCGGGGAAACGGCCCCATCACCCTGGACCTCGTTCTGGGGGACGTCACCATCGGCCCTGGGACCGCGGCCTCGGGCAGCAGGAAGATGTCCCGACGACCGATGTGGACGGGGGCGCCGGCATCGACCGCCGGCGCAGCGCCCCCGAAGAAGTACACCAGGAGGCGGGCCGGAATTCGCCGACCCGCCCCGCCTATCGGCCCGGAAATCCACCGTGAAAGGTGGGAAATGGACGCGCAGGTTCCGCGGAGCGGCGGGTCCTTGCTTACGAGTACGGACCGCGGCGCTGCCGGGTGCCGGTCGGGGGCGGCTGCGGGTCGGGCAGACACTGACCGTCGGCCGGGAGGGGCGGCTGCCGCTCGGGGGCCAGATCCCGAACACGCGGGTCTCCCGTAAGGCACTCGTCGTGACCGCGACCGATTTCGGCTGGGACCTCGACGTCCACAACCGCAACGGCGCGACCCTGCACGCGTGGGGTCAGCCTCCCCAGGCGATCGCCGGCCAGGTGCGGGTCACCTGGCCGCGCGCCGCCGTCCGGATCCACACCCGCGACTTGCCGGCCGCGACCCACCACTGGGTGCTCCTTGAGGACGACACGCTGCCGCTACCCACGGCAGGCCCGCGCCCGGCCCGGGACACCACCACCGGCAGGACGGCCACCCCGCCGCCGCCACTGCCGATGACGCCGTCCCAGGAACAGGCGGTGCGGCTAGTCTTCGCCGACCTGCTGCTCTGGCCGCCGTCCCTGCCGGCGAACCCGCTGCAGCTCAAGCAGGCCGCCACCCGCCTGGGCATCAGCGAGCAGGGCGTATGTGACCGGCTGGGTTGGGCCCATGGTCGTGCGCTGCAGCTTGGCCTGCACCAGGAGGTAGGGCTGACCACGCCCGAGTACCTCTACTTCCTGGTCAGCACCGGCTACCTGGCCCCGCCGACCACACAGTCCTGCCGGGTGCTCCGCCCGTGGCTGGACGAGGACTGACGCTATGGCGACCCCGAGCGTAGTTTCCCGGGCTCGCGTCGAACCTGCCTTGGGCCGGCGTCGCTCCGGCGTCGTACCGCGCCCGGACCGGCGTTCCGCGAGGTCGTCAGGCGGGATCGACCGGTGGGGTGTCCTGGTGCGGGCGCCCCGCTCGACGTCGAGTCCGGTTCCACTCCTCGATCGTCGAGCGCCGCCAGCGCGGCCTGCGGCGATTCGCCGGTTGATCGGTGTCGGGGTCGTCGGCGGCCGGGGCGTCGCCGCTCGCCACATTGGCCCGCCAGGACGACGGCGTGATCCTGAGGTGGTCAGCCACCTGGAGGACGGTCATCAGGGGGTCTGGGTCCATCCGCCCATCATCTTTGCTGAAATGCCGTGCAGCGTCGTGGCACAGGCCACCCGGCCTGGCCAGACAGGTGGCGCAGCGCCCCTTTCTCGGACGGTGAAACCCCGAGATGGAGCTTCACAGCAGGTGAGCGGACCACGAAGTTGCCGATCGCCCCGATCGCCCCGATCGTCCGAGAGCCCGACGCCAGCCAGACCGTGACCGAGGACAAGCCAGCCGGGCACGAATGGGCCGTCCCGCCACGCTTCCCGCTGCCGGTGGCGCCGGCCGAGTTCCATCACCCCGCCAGGCTGACGCGCCGGGGATCCCGACCCATCGCAACGTCTCTCGGCCGCCCCTCCAAATCATGGCTTTGACCTGCGCACTTGCACTACCGTCGATCCGCTGCAAGATCGTCGAATTGTGCCAGGTGCGCACCACCCTTGATCTGCACCTTTACTATGGGGTCGCTGATCATCCCTGGAGGGATCGCAACATCCGCCGACCCGTCAACGCGCGCTCCAGGTCAGGGTCGCTGATCATCCCTGGAGGGATCGCAACCAGGAGCCGCGGCGGATCCTGCAACGGTCTACCCAGTCGCTGATCATCCCTGGAGGGATCGCAACCTGACCCGCAGCAGCCACGGGTACGCGCCGGGCACCTGTCGCTGATCATCCCTGGAGGGATCGCAACACGAGCAGACCCCCCTGGAACAGGGCCTCCAGGGGTCGCTGATCATCCCTGGAGGGATCGCAACGCCCGACCCGGGACGACCCCGGGCAGGCCCTGATCGCCGTCGCTGATCATCCCTGGAGGGATCGCAACCTACTCGGCGGAGCATCTCCGCGACGGCGCGCTGACGTCGCTGATCATCTCTGGAGGGATCGCAACACTCCCCGTACCTCGCCGACGATCAACCTGTTCGGGCCGCTGATCATCACTGAACGGATCGGGTCGGGCGGGGGCTCAGGCGAGGATGGCGGGCTTGAGGACTTCCTTGCACCACTGGCGGAAGGTGGTGGGGGTGGTGAATTCGGGGGTGCGGGGCTCGGCGTTGTCGAGGCCGTTGTCCTTGGCGGTGCACATGTCGATCATGGCCTGCGCGATCGCGTCGGACATGCCATGTTCGACCAGCGTTGCCCTGAAAGCCTCGCCGGGGATCTGCTGGTGCCGGATCGGGCGTTCGAGCACCTCGGACATGATGTCCGCCAGGTCGTTCTGGGACAGATCCTCGGGGCCGAGCACCGGGACGTGGTCGTGCCCCGTCCAGGAATCGTCGAGCAACAGGCGGGCGGCGACGGCGGCGATGTCGCGGGTGGCACACGTCGGGTGCTTGCGGTCGCCGGACAGCATCGAGAAGAACGTTCCCTGGTTCCTGATCGCCTCGACCTGACCGAGCATGTTGTCCATGAATCCGGGCATCGCCAGCGACCGGTAGTGCACGCCGGTGCTCGCGATCAGGTCGTCCATCGCCAGGGCCGCCGTCACAAGTCCGGCGTTGCGGCCCAGGGCCGTCCCCCGGCCGAGGGCCGAGACGCCGACCACCCGGCTGACCCCGTGCTTTTCGATGGCGTCGCAGGCCGGCCGGGTGAAGTCGAGGTAGGCGGCGTCGACGCTCACGGCCCGCTCGTTCGGGGGAGCCAGCCAGAACACCGCGTCGGCGCCGGCGAACGCCTGGGTGACGACGTCGGCGTCGCTGTGCGAACCCGCCGCGACCTCGACGCGCTCGCGGGTGTGCGCGGGCAGGCGGGAGGGATCGCGGGCGACGACGCGGATGGGCTGGTCACTGGTCAGGAGGATGTCGAGGAGCTGGCGACCGATCTGGCCGGTGGGTGCAGTGACGACGATCAAGGAAAACTCCACTGGTTGCTGGCGGACACAGGGGGAGGCACCGTCGCGCCCGTGAGACTGAGGGCCCACGCGACGACGCCGTGAGCGAGTTGGCGACGCCGTGAGCGGGTTGTCTGGGGCCGCTCGTCGGTCGGCGTCGGCATCACTCAGTCAATCCGGCCCGGCGCCGGAGCTGAAGGACCGATCGGCGTCGCATTGATACCGTGCGGATATGAGTGAGCTGGAGGTTCGGCAACTCCGGTACTTCGTGGCCGTCGCCGAGGAGCTGCACTTCGGGCGGGCGGCCGAGCGGCTGGGCATGGCGCAGCCGCCGCTGTCCCGGGCGATCCGCGAGCTGGAGCGTCACCTGGGCGTGCAGTTGCTGGAGCGCACGACGCGTCAGGTGGCGCTCACCCCGGCGGGGGAGGTCTTCCTGCACGACGCCCGGACCGCACTCGACGCGGTCACCGCGGCCGGCCGGCGGGCCCGCCACGCCGGGCAGCCGACCCCGAGCCTGCGCGTCGCCCTCAAGGCCGACTTCGACGCCGGGCTACTCCCGCGGATCCTCGCCGCCTTCCAGGGCGAGGACGCCGCCCTCCCGGTGGAGCTGCTGCTCGGCGGCCGCGGCGAGCAGGTGCCCGCCCTGCGCGACGGCCGGGCGGATGTCGCGCTGCTGCCCGCCCCCTTCGACGACCGCGACCTGGACGTCGAGCCGCTGGTGACCGAGCCCCGCCTGCTCGCACTGGCGGCCGACGATCCGCTGGCCGCCCGCTCCACCCTGTGCCTGGCCGACCTGACCGGCCGATCGCTGCCCGACGGCACACCCGCCGACCATGACGGCCGTCCGCCCACGACCGCGCACACCCAGAACGGCCGCGAGCAGCCACCGTCCATGCCCCGGAGGCGGGTCACCGGGGACCAACGACCGACTCCCCTCGACCTATCGAAGATCTTCAACCTGATCGAGCTGGGCAGCATCATCATGTTCCTGCCCGTCTCCGTCGCCTCCCGCCATCGCCGGCTCGGCATCACCTACCGGACCGTCCGCGATCTCCCCCCGTCCACGCTGTCCCTGGCCTGGCCACAGGACTCCCGCTCGCCGGCCGTCGCCGCCTTCATCCGCACGGCCATATCCGTTGCGAAGGCCGCCCAGAGCGCCGCCCAGGCGGACGCAGAAATGCCGCAGCAAGCGATGATGTGATGCGTCGCCATGGGACCGTGCCCTCGTCGTCATGGGCGAGCAGGCGCCGGGCACATGCCCGTCACCCGCCGGGGGCCACGCGTCAGAGCAAGCTGGCCCATCCTGAGCACTCAAGATGACCTTTTTGGATCATGGCTCTGACCTGCGCAGTTGCATTACCGCCGGACCGCTGCAAGATCGCTGTCATGTACCCGGCTCACACCGCCCTTGACCTGCACCTTTACTATGGGGTCGCTGATCATCCCTGGAGGGATCGCAACTTGAGGGCCTGACCCGCGCGGCGACGGTCGGACCACGTCGCTGATCATCCCTGGAGGGATCGCAACGCGGGGAGCGGGTGATCCTCTCCCACTTCCCGTGTCGCTGATCATCCCTGGAGGGATCGCAACATGGACCACGCGCCGTGGGCCAGCATGAACGTCGTCCGTCGCTGATCATCCCTGGAGGGATCGCAACAGCGTGAACGGATTCCCCCAGCGGGTCGGCCGGGCGGTCGCTGATCATCCCTGGAGGGATCGCAACATGCTTCTTTCTCGGCGGGCGGCCTGAACCGCACCAGTCGCTGATCATCCCTGGAGGGATCGCAACATGTCCCACCAGTCGATGGCGGTGGGGTCGTCCGGGGTCGCTGATCATCCCTGGAGGGATCGCAACAACGGGCCGGGATCAGCCGCGCCGACCAGCCCGACCCGTCGCTGATCATCCCTGGAGGGATCGCAACGAATACGCGGAACGCCTTTCTGACCGCGGTATCTTGTCGCTGATCATCCCTGGAGGGATCGCAACTCCGTCATAGTCGTTCCTCCGGGTTCCCTAGGACGGTGTCGCTGATCATCCCTGGAGGGATCGCAACGAGACCGTGGAGATCAGCGACGGGGGCACCGGTACGTCGCTGATCATCCCTGGAGGGATCGCAACCTCTGAATCTGCTCCTGGCGCTTGCGGCCCATTGTGTCGCTGATCATCCCTGGAGGGATCGCAACAACGACACGGCGCACCAAGACCACCGACCGGTGGCTCCGAGTCGCTGATCATCCCTGGAGGGATCGCAACATGTAGGCGTTGAGTGCGTCGACGAGGTCGTTGACGCGTCGCTGATCATCCCTGGAGGGATCGCAACAGCCATTCGGGGGTGTATGCCTGCCCCACCTCCGGTCGCTGATCATCCCTGGAGGGATCGCAACATGACCGTGCCGGAGTAGATGTGGCGGATCTTCCAGTCGCTGATCATCCCTGGAGGGATCGCAACCTGATGGCACCTTCAACCGCACGGCGCTGGTCGGGTCGCTGATCATCGCTGGAGGGATCGGGCGGCCGGGTGCGGATGTGTGAGGTCAGCCGGCGGGGGAGATGGACTGGATGTTGGCGATGGCGAATTCGCGGTCGTCGTTGCGGAGGTGGCACCAGGCGTCGAGCCAGCGGCCGAACATGGCGTTGACGGTGATGCGGCGGATGGTGCGGCTGCCGTTCTTGTCCCGATAGGCGATCACCACGTCGCCGCGGGACTCGACGGCCTCGGCGAGCAGGGCGAGTTCGCCGTCGTTCAGGCGGTCGTTGAGGCCGGCGAGCTCGCGGACCAGGGGGCTCGGTGGGGGCACGCCCTCGTCGGCGTCGGTGAGCAGGCGCGTGACCAGTTCCTCCGGGGTCACCCGTCGGAGCGGGCTGTCGGCTGCTCGGGGCCGGCCGCTACCGGTGGTAGCCGGCGAGGTGCCCAGGGGATCGGGCCGGCGACCCCGGGAGCGGCCCGGGGAGGCCGCGGACGGTGTGCGGCCGGGTGGGACGATGACGGCACCGGTGGCGTCCTCGGCGACGGGGTAGAAGCCGGCGCGGCGCAGTTCGGCGAGGACGGTGTCGGGGTTCTCGGGGCTGGACAGGACGGTGGGGGCGAGCCGGGCCAGGTAGAGCTTGGCCAGGACGCGGGTGTGCAGCAGCTCGGTGGTCGTCGGCTCGTCGCCGAGGATGGCGCTGCGCAGGCCGCGGACCCGGACGTGCCCGTGGCGGCGGGCGACGTCGGCGATGAGATATCCCAGGGTCTGAGGCAGCTCGTGGTCGGCCATCGCGCGCAGTTCGCCGAGCAGCTCGTCGGCGGACCAGCCGGCGTCCAACGCCGCGCGGACGGACGCGGGGGTGAACCGCCAGGTCCCGGCGGCGCCGCGGGATTCGGGTTCGGCGGTGGCGCGCAGCACCTGGGCCATCGCCGCGGTCGGTGGGCCGGAGACGACGGCGGTGAGGTCGGACTGGAGGATCAGGCTGGGCCTGGACTCGGGCAGCAGCTCGGCGCAGCGGTCGCCGAGGGCCCTCGCCGTGGCGGCGATCTCCGCGGCGAGGGTGCGGTGCGACGGGAAGGTGGCGGTGGGGCCGGCGAGGTCGGCGAGGCCGGCAGCGCTGGTCCGCAGCGCCTCACCCAGCCCGGACAGGACGTCGACCGCCGCGACACCGAGCAGCTCGGCCTCGCGGATCGTCGCCGCCATCATGGCATTCCGCAACGGGCCCGGGTATCCGTCCAACGGGAAGAACCAGTCGATGTTCTCGGCGGTCAGCCGCACCGACCGGCCGCCGCCGGCGGCGCGCAGCAGGCTCGCGCGCAGCAGGCCGGCACCGGATTCGATCGGCAGCGGCGGGGCGATGTCCCGCTCGTCGTCGAGCTCCCGGCCCGACGGCGCGTGCTCCTGGATGTACCAGGCCAGTGCGAGCGAGGCCCACTGCCGGCTCGGCGTGGCCTGGCGCCAGGCGGTGAACTCCGGTCCCGGCACGTAGCCGGCCGCGCCGTAGATCAGCAGGCCCGCGGTCGCCGTCAGATCGATCCATACCGGCAGGTCCGCCGCCGGCAGCGACAGCCGTTTGGCCAGCCGCAGCCGTTCCCGCCCGCCGACCCCGCCACGCTTGAGTGCCGCGATCGGCACGGCCGCCGCCTCGTCGAGCAACGCCGCGACACTGCGGACGGCGTCCTGCGCCGCCGCCTGCGCACTCGATTGCACCCCGGCCGGATCGACCGCCGGGCGGGGGACGGCCGGCGGGCCGGTCAGCGTGCGGCGATGCTCGGTGAACCAGGCGGCGACGACCACCTCGCGGGGCAGCTCCGCCAGGCCCCGGACCGGCAGCATCAGGCCAGCGTGGATCAGGGCCCGCACCGCGGCCGGCCCGGCGCGCTGCTCCCGCTCGGCCAGCACAATGACGAACGGGAGGTCCTCGTCGACCGCCGTCCACAGGTCCGTCAGCAGCTCCCGCGCCGGCGCCGGGAGCCCGGCGACGAGGGCCGCCACCTGCGCGGGATCGGCCAGCAGTCGGGCGAACAGCGGGACGAGATCGGGCTTGCGCAGCCCCGCCGGGTCCTCGCCGAGCGCGCGCACCGCCGTCCGCACGTCCTCGACGAGCGCGGCGAGGCCGAGGCGCGCCGCCGTGTCGATCTCGGTGAACGGCTCCGACCAGTGGCCGTGCAGCGGCGCCAAAAGGCGGATGGCCGGCTCGCCGGGGATGCTCTCCCCGCCCTCGGCAGTGCCGCCCTCGGTAGTGCCGGTCGGGGCGGGCCAGGCCAGGCCGCGGGCGAACAGACCCGCCACCAACGCACGCACGGCGTCGCGCGGCACGTCCAGCAACCCCGCGAGGCGGTCGACGGTCACCGGGTCCGGCAGCAGGGCGACCGCCATGCCCACCTGGAGACTGTCCCGGTCGAGCTCGATGAGCGCCCGGCTCAACGAGCGGGCGTCGGTCAGCCGCTGGGCGAGCTGGCCGAACCCGCGGGGCAGCGGTTCGACCAGGACGTCGGGGCGGGCGCGCAGCACGGCACCCAGCTCCACCGGGTCGAGACCGGCGAGATACGTGGCGAAGGACGGCGTGGAGGGCATCGGGACCATTGTTACCGCCGTGCCTGACGCGCCCTCCGCCAGTCGGCAGGCGTGCACACAGAGACAACGGCACTCGTGGGAGAGCAGGACGAAGTCGGACCATCTGGTCGTGATGTCGCCGATTCCGCGACGCGGGCGCCTCATCGGGCGATGCCTTGCCGCCGTCGATCGGGACTCCTTGTGCTCAGAGTGATGTGCTCAGAGTGATTGCCGATGGGGGAGAACTCGGGTGGCGGGGAGGGCGGTCCGGGGGCCGGCCAGGTGGAATCGGCCAGTGGCCGGACCCGTCCCCGACCGGCTGCTGCGCCAGTACTTCTCGAAAGGTCCTGACCCGTCTGCGCTGTGGTCCTGGACCGACGTGAATCCGTAATCGGGCGATTGGCTGTGGGCGGTGGCTGCGCTTCAGCTCGCTGTAGATGAGGTCGGTCTCTTATTCTGCAGTAGTAGTTGCGAAGAGAGATGTATCACAGAAGGCGGGGTTGGATGTAACGGTCGGTGATCTCGGGATCTTTTCTGCAGCTTATGCCGGTCCAGCTCCCGCAGGTGGCGCGATTTCTTCATCCGACAACCACCGCATGCTGTCGCCTAGAGTAATCATCCCGTCGACGTCGGGTTCTGGGTGTATGCAATTCCGTGGGTGCTCGGCTACAATACGTTCCGCATCGAGACGTCGTACCGGTTATGGCCCATTCGCGACAGCAGTGGAGACCCGTGTCATCGAGTGAAGAAAACCCGGAATGAACCGGGACTGGTGCTCGTTCTTCCGGTTAGCGGCATGACGGCTGGATAAATTCCGCGGAAACCTGGTGTGGATAGAGAGTTGGACTTGTTGCCGCGGGGCTTGCCGGCCTACGTCGCCGACCCTGCCTCGGGCTTCTGTGTGCCGGGAGATCGTTCGGCGAAAATGGGGTGCATCTTGCAGTCGAGAAGTATCTTAATAGCCAGAAATACTCCCAGATTTTCGGGGTGGGAAGACGTGCGAGGCGAAGGTTGCGGCGATGCTCTGTGGGTGCTCCGTGTCCACTGAAATCGAATCGCGCTCATATCTGAGTCTGGTCGAAAGGGTCAGGATTCTGCTGGCCGATCCAGACCCCATCTCAAGGCATGTTCTCCGTCGATCACTGGAGGATGCCGACGGGGAGGGTGTCCGCGTGCAACTGATCGAATCCGTCGACAGCTCGATCCCCGTCAGGGAATGGAGGTCGCTCAGAAATGCGCAGGTAGTCGTCCTGTCCGCAGTCCCGTGGGAGTCGTCGATTCCAGTGGTTCGCGAACTGGTATCGCGCGGAATATTCGTCCTGCTGCTGGCGGCTCGCTGGAACCGTATCTCCCTCGGGGAGGGTGTCGCCGCGGGGGCATCGGGATTCCTGGTCAAGGAAGCTGAAATGGGTCGAATCGCGGCGGCCGCGTATGCCGTGGCCTCCGGGTACACGGTGTTCTCGAAGGAATTGTCGGACGAGTATGTTCCGCCCCTGGAGCCCGATGTTGTCGCGGCATCCACCGAACTACCGCACGCCGTGCTGACGGGGCGCGAGCGAGAGGTGCTCGGGCTGCTCGCGAAGGGCCTGTCGACCGCCGAGGCTGCCGGAGTGCTGCAGGTGTCCCCGGCGACGGTCAAGAGCCATGTGTCGCACGCCCTGTCCAAGCTGGGAGCGCGCAATCGGCTGGAAGCCGTCCTGATGGTCAAGGGCGACTGACGACGGACATCTCGATCTCGGGGAAGGGACGGTGACCGACCACGCGTCCCACGCCTCTGTCACCGACGGATTCCCGTTCCGTAGGGCCGCCCGTCAGGACAGAGCGCGAAAGCGATCGGATTCGTCCTGGACGCTGCCCGTGGCGGTCTGCCATGGGGCGGTGTCCAGGGCGAAGACGCGCTCCAACCCATCGATCCCGGACGTGGTCACGTGCACGATGCGTGGGCTGACACCATGCCGGATCCACTGCAGGTCGAACAGTCGACGGGTGAGCGCGCCGCCGAGCGCTCCGGCGAGATGATGGCACCGCCGCTCGCTCCAGTCGACGCAGTAGCGGATCAGGGGCCGCCGCGCCGGCAGGCCTGCCAGGTCGATACCGAAGGCGGTCAGAGTGTCACGCCCCTGCGCCGTCAGGACGTAGTGCACGTCCCGGCCGTACGCCGCCGCGCGGTCGTGTACCGCCCCATCCGGTCGGTGAATGCCGTCGTGACCGGTCAACAGGGCGCCGTCCGTCAGGGCACGCATCAGCGACACGCCCAGCAGGCCGGCCAGATGGTCGTAACAGGTGCGGGAACGGCGCAGCGCGTTGCTCCGGATGTCCTGCCGCAGTGAGGTGACCCGCAACGGCGGGGAAATGACGGCAAGGGCTTCCAGCGCCATCGTCACCTCCTCGCCGGCCAGCCGGTAGTAGCGGTTGCGGCCCTCCTGCCGCACCGTGATCAGGCCCGTCTCGACAAGCTTCGCGAGATGACCGCTTGCCGTGGCGGCGGCGACCCCGGCCTCGGCGGCGAGCAGTCCCGCCGAGATCTCCCGCCCACCGCACAGGGCCTTCAGGATGCGCGCCCGGGACGCGTCCGCAATCAGTGCGGCCGTACGTGCGATGTCCGGATCCGCCACGGCCCGGTCAGCCTCGTGATGCGCCATACCGGTCACGCTACGACGGGGACACTTCGGCGTCCGGCGAAGTCTCCGGCGCCGACACTGACCGCATGAGCACCGTCGACCTCCCATCCGCTCCCGAGATCACCGAAGTCGGCCCGGCGAGGCTCGCCGTGGGGCCACTCGCGGTCCTGAGCCTCGGCTACTTCCTGGTGATGCTGGATGTCACGGTCGTCACGGTTGCCGTTCCCGCGTTCCAGACCTCGCTGCACGCCGGAGCGACCAGCCTGCAGTGGGTCGTAGACGGTTACAGTACGACGTTCGCGGCACTGTTGCTGCTAGGTGGCGGGCTTGGTGAGCGGCTTGGTCACCGACGGGTCTTCATGGTCGGGCTTGCTCTGTTCGGTCTCGCATCCGTTCTGTGTGCCCTCGCGGTCGACACCGGAGTACTCGTCGCAGGACGGATGTGCCAGGGCGCGGGCGCGGCACTCCTGGTGCCCACCTCGCTTGCTCTGCTCGCCGGCGCCTACCCGCAACGCGAGATCAGGGCCCGGGCGCTGGGCTTCTGGGCGTCCATCGCAGGTGTCGCCTTTGCGGCGGGGCCGCTGGTGGGTGGGCTGCTCCTGGCCGGCCTGAGCTGGCGTGCGGTGTTCTGGCTCAACGTTCCGGTCGTCGCCGTCGCGATGGTGCTGACGACCAGGATGGTTCCTCGCCCGGCCGTGGCGCGCAACCACCGTCGGATGGACCCGGCCGGTCAGGCCGCCGCGGCGGTGGGCCTGACCGGCCTGGCCGGGGCGCTCAACGAGGCGGCCTCGGGTAGCTGGACCTCACCGCTGGTGCTGGGGGGCTTCGCCGTCGCCGTGGTCGCCCTTGCCGGGTTCATCGCGAATGAGCACCGGCTGGACCGCCGTCTGTCAGGCACCGGTTTCGGCCGCCCACCCATGCTGCCGTTGTCGCTGTTCCGATCCTTTGGTTTCGCCGCGACGGCCCTGATCGGCGTTCTTCTCAACCTGGGCTACTACGGCATTCTGTACCTGAGCACGCTGTATTTTCAGCAGCAGCGTCACTATGACGCCCTGACGACGGGCCTCCTCCTGCTGCCGTCGGTGTGCATGGCCCTCATCGCCGCGCCGCTGTCGGGTCGGCTCACCGCCCGTTTCGGCCCGTATCGGCCGATGGGCGCCGCCCTGCTTCTCGGCTCGCTCGGCTTTCTCGGCTGGTTGCCGGCGGGGGCGCACAGTCCCTACGCGATCCTCCTTTTCGCGCTGATCGCCACGGGTCTGGCAACGCCGATGACCGTCCCTGCGGCCACTGCCGCGATCATCGACAGCGCGCCGCCCGACCGTTCAGCCGCCGCGTCGGCGGTGTTCAACGTTGCCCGACAGATCGGTAACGCCGTCGGAGTGGCGCTCTTCGGCACCCTCGCGGCGACGTCTTCTTCGCTGGTCGCCGGCCTCCACATATCCGCAATCATCGCGTTCGCCGTGTTCCTGCTCGGCTCGCTACTCGCATTTTCGGCCGGGCGGCGACAGGCCACGCAACAGTGACAAGGGGAAGTTCACGATGACCACCCGCGTAGCCGTCAACGGATTCGGTCGGATTGGCCGGACCATCACTCGGATCGCGCTCGGCCGCCCTGACATTGAGGTCGTGGCGGTAAATGATCTCGCGGATCCGGAGCTTCTCGCCCATCTGTTTACCTACGACTCCACCCACGGTCGCCTCCCCACCCAGGTGACAGTCGACGGGGATGCCTTTGTCGTGGGCGACCGGCGCATCGGTGTCCTGCGGGAGTCCAATCCCGCACAACTGCCCTGGGACACGCTGGGGGTCGACGTGGTCATCGAGTCCACCGGCGCGTTTACAGATGGTAGCCGTGCTGCGTTGCATCGGCAGGCCGGGGCCGGCCGGGTGCTGATCACGGCACCTGCCACCAATGTGGACCTGACGGTCGTCATCGGGGCGAATGAGGACGCCTTCGACGGCAGCCAGTACGTCATTTCCAACGCGTCATGTACGACCAACTGCGCGGCCCTGCTCGCCAAGACGCTGCACGACGCCTTTGGCGTCCGGCGAGGGCTGATGAACACCGCGCATGCATACACCAGTGACCAGCGCCTGCAGGACCTACCCCACAAGGACTTCCGGCGGGCCCGGGCGGCCGCTACCAACATCATTCCGACCACCACCGGAGCTGCGCGGGCCATCGGCAAGGTTTTGCCGGCGCTCGCGGGAAGACTGGACGGACTCGCCATGAGGGTGCCGGTGATCGACGGCTCCGTCGTCGATCTGACCGTCGAGCTCGAGGCATCCGTGACGGTCTCCGAGGTCAACGCGGTATTCCAGAAGGCCGCGGAGGGCGAGCTGGCCGATCTTCTGGTCTACTCCGAAGCCCCGATCGTCTCCGCCGACATCGTCGGCACCTCCGCATCCTGCACCTTCGACGCCCCACTCACGATGATCAGCGACCGGGACGGGATCGGCTCCATCGTCAAGGTTGTCGGATGGTACGACAATGAAATGGGCTTCTCGCACCGATCTGTCGAGTTGGCTCATATCCTGGGGTCTGCCTGACCCGACGGCCTGACGGCCCGACGCAGACGGCCCGCCATCCCCAGTGGGATGGCGGGCCGTCGCCGCCGCCGATCTCTATATCCAGAGTTTGCCCTGGAGATATATCCGGTCGTCGTGGGCGCGATCAGACCGGTGGCCACCTCGCTCGTCGCGATCGGGAAGCGGCCAGGAATCGTCGACGCATGACATGGGCGCCGAACGGAGATCTCGGATGTCATCCGCCCGCTCGTCGCCGCCGGATTTCTGGTTCCCGCGCCGTAGTGCCGACATCTCTACCTCCTGGTACCGTCCGGATATGGGCTCCCGCGTGCCTCTGGCGGCGATTCAACTGGGTCCTGGATCGTCCGCGACCGGCGGACTGGCGGGAGGACGTCGACGTGCGGAGTTCAGTGCGGCGGACATCCGGAACATCGCCTCGGTAAGCACCTCGCGCGAATTTGCGAACGACAGTCGCACATGCCCTTCGCCGCCTGGCCCGAAAGCTGACCCGGGAGTGACTGCCACCCGTGCCGCGTCGAGCAGCCAGCCGGCGAACTCCGAAGCGTCGCCGAGATCAGTGTCGAGGATCTTGGGAAAGACGTACAGAGCGCCGTCCGGATGTGTGCAGGAGATGCCGGGCATCTTGTTGAGCGCATCCACCACGAAGTCCCGGCGCGCCGAGTACTCGGCTGTCATTTCTGACACCGGCGACTGTGCGCCGGTGAGCGCCGCGATCCCGCCGACCTGGATGAAAGAGCCAGCGCATCCGACGGTGTGCTGCTGCACCTTGAGTAGGTCCGAGACCACCTCGGTTGGCCCGGCCACATAACCGAGCCGCCAGCCCGTCATGGCATATGCCTTGGAGAATCCGTTCACCGTCAGCGTGCGCTCCGCGCCGCCTGGGAGACTCGCGGGACTCACGTGCGGTCGGTCGACATAACTGATCTTCTCGTAGATCTCGTCGGAGATGATGAAAAGATCATGTCTGTCGGCGAAGGACACGAGCGCCGCGACCTCCTCCTCTTCCAGGACTCGGCCGGTAGGATTATTAGGAGTGTTTACGAGCACCGCGCGGGTGCGTGATGACAACGCCCGCTCGAGAATCTCCGGATCGAGCCGGAAACCGTTCGTCGCAGACAGGGGTGCTGACGAGGCCCGAGCGCCCACGAGGCCGGCCATCGCGCTGTAGCTGACCCAACTCGGTGTGGGGACGATCACCTCGTCCCCAGGGTCCAGGACGGCAAGCAGTGCACTGAAGAGTGCATGCTTGGCTGATGGCGTCGCGATCACGTCGGTCGACGCGTCCACGAGAATCCCGTTGTCCTTCGCCAGTTTCTCGGCGATGGCGGTCAGAAGCTCGGGCTCGCCGCGGCTGGGTGTGTAGTGCGTGCGTCCCATCCCGATCGCGGCCACGGCCGCAGTGGACACGTGCCGCGGAGTGTCGAAGTCCGGCTCACCGCCCCCCAGGTCAAGCACGTCATGACCGCGTGCCCGCAGAAGCCGGACCTTGTCGAGCACGGCATACGTGGCAGACTCCGATATCTCCGTTAGTCGGCGTGCGGTTCTTGGCATGGGCCCCTCCAGATCATGGACATGCTGGTGAGCGAAGCCGGCCACCTCGGCACGGGGACTCGTCGTCGAGGCCGTCGGGCCGGCCCCGAAAGTCCTGGCCGGCCCGATCGGCCGGGGTGCCGGACATGGCGGGTGGCCGGTCAGGCGGACCGCACGTGCGGCGCCGCCATCCATTCCCTGCTCCGACTCGCGGCGTCTCACAGCTACGAGCGCACGGTCAGTCGGCGACCCGCCCAGGAACACCGTCGAGCCACTTCTCGCGGTGGCTGGCACGGGCAGCCTCGTCTCGAAAGGCGTAGGTCTTGAGCAACCAGCGACTGCGGACCTGTGTCGGATCGACGACCTCGACCTTCTCGCGGCTGTGCAGGCCGTCCTGGTTGGCGAGCAGGAGCAGATCGCCTTCGAGAATCCGGTGGCGGGTCCTGGTGACGCGGGTCAGCGCGTTCTTCATGTCCAGAAGGGCGTCCTTGGCCCGCTCGGGACTTCCCGGTGCCACTGTCGTGCTCGTGTCGAGGTACCGAAAGCTGTGATCGTTCTCCAGGATCGGATGCCGCTTCGAAACGGTCAAACTGTTGTTCTTGTCTCGGGAGTAGACGTCGAAGGGTGTGATGAAGTAGGGCTCGCGAAGCACCGACAGAGTGCTCGCGGCGCATTCTTCAAGGAGATCCCGGCCATCGATGAAGCCGGTGTAGATGAGGTCCTTCCCCGGACACCGCAACCCGAGTAGCGCGATGTAGTCGGCTCGGACCTCGTGCGCGGTGCGGTCGTTGTGATAATAGAGCTCGCTGTCGCTGTAACCGGTCAGGGTGCCACTGAACCGATCGATCGCCACCACATCGGTGAAGAAGTCACCGCGGTTTCGGGCGTAGGCCAGGAGTGGCGTCCCCGTGAGCTGGGCGCAGAGCTCGAGCAGCGCCTCGCCGATGAAGGTCTTCTTGAGCTCGTGCTTCCTGGCCATGGGGTCGTCGTTCCCGAGATCCGGGAGGTCCCGGTCGATCGGGCAGTTGCGGAGAACGTGAACGACGGACGCCCCATCCCGACGATCAGACCGGACTCGTTCAAGTGCGACGAGGAAGGGGCGAGGGACCCGTCGGCTGGCGATGAGATCCGTGACCGAGGCAGCGAAGTCCTGGTACTCAAGGTAAGGATTCGAACTGATCGTCGCGAGGGCGTCGAAAATTGACTCCCTCTCACGCTCCGTGAGGATGAGAAGTGGCTTCATGACATTCACCTCCGAGTTCTGGATCGCTCGCCATCGATTTTCACGTGCGTCTCGGAGTGCGTCATCAGACGGGAGTGGAAGTAGGTCTGAAATAATTTCCATCGGGAGTGGAGAGCTTCGACCGGAGGTGTAGAGCGTCGCGTATGCATCGGTCGGGAGTGGATATCCGCTGTCGGCATCTCTTGCCACGGGGCAGCCGCTGTGCCATAAACTCCTACACGCCAGCCGGCGGTACGTCCGTCAGGAGCGGGAGGCCTCATGGGGACGACACTGACCCAGAAAATCTGGGACGAACACGTGGTGCGCCGCGAACCTTCGGGTGAGGATCTGCTTTACGTTGATCTGCACATGCTGCACGAGGTGAACACGCCGCAGGCGTTCGAAGGGCTCTGGGCTTCCGGACGATCCGTCCGTAGAGCCGATCTCACCGTGGCCACAGAGGACCACAACACACCGACGATCTCCATTGACCGAGTCGACCGGAGCGGGCCGGCCTGGGCACAGTCAAGACTTCTCCGTGAGAACTGCGCTCGGGCCGGTATCCCGCTACTCCGACTCGGCGACACCGCCCAGGGAATCGTGCACGTGATCGGCCCGGAGTTGGGCTTGACCCGGCCCGGGATGACGATCGTCTGCTGTGACTCCCACACGACGACGCAGGGTGCGTTCGGCGCCCTGGCACTCGGGATCGGTACCCGGCAGGTCGAGCACGTACTGGCCACGCAGACGTTGTGGTTGCGTCGACCGAAGGACATGGCCGTGACGGTGACCGGCCGGCTGCCCGCCGACACCAGCGCCAAGGATCTCGTCCTTGCCCTCATCGCGAGGATCGGGACGGCCGGTGCCCAGGGCCATCTGATCGAGTATCGGGGCGAGGCCGTTGAGGTTCTGTCGATGGCAGAACGTATGACGCTGTGTAACATGGCTGTCGAAGCGGGATCCCGCGCCGGCGTCATCGCTCCGGACGAGACGACATTCGACTATCTCGCGCGCCGACCGTCCATGCCGACCGGCAAGGACTGGGACGACGAGGTCTCGTACTGGCGGACGCTGAGGTCGGACAACGACGCACGGTTCGACCGCGAGGTGACCTTCGATGCCGGGGGCCTCGTTCCGTACGTGACATGGGGCACCAACCCGGCGCAGAGCGTTCCGCTGGAGGCCACGGTCCCCTCGCCCGCTCAGTTCACCGATGCCTCGGAACGTGCGGCAGCCGAGAGAGCACTGGCCTACATGGACCTGAAGCCGGGAACGGCCATGCGCGCGGTCCCGGTCGATGCGGTGTTCGTCGGTTCCTGCACGAACAGCAGGATCGAGGATCTTCGTGCTGCCGCCGCGGTGCTGCGGGGACGGCGGGTCGCCGCGAATGTACAGATGATCGTGGTGCCCGGATCGGCGGCAGTCCGCCGCCAGGCGTGCGAGGAGGCGCTGGACGAGGTCTTCGCCGCGGCCGGTGCCGACTTCCGGCCGCTGGCCGGCTGCTCGATGTGCGCGGCGCTGAACGAAGATCGTCTCCAGCCCGGCCAGCGCGCCGCCTCCACGAACAACCGCAACTTCGAGGGCAGGCAGGGCCGTGGGGCGCGGACCCACGTCGTATCGCCGGCCGTGGCGGCGGCCACCGCCGTCGCCGGTCGGCTCGCCACTCCCGCCGACCTGTAAGCACGCGAGCACGATCGGGAGCTGCCATGAAAAAGTTTACTGTGCATGTCGGAACAGTGATGCCGCTGCGTCGCAGCAACGTCGACACCGACCAGATCATCCCGGTACGGTTCCTGCATAACTCCCGGCGTACCGGGCATGCCGAGTCCCTGTTCGCGGACTGGCGTGATGAACCGGACTTCGTGTTCAACAGGCACGATCACCAAGGTGCCACCATTCTCGTCGCAGGCCACGACTTCGGCACTGGATCCTCCCGGGAGTATGCCGTGTGGGCGCTGCTCGACCACGGATTCCGGGCCGTGCTGGCCCCGAGGTTCGGTGACATCTTCCGGGAGAATGCACTGCTCAACGGACTGCTCGCCGTCGCGCTCCCACTCGGCGTGATCGAGGAGCTATGGGACATGGCTGAGGCGGCTCCGGCGACCGAGCTGACGGTCGATCTCGTGAAGCTCCGGATCACGGGTGCAGGGGTCGTGTACAGTTTTGACCTGGATCCGCGTATGCGTGCTCGAATCCTGGACGGCACGGACCAGGTGGCAGGGACGTTGCGGTATGAGGCTGACATCGCGAGGTATGAAGACGGCCGTCGCCGAGCGCTCCCCACGACGGGCTGACCTCTCCCGGTATGAAGATAACCCACTGCCGGGCCCTGGTCGCGGCATTCGACTGTGGCAGCTTTACAGAGGCGGCCCGCCGGTTGGGGATAACTCAGTCGGCGGTCAGTCATGCCGTCGCCGCACTGGAGGCGGATCTCGACTGTGTGCTCTTGGAGAGGGACCGCACCGGTGTCCGGCTGACCCAGGCCGGGAGCGCGATAATCAACCATGCCCGGGCGATCCTCGCCCATGCCGATGAAATGCGCAGAAATACTGGCAGGATCCACGGGGAAGCCGGCGGAGTTGTCCGTTTCGCAACGAGCCAAAGTTTCTCCCAACACCTTCTTCCGAGCGTTGTGAGTTACCTTCGAACCGATCAACCGACACTGTCGGTGGAATTGCGGGAGGGAACCGACCAGCAGATTGCCCGCTGGCTTCGGATACACGCAGTCGACGTCGGAGTGGTCACACTCCCCAAGGCCGGGATCGCCACGGTCTCGTTGTGGAGGGATGAGCTTCAGGTCCTGCTACCCGCTGCCCATCGGCTCACCAGGACCGGCGCCGTCGACCTCCGAGAGCTTGCGGAGGAGAGTCTCGTCCTGCCGGTCGGTGGCGTCGAACCGTCGATTCGTGCGGCGTTACAGCTGGTGGGCGCCGAACCGGCGGTTGCATACCGCATGCAGGACATCAACGGCCTGGTCGCGATGGTCGCCGAGGGTCTTGCCATCGCCGTGCTGCCTGCCCGAGCATTGCGATCACTTCCCGGCGGAATACGGGCTGTGCCGCTGAATCCGACCGTCAACCGGCAGGTCGCGCTCGGTATCAGCGGCACCTCGTGCGAATCGCGGACCACGCGCTCGTTCGTGCGGGCGGTGCTCCGCGTGGCGAACCAGAACGGGACTCAATCCCCGGTGGCGGTCTGAGCGAAACCGGCACCACGGAGATCGGCCGAGTTGGTGTCGACTTTCGGTGCAACCGCCCGGGTGGGGCCCGTTCGAATGCCGAGCACGGTGCATCCTGCCACGCTCCGCACGCGGTGGATACTTCCCGGCTCCTTGATCATCAGATCGCCGGTCGTGAGCCGACCACCATCGTCCTCCAGCAGCTCGCCGGCGAGTACGAGCATCAGCTCATGACCGAGATGCTCGTGCAGGTCGCCGTGGGCCCCGGCAGCGAACCTGGTCAGAAAGGCTGTCGCGCCCGCATGGCCTTCCTCGGTGAACAGGGTGTGGATCTCCGACCCCGCGCGGTCGGGTTGCGCCCAATTGGTCCACTCCAGGTTGGCGAGTGTTGTCGAGGACAGCACGTCGCGGAGCACAGAGGGCACGATCACCGGATGTCCCTGGGTAGTTGTCACTGTCTCTCCTTCGAGTGCCGATCGACTTGGCGACGCCATGCCGGCGCGAACACCGGAGCGGTGCCGGGTGGTTGACTCAGCCGACCGGGATGGGGACGGCCGCGTTCAGGGATGACACGGGGAGCAGTACCTCCGCCGCAATGGCATCGGCGTCGCTGGTGAACTCGTTCCAGCTACCGGGGCGCCCGCTTCCGACGAGGGTGAACCAGCGAGTGTGCTCCGTGGGAATCCCGAGGACGTGAAGGTTGTGATCCGGTGACCCGTCGCGGCGGATCGGATGAAAGGGCGACCGCGTGACCGCGACTCCGCCGGTCCGAAACGTCACACCATCGCCGCTGTTGACAAACTCGGTCCAGATTCCGCGCCTCAGCAGGTTACGGGTCAGCGCCGACAAGTCCTGGCCGACGTCAGGACTGGGAGTCCGCGCGTCGATCAGGGTGTCGACGTCTACGCGCGAGCCGCGTACAGCCGGGGAGGACAGCTCGAAGACGCCACGTCGGTCGTCCAGACCGACCTCGATGTCCGGGCCGACGAGGTGCAGGATGCCAGCCCTGCGCAGTGCCGCCGTCTGCCGCAGGCGTACCCGCGGTGGTCCGGCGGCGAGCAGCGAGCTGCGGGGTGAGAACCAGGAGAGGAAACCGCCGCGATGGGATTCAGGGGTGAGTCCGCCGAAGTCGACGATGCGGCGGATCACCCAGCGGGTGTCCCGCAGTACATCCAGGGAAGCCTTGAGCGGATCGTCGTAGTTACCCCGGTCGGCGTGCCGGAGATCGCGCGTGATATGTTCTGTCAGTGCGCGATCGAACTCCTCGGTACTGGCAAACTCAGCCCCGTCGAACGGGCGTGAAAGCTGTCGGAGATCGGGCGGAATATCGGATATACCCAAATCTTGGGCGATCAGCCGGACTGCCGGTGTCCCATTCGCTGCCGCTCGTGAGACCGCTGTCTCCAGGCGGGACAGGTCCGTTAGTAGGCCACGTACACGCAGTAGCGTCCGATAGTAGACGAGGTCTATTTCCGCCAGTATCCATGGAAGCACGTCGGTGGTGAAGTCGATGGCCCCGTCCTGAAGATTCCGGAGGACGTTGTCGGTCGTGAACAGCAGAGGGTCGAAGGCTAGAATCGCAGGTTTCTGATTGAGTCCCCGGGCTGGCACGGGAATGCCACTCCGCGAGCCGGCAAAGAGGACGGGCTCGCGGCCGCTAGCCTGATATTCGAGCTGTTCCGACTCCTGGTTGACGAACCGTCCGCCGCGTCCGACCGTCAGAGCAAGCATGACGTCGTAGAACGAGAGCCCGAGCCCGAGGATGCCGACTCCGGAGCCCGCCGGCACTGTGTTGAGCTGCATGTCCGCGGCAGAGTCGCCGGGCAAGTATCGCAGTCGCGGTCGTGCCGAGGCGAATTTCTCGAACTCCTGGAACCTGCCGGTCTGCTGGAGCCGTGCATGCCCGGTGGTCAGGACGATCTTGTCGGCCAGCAGGGCGCCGCCGTCGGACAGGTCGAGCCGATAGCCGTCGGCCGTCGGTTCCAGATCTTCGACGGTCGCCGATACGCGGTGGAGAACCACGCCGCGGGGTAACGTGGCCTCGATCGCGTCGAGGAGATGGCGCATGTAGCGGCCGTGCAGTGCCCGTGGAGCGTATCCATCCGGCCCGGGAAAACCCTCCTCGTTGGATTCCCACCATTCGGCGAGGGATGGGCCGGAACCCGGCCGGGTCGGGCCGTTGTCCGGGGGCCCCGAAAACATTGTGACCTCGCCGCACACTGTATTCATGACGAACCATTCGGGCTGGTCGCTTCGCCAGACGCGGCCACATCCGACCTCGACCGTGTCGATGAGATAGATCTCGATCGGACGGTGCGGGGGAGAGTCGAGAAGTCGGGCCGCGGTACGCTCGAGCACGCCGAGCCCCCGTGGACCGCTCCCGACGATCGCGACGCGGAACGTCGACACCGGTTCATGGCTACCGGACATCTGCCGGCTTGTGGTCATCGCCTGCTCCTCCGTGGAGTCCGTAATCCGTGCCGACTCCGGTTGCGCGGGCACTGATCTGCAGCCTAAGGACCGCCTTCGGCAGGTTCAAGGGAGTTCTTCTCATGCTTCGATCGCGTTCGCTCATGGAGGTCTCGAACGGCTCGATCCACCCTGGATGCCGTGTTAACTTCGGCGTGCTGGACCGTGTCCGGATACGGAGGCCGAAAATGCGCGATGCTCCCGCACTGCTGATTCTTGACATGATCAACGAAATTGTTCATCCGAAAGGGTTGTACGCCTCGCACGGATATGCGGCCGAGGTGGAGAAGCGGCAGGTTCTGGAACGTACCGCGGATGCCATAGATCGGGCGAGGAGCGCGCGGATACCTGTGATCTATGTGGTCGTCGGATTCTCGCCAGAATATCACGAATGGCCGGCCGGCTCCGCGGTGTTCGCCGAAGCACGTCCCGGCAGGAAGCTGGTGGTCGGTACCTGGGCGACTACGGTACATGAGGAGCTCAAGCCCGCCGCTGATGAGCCGATAGTCGTCAAGCGACGCATCAGCCCGTTCTGTGGTACCGAGCTGTCGCTGCTCCTGCGGGCCAGAGGAATTGACACGCTACTGCTCGCGGGCGTCTCCACCGACCTGGTGGTGCTTTCCACCGCGCGGGACGGCCACGATCAGGACTACCGCGTCGAAGTGCTGGCCGATGCCACGGCGAGCATGACCACCGCGTTGCACGAGTCCGCGCTGGCGCTGGCTGCTCGCACCGCTTCGGTGACGACGGTCGACGAGGCGCTCCCGCGATAGACCGGTCGCGGGCCGAGCCTGTCCGGCCGCTGTCGCCAACTGATCCTTGGCCGCCGGTGTGCCGTCGTGCGGGCGACCTGTCCAACGTGCCGCGGGGGGGGGGGGGGGGGGGGGGGGGGGGGGGGGGGGGGGGGGGCCGCCCGGGGCGCGGGGGGGGGGGGGCGGGGGGCGGCGGGGGGGGGGGGGGGGGGGGGGGGGGGGGGGGGATGCTTGGTCGGGGGGGGGGGGGGGGGGGGGGGGGGGGGGGGGGGGGGTGGGGGGGGGGGGGGGGGGGCCGCGGCGGGGGGGGCCCCCCCCCCCCCCCCCACCGATCACTCTGCTGCCGAGTCGCGGCCGGACGAAGGTCTCATTCCGCGTCGGGGAGGTCGGCGAGCGGGAGCTCCAGGTAGGAGGCGGCACCGTCCGGGGAGCCGAGCTCGACCTGGCTGCCGTCGACGGTGGCGTCGGCGAACAACCGGTCCCTGGTGTCGATCACGAGGGCGAGCTGGTGGCCGGCGGCGATCCGGTAGTCCGCGGGCTGGAGCTGGACGTCGATGGCCCGCGCCTCGCCCTCCCGCTCGTTGAGCAGCGTGTACGGCGCACTGGTGATGATCTTGCCCTTGGCGCGACCCGGGTCCACGTCGAACAGGTGGGTCACGATCGTGGTCGTCGCCGCGGCCGGGCGGACCGTCAGGTGCAGCCGGACGTTGCCGGTGAGCTGGCTCTGCGCGACCAGCGGCTCGGTCACCCAGACGGCCGCGTCCCGCCGCGAGATCGACGCCGTGTCGTAGATGGCGGGCGAGCCGAGCCGCTCCAGGACGCCGGTCTGGACGAGGGCCTCGGCGACGTGCGCGGGGGTGTCCACGCCCGCCTGGATGGTCGTCGTCCACCCGGTGGCCGGCCGGGACGCCAGCGCGCCGTCGGTGGAGCCGCCCCGCGGCTGGTCGAGGTAGAACCGGCGGGTCGGCTGGACGTACGACTGCCAGTCGTTGGACTTGCGCAGGTCGAACAGGTTGTGCATGTACTCGGTGTGGACGTTGCCGTCCTGGCCGATGCCGTTGTCCTTGCCCCGCAGGTGATGGTCCAGCCAGCGGAAGGTCGTCGCCGTCGGCCGACTCCAGCCGCCGAGGAACCCGAGGATCTCGTCGCCGCCGTGGTCGCCGATCTGGACCAGCAGCCGGCGGGGCCCGGTGAGCTCGTTGAAGAACTCGACGACGGCCGGCACCGAGAAGATCGTCTCGTGCCAGTAGGTACCGAGGAAGACCGGCACCTGCCGGGCGTTGAGCCGCTCGACATAGCTGATCGGCGAGCGGATGGCCCCGAAGTCGATCAGGTTCTTGATGTTCTTGTTGGCGCGGAAGTCCTCGAAGATCTGCCGCGTCTCGTCGGACAGGCGGTCCTCGCCGAACAGCGCCGCGAGGGCCTCGAAGGCCGCGATGTGCCGGGTCTCGTTCTCGTACAGCGAGCGGGTGAGATCCGCCCACGCGCTCTGCGCGGCGACGGCCTTCACCCGGTCGTCGTGCGCGGCGATGATCAGGCTCTGGCCGGCGCCGTAGGACGATCCGACGAACGCGATCTGGTCCGGGTTCACCCGGTCGGCGTGGTTCTCCAGGACCCAGTCGATGATGGCGGAGCCGTCCGCCCGGTCCCGCGGCCCGGCGACGTCGATCTTCCCGGTGGACTCGGCCAGGCCCCGCTCGCTGTACGCGACGGCCAGATAGCCCCGGATCGCGAAGTTCACCAGCAGCCCGGGGTAGGAACGCCACCCGGTCGGGGCCAGCGGCGCGGGCAGAATGACGACCGGGCTCGGACCGGTACCGCGCGGGACGAACACGCCCGCGTCGAGCTGGACGTCCGGGTCCGCGCCGGGAATCCGGACGGACGCGAACGTGCCGGCGCCCTGAAGCTGCTGGAACTTGGCGGCGGTCGCGGCCGGAAGCTCCCGAAAGTCACCGCGGTCGAGGTTCTCCAACGCCCTGTTCTGGGCGTCGAGCAGGGATCGGTCCTGGGGGGCGAAATCGAAGACTGTCGTATTCTGGGGGCTGGTGGCCACTCGTGGAGTCTCCTTGCCGAAAGTCGGAGCAGAACAGGCCAGATCGCCAGGCGGCGTTCAGGCCGTGCCGTGAGGTGGCGGGATTACGTCGCTGTCCGGCTGACGGTGTTGCCCGACTGCCGGTGTTATCCGGTTGACGGTGTTGCCCGGATGATGACGGTGGTCCGTGACCATCGCCCGGTTCGTCGCCGATCCGCGGCACCCCGGCGTTGACGATTCCCGGTCACGAGCCCGAAGCGTAGGGCCGGCCGCGACCGCCGCCGCTGAGGCGGACACTTGATGCGTGGCGTTCGGCGACGCCGCGTTGGTCCACCTTCGCCCCTCTTTGGCCGCCTCGGCAGGCAGTTTCCGCCACATCTGCTTCGACGAACTTGTCGGCCGGTCCAGCCCCCGCTGACGGTCCAACCCCCACTGGCGGTTCAACTCTCGCTGGTGATCCAGTCCTCGCTGGTCGTCCGGCGCTCGCCGACGGTTCCGCGGAACCGCTCGACGGCCTACCCGACGACGGTTCCGCGGAACCGCTCAGCCGTCGGCGCCGGGCCGGCTCCGGGAGTCGAGGAACGCCGCGTAGTCGTCGAGCAGCTCCTCGAACTCCGCGATCGTGAAGTACACCGACTCCCACTGCTCGTACAACGACTCCAGCAACACCCGATCCCCCTCGATCTCCTGCACGGTGCCGTTCCCCAGTGCAGCATTCAACTCGCCCGAGCGTACTTTCTGCCATCGCCGCACATATCTTGCGATGTCCGGTGGGTATGGGCCGACATCGCTCTCCAGGAAATCGAGGACGGCAGCCTCGATATTCCGGTCGAGCTGGGGTGCGGCTATTTCCAGGTTCTGATCTTCGTCGCGCCGGAACGTCCATCTGCTCATCGAGGCTCTCCTGGGTCGGCCTTCTGGATCGGGAATGCGGTCCTGAGTTCTCCGCGTGGGCTGACATAGAGCTGTATCAGCACGCCATCGTAGCTGTCTCGCAGCGTCTTCTTGGGAATTTCTTCATTATTTCTGAGTCTCGGCTCGATGACGTCGTTGTAGACCTTCTCGTAGGTTGTCTGCACGGCATCGCGCACTTTCTGCTCCGGCCACTGGTTCGGGAACATGGTGTGCTCCGGAACGTCCTTTCTCCGCCATTCTCCGGTGGTGGGATGGCGGAACTCGACGTCGGCATGGTAAGTGCCGTCCGTTTTCCGGTCTTCCACCGAGGTGATGCGGCGGTCGGGTGGGGGGTGGCCGTCGGGGGCGCTGTGGAAGCCGACGGGGCGGCCGCGCCTGTTCCATTCGCCGTGCAGGATGTGCTGGAACACCTTCTCGCTGATCTCGGGCCGGGCGGGTGCGTCCGCCGGGCGGATGGGTGGCCCATCCGGCAATCGGCTCGTGGCGCGGCTGTCGAGGAGGGCGGCCTTGCGTTCGGGGTCGGTGGTGGCGCGCGGAGCGTCGGTGGATGGCCTGCCGGACTCGGTGGGCGCGAACCGGTCCATGCCGGCGGCGCGGGCTTCGAGTAACGCCGCCTTCCGCTCGGCCGAGGTAACGGCAGGTGCGGGCCGGTCGTGGGCGGGGACCTCGGTGGCGCGGCAATCGAGAAGCGCGGCCTTGCGTTCCACTCCCTCGCGTGGGGTGGCGATGGGCCGGTCGGATGGGGACGGGGGAGCGTCGGCGGCGGGTTCCCGGGCGGCGGGTTCGCGGGCGGCGGGTTCGCGGGCGGCGGGGCGCGGC
>NZ_JAMQQF010000089.1 GCF_023716945.1 Frankia sp. AiPs1 | reverse complement strand
GCGGAGACCGGCCCGGTGACGTCGCCCGCGGCGTACCCCCCCGCCGCGAGCGCGAGGCCCAGCAGGCAGAACGCCGCTGCGACCACCGCTCCCACCACCGCGCCTGCACCGCCGGGACCGATCGGCGCCGGCTCGTGGTGGCTCGGACGGGCTGGGTGGCTCGGGTGGCTCGGCGTCGTGACCAGGCCCGAGTCCCCGATCGCGGAGGCGCCGATCGCGGAGGCGCCGACGCCCCAGTCAGCCACTCTCGAGTCGCCGATCCTCGAGCTGGTGATCGTGCCGCGCGGGCCGTCGGTCCAGTCGTCCGTACCGGTGATGTCCGAGCCGGGGACGGCCCGGCTGATCAGCGGGAGCGCCTGCGCGGGCCAGGGACGGGCGGCCGGGCGGGTCACCGGCACGCCCAGGCCCTGGAGCTCGGCAGCCACCCGGGACGCGGTCGGTCGGTCTTCCGGCTTCGTCGCCAGCGCCCAGCCGACCAGGTCGGCGAGGTCGCCGGGCAGGTTCGTCAGGACCGGCGGGGAGCCCGCGACGGCGGCGCGGGCGTCGCGCGGCGCCACGTTGGGCAACGGTGACGTGCCGGCGGCGGCGTAGGCCACGCAGCATCCCCAGGCGAAGACGTCGCAGGCCCGGGTGACGACGCCCGCGAAGCGTTCCGGCGCCATGAAGGCCGGGACGCCGATGGGCGGGCCCTTGGTGATGAGGTCTTCGTCGTCGGCCTGGACGCGGGCCAGGCCGAAGTCGATGACCTTGATGCCGTTCGGCAGGCAGATGACGTTCGCGGGGTGCAGGTCACGGTGGACGATGCCGTGCGCGTGGATGTCGGCCACCGCCTCGGCGAGCTCGGCGGCGAGGGCCAGCAGGAAGCGGTAGGGGAAGACGCCGGTCTCGGCCACGACCTGGCTCAGGTTGGCGCCCTGGACGTACTCGAGCGCGACCCAGGGCGGGTGGCCGTCCACGTCGGCGTCGAGGAAGCGGACGACCCGTTCGCTCGTCAGCGTCCGGTGGGTCGCCACCTCCGCGACGAAACGCTCGTGCGAGTGGGGGATCTGGTGGTCGCGGCCGGGGCTGCCCGGGATCTTCAGCGCGACCCGCCGACCGACGCGGTCGCGTGCCAGGTAGACGACGCCCATGCCGCCGGCACCGACGCGTTCCAGCAGCGTGTACGGCCCGACCTGGCGGGGGTCGTCCTCGCGGAGCGGGTCGTGCTGCGCCATCGGAGACCTCCGGGAGCCGCGCGGGTCCAGCCGTCGGAGCAGAAGTCTCGCAGGCCACCCCGAACCGGCTCACCTTCCTTGCCGTTCAGGGGGGTTTGGTGCCTGATTCGTCCCCCTAAAAGGGCAAGGAAAGTGGCTGCGGGGTGTCGGTGTCGGCGAGGAAGGCGGCTACGGGGTGTCGGTGACGAAGCGCAGGTAGCGGTCGGCGGAGCGGCGCACGGCGGCCCGGCCGTCGGCGCGGACCACGGTCTGCCAGAAGGCGCCGTAGACGGCGTCGAAGTCGAAGGGTTCGAGCAGGGTCAGCGCGCGGCGGACGACGCTGGGCCGCTCCGGAATGTAGTTCGGGTAGCTGTACATGAAGCTCACCCACCGGCGGTCGAGGACGACCTGCAGGATGTCGCCGGAGAACAGGGCCCCCCGTCCGCCCTCGCCCTGCGCCCAGTGCAGGACCGTGCCGCCGGCGAAGTGCACCCCGCCATTGATCAGGGTCAGCCCGGCGCCGATCGTCAGCGCGTCGCCGGACCACAGCTCGACGGCGCTGTCCGGCCGGCCGAGCCAGTCGGCGTCCGCGGCGTGAACGTAGATCGGCGCCCCCCCGAATGCCCGGCTCCAGTCGACCATCGCCCCGTAGAAGTGCGGATGGCTGACCGCGATGGCGGTGACGCCGCCGAGTTCGGCGACCCGGCCGGCGAGGTCGTCGTCGAGGAAGGGCACGCAGTCCCAGAGGATGTTGCCCGCGTCCGTCTGGACCAGTAGCGCCCGCTGCCCGATGGAGATCTTCGGCTCGGCGCCGATGCCGGTCACCCGCTCGCCCTCCGGGTGCAGCACGCCGTGGTAGCCCTCGGCGCGCAGCCGGGCCAGCGACGTCCACCGCTGTCCCTCCCATCCGACGTACTGCCGCTCGTCCTCGCAGACCGGGCAGTCGACCCGCCCGGCGCCGTACTGCACCCCGCAGGTCAGGCAGATCGGCAGGTCAAGATCAAGGTCGGGAAGGCGGAACGGTGGCATGGGCAACCCCCTGGGGGACGGGTCGGCGGCCTGGGTTCGCAGTCTGGGTTCGCAGTCTGGGTTCGCGGCCTGGGTTCGCGGTCTGGGTTCGTGGTCTGGGTTCGTGGTCTGGGTTCGTGGCCTGGTCAGTGGGCCACGAGCTGGCGAAACCGGCTGTGGTGGAAGACCAACGGTGTCACGTTCGTGTCCGAGCTGAGCGCATGGACGCGCAGCAGCGCGATGAGATGGTCGCCGGCCGCGACCTCCCGGACGAGCTCGCACTCCAGCGCCGCGGCCGAGTCCGCGACGAACAGCGCGCCCCCGCCGCTGGCCCGCCAGGAGATCCCGGCGAACCGGTCGCCGTCGCGGGCGGAGAGCTGGCGGCAGGCGACGTCGTGGGTCTCTCCGAGGACGCTGACCCCCAGCCGCGCCGGGTCCCGCAGCCGCGGCCAGGTCGTCGACGTGTTCGCCACGCACACCGACACCAGCGGCGGGTCGAGCGACACCGAGGTGAACGAGCTCACCGCCATGCCGACCGGTTCGCCGTCGACGAGCGCGCAGAGCGCCGTCACGCCGCTGGGGAAACAGCCGAACGTCGAGCGCAGCAGCTGCTGGTCGGTCGCCGCGTCGACGACGGTCATCTCGGATCCCATCACACCCACGTTCTCCCGTCAGGGTCGGAGCAGCCATCAGAAAGCCGGAGCAGTAAGCCGGAGCAGTACAGAAGGCCTGTGCAGAAAGCTGGAGCCGTGGTCAGAACTCGAGGAGGTTGTCGCGGAAGTGCCGGTGCGCATAGCCGTCGCGGATGAGTCCCCGCCGCCGCAGCGCGGGCGCCAACCCGTCAGTGATCATGCTGATCCCCTCGCGGTACATCGCCTGCTGGATGAGGAAGCCGTCGCCGCCGACCTCGTCCATCACCTCGCCCATCTGGGCGGCGACCGCGTCCGGCGTGCCGACGAGTTCGACGGCGCCCGACGCCGGGTAGGAGGCGAACTCCCGCAGCGTCATCCCGCTGCTCTTCTCCCGCAGGTTCTCGGTGGTGCTGCGGCTGGCGTTCGTCTGCATCGCCGGCATCGGGGCGTCCAGGTCGAGTTTCCCGAAGTCGATGCCGCTGTAGTAGGACATCCAGCCGAGGTTGATCTCGACGTTCGCGGCCGCGGCGGCCAGCGCGCGGCGCCGCTTCTCCTCGGCTTCCCGCTGGGTCTCCGCGAGGACGGGGGCGACGTTGAACATCACCTTGCAGGAGTCGGGCTTGCGGCCGTGGGCGACCGCCTTCGCGACGACGTCCTCGCGGAACGCCTTCATCGTGTCGATTCCGGTGACGTTCGTCATCACCAGATCGACGTTTTTCGCGGCGAAGTCCCGGCCCCGCCCCGAGCCGCCCGCCTGGGAGAACACCGGGCGACCCTGCGGCGGGGGCAGCGAGTTCAACGGCCCGCGGGAACGGTAGAACCGGCCGGAGAAGTCGATCGGACGCACCTTGTCCGTGTCGACGTAGACGCCGCGTTCCCGGTCGATGACGAGGGCGTCGGGGTCCCAGGAGTTCCACAGCGCCTCGACCAGGGCGACCCATTCGTCGCCGGCGTCGTAGCGGGCGTCGTGGTCGGCCTGGGCGTCGGCGCCGTAGTTCTGCGCGGTGCGGTCGTTGTGCGACATGACGAGGTTCGCCCCGCCGCGGCCGTGCGAGATGTGGTCGAGGGTGGCCAGGGTCCGGGCCGCCATGTACGGCGGGTGGAAGGTCGTCGTCAGGGTCGGCAGGATGCCCACGTGTTCGGTCGCGGTGAGCATGAACGGCGCCATCACGAACAGGTCCTGCTTGGGCGCATGGAACCCGTTGTGCAGGGCGAAGTCCATGTTTCCGCGAAAGACGTCCGGGATGAAGTGGGCGTCTTCCAGGATGATGCAGTCGAAGCCGGCCCGCTCCACCGCCTTCGCGGTGTCGATGTAGAGCTGCGGGTGCAGCCACTCGGTGGCGCCCTCGCCGGACCACAGCCCGTTCCAGGACTGGACTCCGCAGCCGGTGAACAGGCCCAGGTGAAACATCGTCGCTCCCCGTTCTCGATCGGGCGTTCTCGATTGGGCGGTCAGAACTCGAGCAGGTTGTCCCGGAAGTGCTCGTGCGTGTACGACTCGCGGATCAGGCCGCGGCGCTTGAGCGCGGGCGCGAGGCCGTCGGCGATCTGGGCGATGGAGTGCCGGTCGACGTCGTTGGAGATGAGGAACCCGTCCCCGCCGACCTCCTCCATGGCCTCGCCCATCATCGCGGCGACGGTGTCCGGGGTGCCGACCAGTTCCAGCGACGTCGTCGTCTCGTGGGTGGAGACGAGCTCGCGCAGCGTCTTGCCGTCCTCGCTGTCCTTCGCGTAGCGCGTCATCGAGCTCTGGTGGCCGTTGACCTGCCCGGTGAGGTCCGGCAGCGGCTTGTCCAGGTCGAACTTCGAGAAATCGAGACCGCTGAAGTAGGACATCACCGCGAGCTGCGTCTCGATGGACGCCTGCTCGCGTTGGGCGGCGCGGATCCGCTGGCGCTTCTCCTGCGCCTCGGCGTCGGTCTCGGCGAGCACGGGGCGGATGAGGTAAAGCACCTTGCAGTCCGCGGGCTTGCGGCCGGCCGCGATGAGCCGGGCGGACATGTCCTCGCGGTAGGCCTTCATCGCCGCGACGCCGAGGGGGACGCAGATGACCGTGTCGGCGTTGCGGGCGGCGAACTCGCGTCCGGCCGGGGAGCCGCCGGCCTGGCAGATCACCGGGCGGCCCTGCGGCCCGGGGACGGCGTTCAGCGGGCCGCGGCAGCGGAAGAACTCGCCGGCGAAGTCGATGGTGTGCACCTTGCTGCCGTCCGCGAACGTGCCGGTCTCCTCGTCGAAGACCACCGCGCCGGGCTCCCAGGACCCCCACAGCTTCCCGACGAGGTCCATCCACTCGTCGGCCATCCGGTAGCGCAGGTCGTGCTCGAAGTGCTGCTCGTGGCCGAAGTTCTGGGCCGCCCGGTGGCTGGAGGAGGTGACGAGGTTCCCGCCGACCCGGCCGCGGGTGAGGTGGTCGAGGGTGACCAGCATCCGGGCCGCCATGAACGGCGGGTAGAACGACGTCGACATGGTCGGGATGAGGCCGATCCGCGAGGTCGCCTGACCGAGGATGCCGATGAGCGCGGTCGGGTCGTGCCGCGGGCATTCCATGTTGTACTTCAGGTAGGTGTCCATGTTCCCGCCGAAGGCGTCGGGAATCATCAGACCGTCTTCGAAGATCATGTAGTCGAAGCAGGCCCGCTCGAGCGACCGGGCCATGTCCACATAGAGGTCCGGCTGCATCCATTCGCGGGCGCCGGCGCCGGACCAGGTGCCTTTCCAGGACTGCACGCTGAAGCCGTGTCCGACGAACCATCCCATGTGGAACATGTCTTCTCCCCTGGAGCTTCGAACCTGGAACTCTGTACCTGGCACTCGGTACCTGGAAATCGGTACCTGGAAGTTCGTGCTGCCCGTAGCACAACTCGGCCGTGTTTCGGATTGACGGCCGGCCGGTTCGGCGAATATTGCGCCACTGGCGAAGCGGCGGGCCGGCCGATTTCCGCCTGCGCCGCTACGAAGACGGCCCGGGCAGCGGCGAAATCGCCCGCGCGGCCGGCGTCGGCCGCGCGGGCGATTCGGGTGGTCGTGGTTACTGGGTCTTCGACAGATGGGCGAAGTCGATCGCGCCCTCGGAGCGGTAGACGTAGCCGTCGATGTTGCTGCGGAAGACGACGTTCGGCTGGTCGAAGGCGACGGGGATCTCCGGCTGGCCGTTCTGCCAGATCCGCTGCGCCTCGTTCCAGAACTTGCCCGCCTCGGGCGACAGCGGGTCGCCCGCCTGGTTACCCTTCTCGACGGCCGCGTAGTACGCGTCGTCCGACCAGTTGGAGGTGTTCAGCGGCGAGCCCTTCGTCAGGGACAGCAGCATCTCGTACGGCGGCGACTGGCTGATCGCCTTGTTCAGGTTGAGCTGGATGTCGAACGACTTGTTCTCCTTCTGGTCCTGCACGGCGGTCGCGGTCTGCTTGTCGACGGTGAAGTTGAAGCCCGCATCGGCCGCTGCGGACTGGATCTGGACCGCCGCCTGCTCCAGGGCCGGGATGCTGTTCTCGACGAGGATCTTCGCGCTGACGTTCTTCACGCCCGCCTGGGCGAGCAGTGCCTTGGCCTTGGCCGGGTCGTAGGTGCCCTGCCGCAGCCCGTCCGTGCTGTAGTTCGGGTAGTGCGGGTTGATGAAGCCCTTCATCGGGTCGGCGCGGCCCATGAAGACGTCGTCGATGATCTTCTGGTAGGGGATCGCGTAGCTCAGCGCCTGCCGGACGAGCGGATTCGTGAACGGCGCCTTGGTCGTGTTGATGAACGTGTCGAGGTACTCGATGGAGTCGACGTTGAACGTCTTGAGCTTCGAGTCCTTGGCCATCGAGACCACGTCGGACGGACGGAGCTGGACGGCGACGTCGGCGTCGCCGTTCTGGAGCAGGTTGGTGCGGGTGCCGGGGTTCGTGACGACCTTCTGAGTGATCGTCTTGATCGCCGGCGCACCCTCCCAGTAGTTCGGGTTGGCCTTCAGGATCAGGCTCTGGCCAGGAGTGAACTTGGCCAGCGTGTAGGCGCCGAAGCCGTAGTTCCCGTCCTTCGCCGACCACTTGACCGCGTACGGGTCGTCCTTCGTCGCGTGTGCCTTCAACAGCGTGCTGTCGAAGATGTCGCCGCTGACGTTCGCGAGCAGGGACAGCAGCGTGAAGCCGTCACCGGGCCGGTCGATGGTGATGCTGACCGTGTGCGCGTCGATCTTCTTGAACTGCTTCGCCGGGTCATAGATGGCCGGCTTGGAGATGAACGGCGCGACCGACGTCGAGTTCCACTTGCGCTCGTAGGAGTACAGCACGTCGTCGGCGGTCAGCTCGTGACCGGCGACGCTCTTGACGCCCTCACGCAGATGGAAGGTGTAGGTCAGTTTGTCGGCGCTGACGTCGTAGCTCTTCGCCAGCTCGCCGTCGAACTTGAAGAAGTTCTGCATCGGCGAGCCGTTCGGCCGGTCCGCCGTGACCGTCGGGTTGCGCACGAGCTGCGCCTGGGTGTTGATCTGGAATTCGAAGCCCTCGTAGGTGAACGCCCCCGCGTCGTAGGCGAACGCCGTCGGCAGCGCGGCCACCGCCTCGGTGAGGGAGTCGGTGTTACCGGCGGAACCCGACGAAGACGAAGACGAGGAGGAGGAGCTGGAACTGCCGCCGCAGGCGGCCAGTGTGAGGGCCAGGCCGCCGGCGACGGCCGCGCTGGCCGTGCGGGCGAGCCGGCGCGGCCCGCCGGAGCCGGCGACAGCGGCTCCTGGTCGGTCACCTCGTGGCGAGGCGAGACGGACACGCATCAGTGCACTCCTGTCAGAGAACGAACGCGAGACGCAGTGCTGGGGGTCGCCGGCAGAGGGATTCCGGGCGCAGGGAATGCCGGCGGCGGGTGAGTGGGACGGGCGGGCGGCGGCGTTACCGGCCGCGCCGGGCGCCGAGCAGGGTCGACGACGTGGTGGCGATGATCGCCACGGTGAGGATCAGGGCGAGGGTGGGGAAGGTGGCCGGCCACCAGTTGCCGACAGCCGCGTCGGTCGCCCCGCGGGAGATCATCGAGCCCCATTCGGGCTTCGGCGTGGGCAGTCCGGCGCCGAGGAAACCCAGGGAGGCGGTCAGGATGATGCTCACCGCGAAGATGACCGACATGTTCTCCAGCGCCGGTCGACACGAGTTCGGCAGGACGTGGCGCAGGGTCAGCCGCAGCTCGCTGAGCCCGGCCATCCGGGCGGCGTCGACGTAGGCGTCCGAGCGGACCCGCAGCACCTCGGTGCGCACCAGGCGGGCCTGCAGCGGGGCAAGCACGACGGCCAGGGTCAGGACCAGCGTGGTGATGGAGGCGCCGTAGAAGGCGACGGCGACGAGGCCGAGCAGCATGCCGGGCACCGCCTGGACGAAGTCGACGACCCGCCCGACGATCCGGGCGATTACGCCGCGCGGGCCGCGGGAGGACTCGTTCATGCCGGTCAGCAGGCCGAGCAGCGCGCCGGCCACGGTCGCCAGCAGCACCACCACGGTCGCGACCCAAACGTTCGTCCGGGTGGCGGCCAGCGTCTGGGAGAACACGTCGAGGCCGGAGGTGTCCGTGCCGAACAGGTGGGCCCCGCTCGGCGCCGCCGACGTGGGGCCGCTGACCCGCTCCGGGTTGTGCGGCGCCACCCACGGGCCGATGATCGCGACGATGACCAGCGCGGCCAGCGGCAGCAGCCGCAGCCCGAGGCGCAGCCACCGCGCCCGCCCGCCGTCGGGGGAGCCCGGGGCCAGTGTGCTCTGCGCCGGCGTGCCCTGCGTCGAGGTGCCCTGTGTCGGTGTGTTCGGGGCCGGCGCTGCGCCGGGCGCGCTGCCGGGCCGGGCGCCGGGTTCTACCGGGGCGACGCCCACGGTCGGTGTCGTGGTCACGATCCCTCCGTCCGGACCCCGGGCCGCCGTCGCGGATCGAGGCTCATGTTCACGAGGTCGACGATGAGGAAGACCACCAGCGAGACGGCGGCGACGATCACCAGGAAGCCCTGCATGGCGGGGATGTCACCGCTGCTCACGGCGTCACCGAGATAACCGCCGATTCCGGTGAACCCGAAGATCGACTCGACGATGACGGCGCCGCCCAGCGCGTAGCCGAACAGGGTCCCCGAGGTCGTGACCGCCGGCGGCAGCGCCCGGCGGAACAGGCTCGCCCGCACCATCGCCCGGGAGGCACCCGAGGCGATGCGGAACCGCGTCGGCGGGGCGTCGACGGCCTCCTCCAACCCGGCGATCAGCATCTTCACCAGGACCCCGGCCTGGCTGATGACCAGCGTGCCGACCGGGAGCACCAGGTGGCCCGCCATCGACCAGGTCGCGTCGAGGTGGCCGGTCAGGATCGTGTCGAGGAAGGGCAGCCCGGTGACCTTCGGGACGTCGTCGACGCCCGAGGACAACCGGCCCAGCGGCGCGGGCGCCCAGTGCAGGGTCGCGTAGAACACGAACACCGCGGCGACGCCGATCGCGAAGTCGGGCAGGCCGCCGGCGATCCGGGCGTAACCCCGCACGACGTAGGACACCGGGTTGCGGGGCCGCACCACCGCCAGGTAGGACAGTCCGACTGCCAGCAGGATCGAGAAGAACAGGCTCATCAGCGCCAGCTCGATCGTCGCCGGCAACCGGTCGCTGAACTCGTGGGCCACCGGTCGGCCCGTCATGATCGAGCTGCCGAGGTCGAGCTGGACGGTGTGCCCCAGGTAGCGCAGAAGCTGGTGGAGCAGGCTGCCGTCGAGGCCGAGCTGCTTCTGGATCGCGGCGTAGTTCGCCTTGTCGGCCTGACCGCCGGTCAGCACCGCCACGGGATCGCCCGGGATGCTCTGCACGAGCAGGAACGACACGGCCGCGAAGACGAGCAACTGGAACGGCAACGCGATGACCCTGCCCAGCCACCACCGTTGTCGGCG
Source organism: Frankia sp. AiPs1 (assembly GCF_023716945.1). Taxonomy (GTDB): domain Bacteria; phylum Actinomycetota; class Actinomycetes; order Frankiales; family Frankiaceae; genus Frankia. Next base: position 6,926 of record NZ_JAMQQF010000089.1, on the reverse strand, counting down.
CAGCATCTCCCTCATCAGGCTGGCCCTTCCTGTGCGTTGGCCGGTGCGGGGAGCTGGGCGGAGGTCCGCGCGGCCCCGGCCGCGGCCGGGCCGCGGAAGGCGGCCAGCAGGCTGCGGGTGTAGTCGTGGCGGGGGCTGTTCAGGACCGCGCTCGTCGGGCCGTCCTCCACGATCTGCCCGCCGCGCATGACGACCAGGCGTTCGCAGACGAACGCCGTCGCCGGCAGGCCGTGCGAGACGAACACCAGGGCGGCGTCGCGCTCGACGCAGTAGCGCTTGAGGAAGTTCAGAATCGACCCCTGCACGGAGACGTCGAGGGCGGAGACGACCTCGTCGCAGACGAGCAGGTTCGGCTCGACGACCAGGGCGCGCGCGATCGCGAAGCGCTGGCGCTGGCCGCCGGAGACCTCGCCGGGATGGCGGTCGGCCAGCTCGGGGGCCAGCCCGAGCATCGACACCGTGGCGTCGACCCGGGTGTCGGCGGCGCGGCGGTCGAGCCCGCCGAGGCGCTGCGCGGGGGTGCGGATCGAGTCCCGCAGGGTGCGCAGCGGGTCGAACGACGAGGTGGTGTCCTGGGCGACGAACTGCACCTCGCGGCGCAGCTCCAGCCGGGAGGCGCGCAGCTTCAGCAGGCCGCGCAGCGGCGCGCCGTTGAAGCTGATCGAGCCCGCCGACGGCGCGTCCAGGCCGACCATCATCCGCGCCAGCGTGGACTTGCCGGAACCGGACTCGCCGACGACACCGATCCGCGAACCCGGCGTCACCTCCAGGGTCACCGCGTCGACGGCCACGTGCCGGCGGTGCTGCGGGCCGAACGACTTCGACACCCCGTCGACGGTCATCTGGGCGAACCGGTCCATCAGTCCTGACCCTCCATCCGGGCACTGGGAACCGACGCGCTGGTGGTGGCCTCGTCGGGCGCCGCGGGGCGGGTCTCGGCGGCGGGCCGGGTCTCGGCGGCGACGGAGGCGAGGGTCGGCAGCTCGTCGAGCTCGGCTGACTCCAGCGTCGGCACGCAGCGCAGCAGCGCGACCGTGTACGGATGGGTGGCCGTGTCGACGAGGCGCGCCGACGAGCGCTGTTCGACGATCCGCCCGCCGTACATGACGAAGGTGCGATCGGTGTACTCCTGCGCGAGCAGGATGTCGTGGCTGATCACGAGCACGCTGGTCCCGCTCTCCCGGGTCAGCGCGAGCATGGTCTCCATCGCCTCCCGGGCCAGGGAGGCGTCCAGCGCGCTGGTCGGCTCGTCGGCGATGAGCAGCTTCGGGCCCCCACACAGCGCGATCGCGATCATCGCGCGCTGCCGCATGCCACCGGAGAGCTCGTACGGCCGGGCCCGCAGGACCCGCTCGGTGTCGCGCAGGCCCACCTTGTCCAGCCAGTAGCGGGCCCGGTCGCGCACCTCGGCCCGGCCGAGCCGGCCGCCGCCGCCGACCCGGGCCGCGGCCCGGATCACCGCCCGCAGCTGGCTGCCGATCGGCCACACCGGATCCAACGTCGTCATCGCGTCCTGAAAGATCATCGACAGGCCGGGGGTGCGCTCGGGCAGTCGTGAGCGGGCCACCCGAGACAGCGCGGCGCCGCCGAAGTCCAGCCTGGTGTGCTCGATGCGCACGTTGTCCTGGGTGAGGAAGCCGGCGAGCGCGAGGCCCAACGTGGTCTTCCCGGACCCGGACTCGCCGACGAGCGCCACCCGCTCGCCGTGGCCGAGGGTGAAACTGACGTCGTCGACGGCGATGACGTCGCCGTGCGACGTTCCGTAACGGACCGTCATGCCCTCGACGGTGAGGATGGGTCTACCGGTCAGGCCGGAGACCGCGTTCCGAGGCTCCGCCTCGTCGATCTCGTCGATCACAATGCCAGTGGTCAATGCCCACCGCCCCAGGTCGTCCGCGTGACGGCGGGTTTGCGCCACCGGTCACCGTGGGGACAACAGTCGCCGTTGTGTGTTTCTCGCCGTCGCGAGGCGGGTAACCCGCGCATTGCGCCGATGATCGTGACGGGAAAGTCGCTGCGGCGTAGGAAGAAACGTCTGGTTACGCCGTTGCGCCGATTTTCCGGCGGCGGTCCGTTGATCGATCCGCGCAGGTCCGGCGGTCGGCACGCGGGCCCGCGGGCGAGCCCGATGGGCCGGTCCGGTCGCGGCCCGGCGCCGGCCGGTTTCTTTCGCGTTCCTTACATCTTCACCCGGTAAGTCGTTGCGATGGCGCTTTGTGGGGGTGGCTGACGCGGACCCGCGCCGACAATGAAGTGTCGGCTCCGAGTCACGAGGTACCCATGAACCCACCCAGCAGGAACGTCGAACGGGGTGCCGCGACCCGGGAGCACCTGCTCGGCGTCGCCACCCGGCTGTTCGCCGAGCGGGGCTACGAGGGCACCTCTATCGACGCCGTGCTCACCGAGACCGGAGCGAGCCGCGGCTCGCTCTACCACCACTTCAAGGGCAAGGACGCGCTGTTCGACGCGGTGCTGGAGGCGGTCGAGCTGGACGTGGGCCGCCGGCTGGTGGCCGCGGTCGGCACCGACAGCTCCCGCGACCCCGCCACGGCGCTGCGGCTGGGCTGCATGGCCTGGATCGGCATCGCGGGCGATCCCGTCGTCCAGCGCATCCTGCTCATCGACGCGCCGGGGGTCCTCGGCTGGGCACGTTGGCGGGAACTCGACGAACGGCACGCCTTCGGCAAGATCAAGCAGACGGTCGCGGAACTCGCCCGGGACGGCGTCTTCGACGCCTCGATGGCCGACCTGTTCGCCCACGTGCTGCTCGCCTCGATGAACGAGATCGCCCTGCTCGTCGCCCGAGCCGACAACCAGCGCGCCGCCATCCGCCACGCCCGCACCGCCGTCGACGAACTCCTCCGCCGCCTCCTGCGCCCAACCTGACCACCCCGTCCCCCCGCGCCGCGCCCCCTCCAGAGATAACCAGCGACCTCGGGGACGACCGGAGAGCCCAAGGGCGTGCGAGGTTGCGATCCCTCCAGGGATGATCAGCGACCGCGGCCGTCGCCGGGCACGAGGATCACCGCGCGGGTTGCGATCCCTCCAGGGATGATCAGCGACCCCCATGGTAAAGGTGCAGGTCGCGAGGGGGGAAATGGGAGTGGTTGGGGGCGATCTTGCAGCGGTCCGGCGGTGATGCAAGTGCGCAGGTCAGGGCGTTGATCCGGAACGCGCCGGGCAGGGCTTCGGAAGTCGATCCGGATGATCGTGGTGTTCCGCGGAACCGCGTCACCTGCCCGGTGCCTGGTTCCCGGCCGTGGCGCCACATCTGGCGATCATGGTGTTCTGCGGAACCGCCCGCTGCCGCCGGATCCTGACCATGTCTATGACCATGGGTGGATCGACTCGCTCGTCAAGCTCGGCTGGCTCGGGGTCGGCTCGGGGCGGCCAGGGTCGGGGCGGCCAGGGTCGGGTTAAGCGGCGGGGGAGGGGGTCGGCCGGAGGGCGGCGGGGCGTAGGCACAGGGCGAAGGCGGCCAGCAGGCACAGGCACATGCCGATGCCCAGGGGCAGCGCGCTGGTGGAGCCGAAGGCGCCGACGATCGGGCCGATCAGTCCACCGAGGGCGAACTGGGTCAGACCGAGCAGGCCCGAGGCGGTCCCGGAGCTGTCCGGTCGGGTGCGCATCGCCTCCGCCGAGGCGATCGGCATGCACGCGCCGATCGAGGCCACAGTGAGGAACAGCGTGCCGACGACGGCGGGGCCGCTGCCGGCGAGCGCGGCCAGCGCGATCCCCGCCGCCGCCGTGGCCGCCGCCGGCAGGGTGACCCGCAGGGCCCGGATCGTCCCCCGTCGCCCGGCGAGCGCCGCGCCAAGCTGACCGCCGGCCATGAACCCGACCGCGTTCGCGGCGAACAGCACGCCGAACACCGTCTGCGAGACCCCGTAGGCGTCGGAGAGCACGAACGACGATGACGACACGTACGAGAACATTGCCCCGTAGGCGAGCCCGACGACGAGCGACGGGGCGAGGAAGGCGCCGTCGGTGGCGAGCGCGGCGTAGGTCCGGGCCGTCGAGGCCGGGCGCAGGCTTGTGCGGCGCGCCGGGGACAGCGTCTCGCTGAGCGAGCCGACGCTCAGCGCGGCGAACAACGCGCCGAGCACGGCGAGCACCACGAAGATGCCCCGCCAGTCGGTGACGACCAGCAGGGCACTGCCGAGGTTCGGCGCGATGATCGGCGTCAGGCCGCTGACCAGCGCCATCCGCGCGAAGAGGCGGACCAGGCGCTGACCGTCGGCGACATCGCGGATCACCGCACGGGCGATCGTCATGCCGAAGGCGGCGAACATCCCCTGGGCGAACCGCAGGCCGGCGAGCATCGGCACCGTCCAGGCCGCCGCGCACACCGCCGAGGTAGCGCAGTACAGCGCCATCGCCACGAGCAGAGGGCGCCGCCGCCCGTAGGCGTCGGACAGCGGGCCGGCCACCACCTGGCCGACGGCGATCCCGACGACGCACGCCGTCATCGTCAACTGCACGGAGGACTGGGAGGCGGCCAGGTCGTCGGCCATCCGAGGCAGGCCGGGCAGGTGCACGCTCATCGAGAACGGGCCGAGGCCCGTCATCGCCCCGAGCAGCACCATCGTCGTGGTCGTGATCCGGCCCCGGTCGGCGTCCGCCTGACCGGCGTCCGCATGGTTTACGTCCGCATGGCCGGCGTTCGCTTGGTCGGCGTTCGCTTGGTCGGCGCTGCCGGCCGCGGCGACGGGCACCGTCTGGGTCATACGAGGTCCTGCGTCATGCGAGGTCCTGGGGCGCGAGGTCCTGGGTCATGCGACGTCGGCCCGGGGCGGGGCCGGCCGTCGGTGCGCGGGCTGGGCCGGTCCGCGTGGCGCGGTCACCGGTCCAGGCTGGGCCGGGCGCGGTCCGGTCACCGACGACAGGGCGACCCGGTCGCCGCGGAAGTGCGTGTAGCTGACCTCGCGAGGGCGGCCGGTGCCGTCGCGGACGAGCACCTCGCGCAGCAGGACGGGGCTGCCTGCCTCGACGCCGAGCAGCCGGGCCGTGCGCTCCTCGCACGGCACCGCCTCGACCACCGCCTCGGCGGTGCCCAGCGGCGCGCCGAACAGCCGCTCGAACAGGGCCTCGTAGCGGGGCGGGCGCCGGTCGATCGCCACCACCTCGGCGAAGTACCGTTCCGGCTCGACGATCATGGGGACGTAGCCGGTGCGCACGCACAGCGGCTGGCCGTCGAGGCGGAAGAGCTGCTCGGTCATGAGGAGGTCGGCATCGGTGACCGCCAACCGGTCCCGCAGCCCGTCGGTGGCGGGCACCGCGCAGTGCGCCAGCTCCTCGATCTGAAGCCGTTGCCACTCCTGGGACTCGCTGATCTCGCGGGGGAGCACCTCGCCGGCGGGGATCTGCCAGATGCCGTGGCTGACGCTGGTGCCGCGCCGGGGGGCCCGGCTGAGCAGCCCCTCGTCGGCGAGCATCGACAGCGCCCGACGCACCGAGTTGCGGGTGATGCCCAGCGCGTCGATGAGGCGACTCTCCGACAACGCGTCGGGCTCCAGCTCGCCCGAGCGCAGGCTGGCGCGGATCAGCTCGTAGGCCCGACGCGGGGAGGCGTGCAGCGGGCGGGGGTCGGCACGCTCGCGACGGGCCCGGCCGAACTCGACCCGGCATTTTTCGATCTCGGCGAACCTGTCGGGCGCAACCATGCTTGGCACCGTCCCTTTCTGCGGTGAAGAACCCCGGTTGGTCCTGTGCTCCCCGGGGCGATGGAGCGGGGCGGCCGGCCGGCCGGCCGGTGCGGGGCGTCCACCCCTTCTCCGGGGCCGCCCCCGCACTCCCCGCTGGCAGGCACACTCCGTAGCCATCTCGGTAGAGCCCGCCGCCCGATCGGCCGGTTGTGTGGACTTCCGTCCCCTACGCACTGTCCACTGTATACGAAGCTTGAGTTCCTCCCCACGAAGGGGTGGGGTGGACTGGTGGGTAGAGCAGGCCGAAACGTGCTCGTCACATGCACTTTTCACGCCGGGTAGTTGCGCTCAACTCTGGGTCGCCTAGTATTTGGTATACAGTAGCCGAGCGACGGAGAGGGAGCGTCTGTGAGCGTCGTCGATGAACCCAACCTCCTGCCCACCGTTCGACCACCCATCGTCACCATCGCCTTCGACCACATCGTGCTGGCGGTGGCCGACCCGGAGCGGTCCGTGCGGTGGTGGGTGGAGAAGTTCGGCATGAAGACCCACCGACTGGAGCAGTGGCGCGCAGGCCGGGCGCCGTTCCCGTCGGTGGAGGTCGCGCCGGGCGTGATCATCGATCTCGACGCCCGCACCCCGCGGTCCGGTCCGGGGCGCAACGTCAACCACTTCTGCCTGGTGATCGAGCCGTGCGATCTCGCCGAGCTCGCGGCCTCCGGCACCTTCGACGTCGTCGGCGGGCCGTTCCACCGCTACGGCGCGTACGGCAACAGCGACCTGCTCTACATCCGCGATCCCGACGGCAATGTCGTCGAGCTGCGCCACTACGGACCCTCCCAACTGGATGGCCCGTGCTGACAGCCGGACCCTGGCTCGGCGACGCCCTCGGCCTGGTCGAGGAGTTTCGGGCGGGTCGGCGCAGTCCGGCGCAGGAGCTCGCCGCCGTGCTCGGCGCGGTCGAGCGGTCCGGGCTGGGCGCCGCCTGCCACGTCGACGCCGAGGCGGCCGGCGCCGCCGCCCGCGACGTCGACCTCGACCTTCCGCTCGCCGGGGTGCCGTTCGCCGTCAAGGAGCTGGAGCAGGTCGCGGGCTGGCCCCGGGCCGACGCGTCGGTGCCGCTGCGTCACCGCCGGGCGACGCGCACCTCCACCCAGGTCCAGCGGCTGGTCGCGGCCGGCGCGATCCCGGTGTTCCAGACGCCGTCGAGCGAACTGGCCCGCGGCGACGACACGGTGAGCCGTCTGCACGGCGTCACCCGCAACCCGTGGCGTCCCGACG
>NZ_JAMQQF010000899.1 GCF_023716945.1 Frankia sp. AiPs1 | reverse complement strand
GAGTGGGTGCCCGCACCGGCGGCCGGGCGGGAGCCGCTCGACGTCACCGGCGTCTGGTACTGGGGACCGGCGCCGTACGCACTGTCGCTGCGGCCGGACGGCGGGCTGCTGCTCGCGCCGCTGGGCCGCTCCGGCCGGCGATCCAGGTTCCGCCCCGGCCCCGCTGGGCGCGGCACCTTCCTCGGCGTCGACGGCTACTTCGCCGGCGAGACCCTCGTCCCGCGGCGCCAGTCCGACGGCGAGCTCAGCCACCTCGAACTCGCCTCGTTCGTCTTCACCCGGGCCCCGTACGCTCCCGCCGGCCCGGTGCCCGGCGGCGTCGACGCGGGCGGCTGGCGCCCGTCGCCGTCGCCGTCCCCGGCCCTGTCCCCGGCCCTGTCCCCGGCCCCGGCCCCGTCACCGGCCACGGCCCCGGAGGGCTGGCAGGGCTGAGCTGCGCTCCTGCGGCCGAGCGGCGGGCGGGAAGGGGGTTTTGCTGGGCTGCCACCGGACATCTCTTACCTGGCGCGCAGGGATGTGCCCTCACCGTAGTAACCGCGCCACTGTGCGACCGCCCCATCCGTGGCAGCGACGTCATGCTGCTCAGCCGAGGAGCGATGGCATGCCCTTCTTCGATCCGATCGAGTCCACCTTCTACGGCCACTGCGTGGAGCGGCTGCTGATGTCGCCCGAGCTCGCGCCGCTGCTCGCCGGCGGCATCGTGGAGATCGGGCCGGGAACCGCCCGGCCGGTCGTCGAGGCGCTGCAACGATCCGGGTCACGGGTGCCCATCACCGGGTACGAGCTGGACGCCGAGGCCGCGCGGATGGCGAGCCGGGCGGCGGCCGGGGTGGAGCTGGGCAACTACACCGTCGTCCAGGGCGACTTCTTCGCCGCCACCGCGCCCGGGGCGCCAGCCGTGTCGGCGCGGCCGGCGCGGTGCGCGATCGGCAACCCGCCGTACCTGCCGGCGACCGTGCGGCCGGTCGGCGCTTCCCACCTGTGGGGCGGGCATGACGGTGCACATGTCGCGCGGCGCATCCTGTCCGCGGAGATGGACGTGGTGCTGCTGATGATCGCCTCCATCTCCGACCCGGTGGGTCTTGTCCAGCACGCCCGCGCCGCCGGCTACCGGGTCGCGGACTGGTTGGTGCGGCCCATTCCGTTCGGGCGGTACTCCCGCCTGCCCTGGGTCAGCCGCCGCATCGGCGAACTGGCCCGATCGGGCCGGGCCTTTTTCGGCCCGGAGGGCTACCTGCTCGCCGGGGTCACCTGGGTTCGCGCCGGCGACCCGATCGCTGCCGCCGACGAGCCCGACCATGGCGCCACCGTGCTCCGCCGGATCCTCACCACGGCGGGCAGCGCCACCGGCCTCGACGAGACCGCGGGCGTCGGTCGGACGACGACCGTCGACGGCCACCGCCGGACGCCGATCCTCCCCGGGCACCGTGAGCTGCCGGCCCGGCCCGTCTCCCGCCTGTCGGGGAGCGACGCGTGAGCACCGTGGCGGGGTCCGACACCGCGCGGGACGGTGGTTCCGCGGCCACCGCCGACCGGCTGGCGG
>NZ_JAMQQF010000898.1 GCF_023716945.1 Frankia sp. AiPs1 | reverse complement strand
GTGCTGCCGTCCGCGCTAGCCTCGCTGCCGGTGCTGCGATCCGCGCTACCCGCGCCACCCGCGGGGAGGGGAGCGGGCGGTGCTGCATCGGCGGGCGGGGTGTCCAGGGCGGCGAGGTCGGGGTCGCCGTGCTCCACCCACAGGGCGACGGCCAGCCGGCGTAGCTGGCCGAGCCCGTCGCGTTCGGAGCTGTTTGCCGCGATCGTCAGGTGCGGCGTCGACTCCAGGGTGGCGTCGACGAGCCCGCCGAGGCGCCCGGGGCCGACCTGCACGAACACCCCGACGCCGGCGGCGGCCATCGCCTCGACGACCTGCCGGAACAGCACCGGTTCGAGCAGGTGGCGGACGAACAGCTCGCGGATCGCGTCGGTGTCGTGCGGATACGGCGACGCGGTCGTGGCCGACCACAGCTCGGTCTGCGGCGCCCGCCGGATCGGCATCCGCTGGGTGCGTTCCCGCAACCCGGCGAGGTAGGGCCGCAGCATCGGGGTGTGGAAGCCGGAGCGGAACGGCAGGATCTGGACGACGACGTTGCGTCGGCGCAGTCCGCGGGCGAGCTCGGCGATCCGCGCCGGCGGCCCGCACACCACCGTCTGCGCCGGGGCGTTGTCGTGGGAGAGCACGACCCCGGGGTGGTCGGCGATCGCGGCCAGCGCGTCGTCGTACGAGCAGCTCAGCGACGCGTAGTCCACCTCGGGCACGGCGCCCTCGTACGGGTCGGCGCCGAAGATGTCGGCGTCGACCTCCGCCTCGTCGAACAGGCCCGCGGCGAACATCGCGCTCCACTCGCCGATGCTGTGCCCGGCCACGGCGTCCGGCTCGACGCGCAGCCGGCGTAGCGTCCGGTCGAGCACCCGGCTGGCGGCCAGCACGCTGCTGCCATGCGTGCCCAGGCCGTTCACCGACAGCCGTGGCAGCCCGAATCCGAAGTGCGCGCACACGTCGTCGAGCCGCGGGGCGAACTCGGCCTCCAGCCCGGGGAAGACGAACGCCACCCGCGCCGGCTTCGGGCCGGCGAGCAGGCCGGACGCGCTGTACCAGACCTCGCTGCGACCCCGCCAGGCGTCCCAGGCTCCGGTGCGGGCCCCGCTGGCGGCATGCCGGGCGGCGGCGAGTCGGCGCGGGGTGGGATGGACCAGACCGAGGCGAGCACCGGGACCCGTGTACGCGGGCGGGCGGCTGGCCGTCGCACGTAGTGTCGCGTCGTCGGCGTCGAGCTGGCCGGCGAGCTCGCGCGGGGTTGCCGCGGCGAAGCGGAGGACGACGTCGGGTTCGCGGACCGTCCCCGCGGGGACCGCCGTCGTGCCGCCGACCTCGGTGCCGCCGCTCGCGGTGCCGCCGACCTCGGACGTGCCGACCTCGGACGTGCCGGCCTCGGTCCCGCCTGCCTGGGACGTGCCGACCCGGGACGTGCCGTGCCCCGCTGTGCCGACTGCGGTTGCGGCGGGTGCAGGGGTCTGGCCCGCGGAGGCCGGGTCCCGCCGCGCCCCCGGCGAGCCGACCCCCGCGGGGGATTCAGGTGCGCCGGCCCCGGCGCGCGCCCCGGTGG
>NZ_JAMQQF010000897.1 GCF_023716945.1 Frankia sp. AiPs1 | reverse complement strand
GCTGGCCGGCGGCTCCGGTTCCGCCGACCCCCGGGTGTCGGCGTCCGGCACCCCCCGCCCGCGCCAGCCCGGGCCGACGGCCGCCCCGGGCGTGGCCGTCTCGGAACGCATCCAGGATCACGATCTCGCCGACCTGGTGAACGTGCTGTGGATCTCCGGGGCCGAGGCGATCGCGATCAACGGGGTGCGGCTGACGTCCCTCAGCGCGATCCGGGCCGCGGGGGACATCGTGCTGATCAATTTCGTCCCGGTGCTTGCACCGTATGCGGTCGAAGCAATCGGTGATCCGCTTCGGCTGGTGCGGCGGGTGGAGCAGTCGGCGGTGGTCGACCGGCTGCGCCACCGTCCAGGTTCTCCCGTGACCTCCCTGACGGCGTCCGCCGCCGCGTCCCTGACCCTGCCCGCGGCGCCGTCACCGGTGCTGCGCCATGCCCGACGGAGCGGATCATGATTCCCCTGCTGGCCCTCGTGCTGGGGGTGGTGGCCGGACTGCTGCTGGGACCGAGCGCTCCGGACTGGCTCGACCCCTACCTGCCGGTCGCGGTCGTCGCGGCGGTCGACGCGGCCCTCGGCGCCGCGCGATCGCTCGTCGAGCGGACGTTCGACGACCGGGAGTTCATCGTCTCGTTCGCCTCCAACGTGGTGATCGCCGTCCTGCTCGTGCTGCTCGGCGACCTGATCGGCCTCGGCGGTGCGCTGTCGACGGCGGTCGTCGTCGTGCTGGGCATCCGGATCTTCACGACCGCGACGGCCCTGCGCCGCGCGCTGATCAGGCTCTGAGAATGGCGGCAAGCGCGGCGCGGCCCCCCCGACCCGAGCCCGCCGGCGAATCCCAAGCCGAGCCGGCTGCCGGCGCCGGCCCGGACCCGGCGCCGCCGACGGTCGACGAGCCGGACGCTCCACAGCCCGGCGTCGCACAACCCGCCGTCCCACAGCCCGCCGTCCCACAGCCCGCCGTCCCGGGGTCCGCTGTTCCAGGGTCTGCTGTTCCAGGGTCTGCCGTTCCAGGGTCTGCCGTTCCGGGGCCCGCTGTCCCACAACCGGCTGTTCCACAACCGGCTGTTCCACAACCCGTCGTCTCGGAGCCCGCTGTCCCACAGTCCGTTGTCCCACAGTCCGCCGTCTCGGAGCCCGCTGTCTCGGAGCCCGCTCATCCGCAACCCGCTGCGGAGGACGGTGGGGATGGCGGCCAGCGGGTCGGGGTCGGCGGGCCGCCGGCCGTCGGCGGTGCGGTCGTCCGAGCCGCGCAGGCCGTTGAGGGGGAACCGGGCACCGCCGACCCGGCGGGGGCGACCGGCCCCGCCCAGCCCGGGACGGGATCGGGGCCGCTCCGGGCGCGGCTGAGTCGGGCGGTGACCCTCGCCCTGCTGGCCGCCCTTGGTTTCGGCGGGGTCGTCGCGGCGCGTTCGGCGGCTCCGTCGTTCTCCCTGGCGACGGCCGGCCCGGACGAGCTCGCCGCCAGCCTCGGCGCGATCGGCGCCGAGGACCGGGCGCTCGCGTCGCAGGAGGGGCGCCTACGCCAGGAGGCGAACGGCGCGAACGGCGCGGGCGAGGCG
>NZ_JAMQQF010000896.1 GCF_023716945.1 Frankia sp. AiPs1 | reverse complement strand
GGGTCGCCGGGTGGGGGGTTGGTTCCGTCGGCCGCGGGAAGGCCGCGGCGCGCCGCGAACCCTCACGGCGGTGGGCGGCCGGGGTGGTCCGATCGGACCGCACGCAACGGCCGGCAGGGGTGGCCCGATCAGGCGACGCGACGCTTCGTCGGTGACCCGCCCGGCAGCGCGGCCAGCGAGCCGGACCGCAGCACCCGCTCGGTGATCCGCGCGACCAGGCCGCGGGGCAGCAGCCGGGAGGCGTTGGACGTCAGGTAGTTCAACCGGCCGTCGATGACGTACGCCTGGCCCCGGTCGAGGGCGCGGAAGGCCGCCGCCACCACCTCGTCGGTGGTTCGCAACCGGCCGCCGGCGGACATCCGCGAGCCCAGCACCTCGAAGAAGTCGGTGTCGGTCGGTCCTGGGCACAGGGCGAGCACGCGCACCCCACGTGGCCGGCACTCGGCCCACAGGCCGATGGAGAACGACAGGACGAAGGCCTTGGAGGCCCCGTAGACCGCCATGTAGGGGACGGCCTGGAAGCCCGAGGTCGACGACACGTTGATGATGGTGCCGGAGCCCCGGGCGACCATGGTGGGCAGGAACAGGTGCGCGACCCGCTCCACCGCCACGACGTTCACCATCACCTCGCGGTGGTCCCGGTCCGCGGACAGCTCGTGGTACGGCCCACGGGTCCCGAAGCCGGCGTTGTTGACGAGAATGTCGATCTCCAGGCCGGTTTCGGCGACCGCCTTGGCGAGCTGATCGGGGCCGCTTTCCTCGGCGAGGTCGATGGGCACGGCATGCACCTCGACCCCGTAGCGGTTGCCCAGCCGCTGCGCGACCTCCTTGAGTCTGGACTCCGCCGGCGCCACCAGGACGAGCGTGGCGCCCCGGGCCGCATACGCCTGCGCGAAGGCCGCGCCGATGCCTGACGACGCCCCTGTGACCAGGGCGGTGCTCATCTTGAGATCCGCTTGCGCGGTCATGGTCCTCCCTGCTCTGCCGGGCGCGTGACCATGCTTGGGTCCCACGCACGGCACGCGACGATGTCAGGAAAGGACATCATCGGACATCTGGGGACGGACCGGGCAGTCGACATTGCGACGGTCGTACCTGTAGGTGCGGGCCCTTCGGTGGGGGGAAGCCCTGCGGCGCAGGTCCTTCAGGTCCGGTCGAGCAGGTGACGCTCCCGTACCGCCCCCACCGACAGGGTGCGGTAACCGACATCGTCGAACAGCACGGTGATGCGATCGCCATCCTCCTTGACGACCTGCCCCTGGCCCCACGAGACGTGGCGCACCGCTGTGCCGGCGGGGAACGGCACCTCGCCGCCGGCGGATTCGGCCCGCCGCTGGACCGGCAGACCGGCCAGGCAGTTGTCGCAACGCCCGCACGGGCCACTGGTCGTCTCGCCGAAGTAGGCCAGCAGGAACGCCCGCCGGCAGTCCCGGGTCTCGGCGTAGCCGCGCATCATCTCGACACGGGAACGTTCGACCTCGACCCGCGCCTCGGCCACCCCGACCGCGCGCCGAGCCGCCTCCTGCGGGTCCGGGCCGTCGGCCCGCGCGGCGATGCGCCC
>NZ_JAMQQF010000895.1 GCF_023716945.1 Frankia sp. AiPs1 | reverse complement strand
GTCCAGCACGACCCGCAGGCCGGCGTCGCGGGCGCTGCCGAGGGCCTGGCCGATCCGGTCGCTGAGGGTGGGACCCGCGTCCAGGCGGCTGGCCAGGTGCTCCTCGACCGCGCGCACGCTGTCCGCGCACTGCCGGCGCAGGTCGGCGACCGGCTGGTCCTCGCTCATGCCCAGGCCGGTGAGCGTGTTGAGGATCGTGTCGTGCAGGAGCCGCTCCTGCTCGCGGGAGTCCTGCTCGCGCCCCTCGGCGACGAGCTGCCGGCGCCGGCGGGCGGTCACATCGCGGTGCTGCCGGTCGGCTTCGACCGCGACCCTGCGCAGCCGCCCGGCGGCATGATGTAACAGGGCGCCGACGACGAGAAGGATCGCCGTCGCGGCGAACACCTGAGGCCGGTGGTGGGCGGCGCCGGCGAGCTGAGCGCCCGCCAGCACCGCCGTGGCCACGGCGAACTTCCGGGCCGGCAGGGCGAACGCCGCCGCCACCACGGCGGTGAGCAGGCCGACGAAGGCGAACGAGGCGGGATCGCCCCGCGACGCGTCAGGCGTCAGCCAGCCGGTGGCCAGCGCGACGAGGGCGGCCACGGCCACGTCGGCGATCGCCATGGCCCGGCGCGGGCGGCGGCGCAGGTGCACGACGAACACCACACCCCAGGCGAGCACGACGATCGGGCCGACCAGCGCCGCCGGGTGCGCGCGGTACCAGGGGGCACAGGCTGCGACGAAGACCAGCAGGTAGCCCAACTGAGCGAGCCGCAGCCGGACGGTGCATCGGATCATCACCGTGGACAGCGCCTGCACCGAGCGTCCGTTCATGTCGCCCAAGTGTGGACGACAAGGCCGTCGCCCCCCGCCCAAGGGGCGGGTATCCCGCGCGTGGTACCAGGGGACGGGGGCCGGCCTGCAATCGGCCTTGCATCATTCCCGGCTGACATCACCCTGGCCTTCGCGGCCCAGAACTTCGCGGCCCTGGCTTTCGCGGATCCGTGCCTTCGCGGAACGCGCGCTGCGGGAAGCACCGTTCACCCCACGGTGTCGACGGTGAGCCGGGCGAGGTGTTCCAGGTGCTGGCTGCTGTCACCGAAGGCGGCGACGAGGCGTTTCGCGCGCTTGTAGAAGAAATGGGTGTCGTGCTCCCAGGTATAGCCGATCCCGCCGTGGTACTGGACCATCGCGGCGGTGGCGTCGCCGGCGGCCTGGTTCGCCTTGCTCTTCGCCACGGCGACGGCGAGATCGGCGTCCGGCTGTCCCTCGTCGAGGGCGTGCGCCGCGTACAGCACGGCATGCTCGGCCATGGTCACGGCGACGTGCAGGTCGGCGAGATGGTGGGCCAGCGCCTGGAACGACCCGACCGGCCGGCCGAACTGGACCCGCTCGGTGTCGTAGGCGACGGTGCGGGTCAACGCCGCCCGGGCGACGCCGACGAGATCCGCGGCGGTCAGCACCGCGCCGCGGCGCAGCAGGTCCGCCCCCGCCGCGGGGTCCGAGCCCGGGCGGGGGGCTGTCTCTTTTAAACATATGACGCTGGCGACCAGCCCTAGAATTTGTATATAAAGGTGGTGCCCGGATAAATTAAAA
>NZ_JAMQQF010000894.1 GCF_023716945.1 Frankia sp. AiPs1 | reverse complement strand
GTCCTGCTCGCCGCGCGCCGCGCCCGCTGCCGGCGCGGCGACACGATCCTGCTGGTCGCCGGGGGGATGGTGGCCGGCGGGTCCGCCGCGCTGCTGCTCGGGCTGCTGCTGCCCGCCCTGGTCGGCGACCCGCTGGCGGGGGTGGTCGGCGCCAACCCGACGCTGCCCCTGCGGGTGCGGGATCTGCTGCACGACCTGCAGGGCACCATGATCGGCAGCGTCCGCACGGTATGTAGCCAGGTCGCCGCGGGGGTGGTGCTGGCGGGGTGCCTGCTCGGTCTCGTCGGCCTGCTCGTGCGGCGCCGGCTCCGGCCGTTCACCCGGCGCCGCTCGGTGGCCATGGCACTGTCCGCGGCGGTGCTGCTGAGCTGCTCGTGGCTGGCGACGCCGGCGCGGTTCGGCGGGGAGGCGGCGAGCTGCAACGGCAGCCGGGGCCAGTGTGGGCTGCGCTACGACGAGGCGGTCTACGCCGCCAGCCACAACGCGATGGCCTCCAGTGCCGCTGACTTCGTCGGCGCGACGCAGGATCCGGACCTCGTCGGCCAGCTCGACACCGGCGTCCGGGCGCTGCTGCTCGACGTGCAGCACTGGACGACGCCGGCGCAGGTGGAGACGTTCCTGGCGGGCCTGCGCCCGCGGGAACGCGACGCGCTGGCGCCACTGGCCCGCGGGGCCCGCTCCGCCCGGCCCGGCCTGTGGCTGTGCCACAGCGTGTGCCAGTTCGGGTCGGTGAGCCTCGAGGACGCGCTGCGCTCGGTCGACGACTGGCTGGCGCGCAACCCGTCCGAGGTCGTCACGTTGATCCTGCAGGACTCGGTGCCGCCCGGGGAGGTGATTGCCGCCTTCCGCCGGGTGCGGCTGCTGCACCGGATCGTGACGCCGCCAGCGGACCCGCACGGGCGCTGGCCGACGCTCGGGCACCTGGTGGCGACCGACCGCCGGCTGGTGGTCTTCGCGGAGAACGCCGACGTCCCGAAGAGCTGGTATCGGCGGTTCTTCCGATACGGGGCGGACACGCCGTTCGACGTGCCCTCCCCGGCGGGGTTCACCTGCCGCGTCGGACGTGGTTCGCCCACCGCGCCGCTGCTGCTCGTCAACCACTGGGTGGAGGGCGACGATCCGGGCCGAACCTACGCGGACGCGGTCAACCGGGAACCCGTGCTGCTCGCCCACCTGCGCCGCTGTGAACGGGCCGGGCTCGCCCCGACGTTCCTCGCGACCGACTTCACCACCATCGGCGATCTCATCCCGACGGTGGCGGCGCTGAATGCTCAGCGGAGCCACTCCCCGCGCTGAGCGCCGCCTTTCCACCGGGCCGACCCAGAGCGCATTTATCAACGGTTTCCGGCAGCTCGCCACACTTCTCCCAATGGGCGACGGCGGGCGATGGTGCGTACCCGGTCAACCGGTTTATCGCGACGCTCCCGGGTATCCGGAGATTGACAATCTCCCTACTACGGCCGCCGGCGCCCCAAACGAAAGGAAGGTGGCGAGATCTCGCCGACCCCACGCCGATCCGCGCACGGCGGCGCGTCGACGCCGCGGGTGGAGCCCCGGGCTCGAACGCGCCGGCCCGGCCCGCCCG
>NZ_JAMQQF010000893.1 GCF_023716945.1 Frankia sp. AiPs1 | reverse complement strand
GGTCGGTCCCGACGGCGCCCGCCGCGCCGCTCGCCCGGGACCGGCCGTCGCCGCGGTGGTCGCCGTCCGAGCAGGCGGCCAGGGCCAGCAGCGCCGCCGCGCAGCCCAGCGCGCCGGTGACTCGGGCGACGCGGCCGGCCATCCTCGCCATGCGGTGCCTCTCCCTCGTGTCCAGGTCTCTCGTGTCCAGATCCTGCGCTCGTGTCCAGGCCTTGCCCTCGCGCCAAGATCTCACCCCGGCGCCAGGATCTCGCCTGATGCCGAGATCTCGCCTGATGCCAAGATCTCGTTGCCCCGACAATGGCACACCGCGGGGCGCGGGGAGCCGCCCGAGACCGGCGCGAACCCTGTCAATCCGCTGACAACCAGGTCGTAAGGGGAGTCGGAGCCCCGACAGTCCTGCAACAGGGGACACTCACCTAAGATTTTCCCATGTGATCCGTCGTGTCGGCGGGTCGGGACACCATGATCGATCAAGGGTCGGTGCGCGACACCGGCGGGCCCGCGCCCAGCGCGTCGCCCGCCCGGACCGCGGTCGGCACGCGGCAGGCAGGGGTACAGGTCGATGGCGTCATCGGATGCTGAAGTGGCGGCGCGCGCCGTTCCGCTCGGCCCGGACGACCCCCGCGAGCTCGGCTCGTACACGCTGCTGGGCAAGCTCGGCCAGGGCGGCATGGGCATGGTCTACCTGGGTCGCTCGGAGAAGGGCCGGCTCGTCGCGATCAAGGTGATCCGGACGGAGGCGGTCGGCAACCCCGAGTTCCGGGCCCGGTTCCGGCTGGAGGCGGAGACGGCCCGGCGCGTCGCCCGGGTCTGCACCGCCGAGGTCCTCGACGCCGACCCCGACGCCGAATGGCCCTACCTCGTCACCGAGTTCATCGAGGGCGAGACGCTGGCCCGCTACGTCCAGCGCAACGGCCCGCTCGCCGACGCCAACCTGGAGCAGCTCGCGGTCGGCGTCGCCGCGGCGCTCACCGCCATCCACAGCGCCGGGATCGTCCACCGCGACCTCAAGCCCGCCAACGTCATCCTCTCCCCCTTCGGCCCCCGGGTGATCGACTTCGGGATCGCCCGGGCCGTGGACGCCGGCAGCGGCCTGACCGGCGACCTGCAGCAGCTCGGCACGCCGGCGTTCATGTCCCCGGAGCAGATCGAAAGCCAGCCGATCACCTCCGCGGTGGACATCTGGGCCTGGGGCGGCCTGGTCGCCTTCGCCGCCACCGGCCACTACCCGTTCGGCGACGCCTCCGCCCAGGTGCTGCTCTACCGGGCGCTACACGAGGAACCGCGCCTCGACGACGTCGACCCGGCCCTGCGCCCGATCGTCTGGCTCTCGATGCGCAAGAACCCCGCCACCCGGCCCAGCGCCCAGCAACTCATGCTGCGCCTGCTCGGCGACCCCGCCGGAACCGGCCCCGACGCCGCCCCCGCGGTCGACCCGCAGGACGTCACCAACGTCCTACAGGGCTGGAACCTCCCCGCCCCGGCCAGCACCGGCCCGACCGCGGGCATCGGGGGCCGGGCCGCAGGCGCCGGTCCGGCAGCGGACATCGGCGGGCGCGGGGTGGCCGCCGCGGCGGCCGGGGC
>NZ_JAMQQF010000892.1 GCF_023716945.1 Frankia sp. AiPs1 | reverse complement strand
TCATCTGTTGACATGGGTGGTGGCGGGACGGTCCCGCCGGTCACCTGCACCGCCCGGTCAGAACCTATGCAGACACGCACCTTCGAGGTCCAGACGCAGACCTGTTCGGCCGGGCGGTGGCGGGCTTTGTATCGGCCAGCGGGAGCAGCGCGGGCCGCCTGACGGCGGCCGAGCGCCGAGATGAGGTTCCGACGAAGCCCTCCAGCGGTGGTGACCTGGATCGGAGGAGATTCACGTTGGCATTCGTCAACGACGGTGGTGAGGCAGGCGCCGGCGAGGCGTCGACGTTCGTCGGGATCGACTGGGGCGGCAGCTTTCACCAGGTATGTGTTCTGAACGAAGCGGGCACGGTTCTTGTTCGTCGCCGTGTTCAGCACACGGTCGACGGGCTGGCCGAGCTGGATGCACTGATCGGCTCGTTTTCTACTCCGGTCCGTGTCGCGATCGAACGGGCGGAAGGAATTCTGGTCGAGCATCTCCACAACTTGGACGTTTCGGTTTTCTGTGTGTCGCCGAAGATCTCATCGAGGGCACGGGAGCGCTATCGGCTCGCGGCGACCAAAAGCGACAGTTTCGACGCGTTCGTTCTGGCGGACACGCTGCGCCACGAGCACGCCTACTGGCGGCCGTTGCACGCGCCGTCCCCGTTGACCGCGCAGCTGCGGGCGGTCAGCCGGGACCGGGACCGGGTGGTGTTGGCACAGCGGGCGACCGAGTCGCGGCTGCGGGCGGTCCTGGAGTCCTACCATCCTGCGCCGCTGCACCTGTTCTCCAGCCTCGACCGCGACATCGCGCTGGCCTTCGTGAAGGAGTACCCGACGCCGGAGCAGGCGGCGCGGGTGGGACCGGCGCGGATGGCGGCGTTCTGTCGCCGGCATGGCTATTCCGGCCGGGTCGACCCCGCGGTCCTCGTCGAGCGGATGCGACCGCATCTGCTGGCCGCCGGGGCGGGAACAGCGGCGGGCAAGGTGTTGGCCGCGCAGATGTTCGCCAGCGAGATGGAAATGCTCAACAGTCACCTGCGGACCTACGACAAGACGATCCGCGAGCTGCTGTCGTCCCATCCCGACACGGCGGTGTTCACGAGCTTTCCCGGCCTCGGACCGGTGACCGCTGCCACGCTGATCGGTGAGATGGGCGACGACCGGGCACGGTTTCCCTCGGCCGCCGCACTGCTCGCCGAGGCCGGCCTGGCGCCGGTCACCCGCGCGTCGGGACGAACCCATCAGGTCCGGTTCCGCTACGCCGCGAACCGGCGAATGCGACATGCGATCGACTGGTGGACGTTCGTCTCCGCCCGCGAGGACGAATGGGCGGGAGCCGTTTACGACGCTGCCAGGGAACGAGGCCAGAGCAAATACCGCGCGCTACGCGGTCTCGGAGCACGATGGACACGTGTGCTCTGGCGGGCCTGGATCGACGGCGCCCCCTACGACCCGAACCGCCATCACAGAACTGAAATAGCAGCCTAACAACCAGGCAGTCGGGACCCGGCAGGTCGTAGATCCTCGCCTGCGGGTGGGCGTCAGCATGCCCAAAAAAGTGAAGATCGAAAATGAAGTCTGGCTTGGGAGGTTGACAGCGGGAGTCTG
>NZ_JAMQQF010000891.1 GCF_023716945.1 Frankia sp. AiPs1 | reverse complement strand
GGGATCTCCCGCCCGCGGCCGCGCTGGCGGCCCGCCTCGGGTTCGCCCGCACCCGGGTGTTGTTCCAGCTTCGTCGGCCGCTGGGCGCGGGCGCCCCGCTGCCGGAGCCACGCCTGCCCGCCGGGGTCACCGTCCGCGCGTTCGTACCCGGTCACGACGACGAGGCGTGGCTGGCCGTCAACGCCGCCGCGTTCGCCGATCATCCCGAGCAGGGCCGCTGGACGGTCGACGACCTCGCCCTGCGGCGGGCCGAGCCGTGGTTCGACCCGCGGGGCTTCTTCGTCGCCGAGCGCGACAGCCGGTTGGTCGGCTTCCACTGGACGAAGGTCCACGAGGTGGACGAGACGCCGCCGCCGGGCACATCACCCGGTCCGATCGGCGAGGTGTACGTCGTCGGGGTACTGCCGGGCGCGGCCGGCGGCGGCCTGGGACGCGCCCTGACCCTGATCGGCCTGCGCCACCTGCAGGCCGAAGGGCTCGCGGCGGTCCTGCTGTACGTGGACGAGGACAACGACCGAGCCGTGCGGATGTACACCGGCCTCGATTTCGCCGTCCACACGCGTGATGTGTCCTACCGCTGGCGCGGGTCGGCCGCCGACTGAGGCCGGTCATGCACCCCGACGGGTCGCCAGACCGGACGCCGCCGCGGTCGCGCCACCATGATCGACCTCGATAACCGAGGTCAAGTTGGTGACGTGCAGCAGCCGGTAGGCGTCCTCGTTGAGATTGCGCAACGCCAGCCGGCCCCCGGCGGAACGCTGCCGCTGGTGGGCGAACAGGATGACGGCCAGGCCCTGGGAGTCCAGAAAGCTCACCTGGGCCAGGTCGACGACGATGTCCCTGACTCCGGCGACGCGCGCGTCCAGCAGCGCCTCGCGCAGCGGGTCCAGGGAGGAGTAGTCGATATCGCCGACCGGGTGCACAACGATGGCCTCTCGGCCGATGACTTCGACGCGAACGCTGGGTTCCATGGCTCCGTTGACGACCGGACGGCATGGGCGCCACGGGCGGCCGGCCGGGCTGCCTCCCGCTACGCGTCGCGCCCCTGGCAAGCGCGACGATGGGCACCTACCCCCACCACACCACTCCCACACCCGCCCGATTCCCACCGGGAGGCGGTTTTTCTCACACCGGTTAGACGTGCCGGGTCGGCGTGCCGGGTTGGCGTGCCAGCCTGACGCGCCGGGTCGACGTGCCAGGTCGACGCGGCCACCACCAGGCCCGGTCCGCGACACAGCACCGGCACCGGCACCGGCACCGATTACAGACACCGACACCGGCACCGGCACCGGCCGGGCCGACTCCGCCGCCCGCGGCCTGCCCCACGGGCGTTCCCTCCCGTCTTCTCCCCGCCGCGCGGGATGGGATGACCAGTCGCCGGATGAGAACGTCGACGCATGAACACCAACCCGCCCCGGACCCCTGGCGGCACCGATCACCCGAACGTCGTCACCTTCCTCAGCCAACTCGACGGCGCCGCCGTCTCCGTGGGGCCGCCTGCCGGCGCCCCGGCCGCGCCGGAGGTGGTGCTGACCGCCCAGCGCCCCCACCGTGACCCGGCCGTCCTGCGGCTGGCGCCGGACGAGGCGGACC
>NZ_JAMQQF010000890.1 GCF_023716945.1 Frankia sp. AiPs1 | reverse complement strand
CGCGGTCCCCCCGGCGTCCGAGGCCCGCACCCGCACCCGCGGCGCTGCGGGCGGCCTCGATCCGGCCGCCGCTGATGCCGCAGAGCCGGCTCCGCGGCGCCCGGTCGACCCGGGTGTGCGTCCGTCCAACGGTGCCCGCCCGCCGCGTGCGAAGCGGCCAACCAGCCGTCCACGGTCCGCCGATCCCACGGCCGACGCCCCCGCCGCTGCCCGCGACGGCACCGTCCGCGACGGCACCGTGCGTGACGGAACTGGCCGTGACGGAACTGGCCGTGATGGAACTGGTCGTGATGGCACCGGCCGCGGTGGCGGCGACCGGGCCAGCTCGGGACCGGGTGCTACCGCGAGGTCGGGCCCGCGCAGCGACGTGAACGGCGAGTCCGCAGGCGGCCCCGAGCATGGCACCGCGGCGAGCGTCCGGGCCGCGCCCGGCCGCGGCAAGCGATCGAGTCGGGTGGCGGGCACCGGGCGGATGGGTATCGCGGGCGCGGGGCGCGACACCAAGGCCGTCGGGTTCGGGGCCGCCGGGTTGGGGACCGCTGGGCGGGAGGCCGCCGGGTTCGAGGGCGTCGGGTTCGGGGCGGCCGGGCCCGAGAGCGTCGGGTTCGGGGCGGCCGGGCGCGAGGGGGCCGGGTCCGAGGGCGCCGGGTTCGCCGAGGCCGGCGACCTGGAGACCGCCCTGGCCGGCGTGCTGGCCTTCCTGCGCCGACGCATCACCGGCGACTACGTCATCGACGAGCACGGGTTCGATCCCGACCTCACCGAGCATGTGATCGCGCCGCTGCTGCGCCCCGTCTACCGCGACTACTTCCGGGTTGAGACGCGTGGGCTGGAAAACGTTCCCGACGTCGGCGGCGCGCTGGTGGTGGCCAACCACTCCGGCACCCTGCCGATGGACGCGCTGATGATGGCGATGGCGCTCCTCGACCACCATCCGGCCCACCGCAACCTGCGGATGCTCGCGGCGGATCTGGTGTTCGCCGTGCCGTTCCTGGCGCCGTTGGCCCGCAAGATCGGCAACACGCTGGCCTGCCAGGCGGACGCGGAGCGCCTGCTGACCGCGGGGCAGCTGGTCGGAGTCTGGCCGGAGGGCTTCAAGGGCGTGGGCAAGCCGTTCAGCGAGCGCTACACGCTGCAGCGTTTCGGCCGGGGTGGCTTCGTCTCCGCCGCGCTGCGGACCGGGGTACCGATCATCCCGTGCACCGTCGTCGGCGCCGAGGAGATCTACCCGATGATCGGCAACGCGAAATCGCTCGCCCGCCTGCTCGGCCTGCCCTACCTGCCGATCACGCCCACCTTCCCCTGGCTGGGTCTGCTGGGCCTGATCCCGCTGCCGTCAAAGTGGATCATCGAGTTCGGGGAGCCGGTGCCCACCGATTCCTACCCGGCGGAGGCGGCCGACGATCCGATGCTCGTCTTCGAGCTCACCGATCGCATCCGCGAGACCATCCAGCACACGTTGTACAGCCTGCTGATGCAGCGCCGGTCGGTGTTCTTCTGAGCCGGGCGTCGGGGGGGGGGGGGCCCCCCCCCCCGCCCCCCCCGCCGGCGCAGAACCTCGCCACCCCCCGGCGCCCCCCCCAACCCGTTTGTTAATA
>NZ_JAMQQF010000088.1 GCF_023716945.1 Frankia sp. AiPs1 | reverse complement strand
CCCCGACGCCCCGGCCGCCGGCGGCCGGCCCGCTCCCGCCGCCCAGCCTGCCGCGCCCGCCAGTCCGGAGCTGTTCGAGAATCCCTGTGACACCACCGGTGGGGGTGTGGCTCCGCTGGCGTCGTCGTGCCGTCCGGTTACTCCTGATCAGACTTGCTGGCAGTCGGGTAACCGTTACACCGACCGCTACGACGAGACTCAGGCCCGTATCTGCGCGCAGGGCGGTTCCGCTGGCGGACCGGCTGGTGGGGCGTTGGAGTCGTGCACGCCGAACAGTTTCGATGGTGACACCGCGGTTCTGATGGCCGACGGGACCCGTAAGCGGATCCGGGATGTCAGGGTCGGTGATCGGGTGTTGGCTACCGATCCGGTGACTGGTCGTACCGAGGCTCGTACGGTGACGGCGTTGATCGTGGGCCAGGGTTTGAAGCATCTGGTGGCGGTCAGTGTCGACACCGGCCATGGTTCGGCGGCCCTGACGGCGACGGATCATCATCCGTTCTGGGATGATGTCGACCACGGCTGGGTCGATGCCGACGACCTGACCTCCGCCGACGAGCTTCGTACCCCGACCGGCAGCCACATCCGGGTCACCGCGACCCGCGAGTACGACCGCACCCAGACCGTCTACAACCTCACCGTCGACACCCTCCACACCTACTACGTCCTCGCCGGCCAGACACCTGTCCTTGTCCACAACGCTGGTGCTCTCGGTCCCGACGAGATGTACCTGTGGCGGGCGGTCACTGGGGCTGAGCTGACAGATCTGCAGGGTACGCGTCAATTTAGAAGTACACAGGGGGTCAAATACTTCTCGTTCACGGAGCAAGGCGCGGCCGAGTACGCCCGCCGGGCGTACGGGAACTGGCCAGGGGAAGGTCCTTATACAATGATCCGAACGGTGGCAAAGAAAGCCGATATTCCGGGGCTCGCGAATATGCCTCATACGTCGGATGTGGTGGATGGAGGAATTGCTCTTCAGGACGATGTGCTTTCGAAACTCGGGCGCCCGAGGATCATTCCCAGCATGAGCGCAACGGCGGGGTGTCGGTGAGATATGTAATTGCATCGGCTTCAGCGATGATCCTTGCTCGGGTTCAGGAGAAGCTCTCTGACTGGTCCGGAGTTGAGTTCAGAGTTGGCAGGGTCCCCGACACGTGGAGCGGCTGTGACGCGATGGTCATGTGGTGGCCTCTTGCGCACGATCGCTTTGGAGGGATCCCGGAGCCCGGTGTCGCCAAGGTGCTACGGAATGGTCGCGGCGATGACCTGCCGGGAATCATTCTCGCGACACCGTCGGGGCCCGGCATGACGTCCGGAGTAGGAACTTCTAGAGCTGAAATTGAGGACTATTCTTTTAGAGCGCTCGAATCATGCTTTCGAGAGTACCGTCGCAGATTCCCTGAAAGTGACGAGAAGTCAAAGATCCTTGTCCATATCGAAGCATCCGGCCTCGATATCCCAGACCTGGACTCTTCGATACGGGGGATCGCTCGGGCCCTTCAGATTTCGCCGGGAGAGGCCGATAAACAAGTTAACCACGATGATTGAAGTCGAGACTCTCCTAAGGCGGCCCGATGGCAGCTTCGTGCAGGTAGAGAGAGTTCGACGAAGGCCTCCGGATGGTCGCTATATCAAAGGCGCCATAAATCTCTCCATCAACGGCAAGAAAATCATATCCGAGAGAGAGTGGGATTACATCGATCAACTCTGGTCATACATTTCAAACTTGGTGGGATCGCTAGCCGTGATGAAGCAAGTATCGACATATTTCCCGGATCAACCGGTATTCCTCGAATTTCGTCGATCCGGTCGAGAGATGCTCATTGTCTCATGCAAGTCCGGTGCCGAGACGAGGCAGGCGAATGTCGGGGAACGGGAATTCCTGAACGCGCTTCGGACAGCCGGCGACATCTTCTTTCGAAAAATGTCGGCCCTTCTGCCGGAAAACTCCGAGGGCTATGAGATCGCTCGCCTTTCGTTGATGTCGTGAATCTTTTCGTATCTGTCCGGAGATCAACAAAGTATGAAGTAAAACTTGGTGGGGATTCTGTAGTCTTTGGTGACACCGCGGTTCTGATGGCGGACGCCAGCTGTAAGCCGATCCGGGACGTCAAGGTCGGTGACCGGGTTTGGCCACAGGCCCGGCCACGGCCGCACGGAGGCCCGTACCGTCAGGGCGTTGATCGTGGGCCAGGGCCTGAAGCATCTGGTCGCGGTCAGTGTCGACACCGGCCACGACACGGCGACCCTGACGGCGACGGATCATCATCCGTTCTGGGATCATGCAGACTGACCCGCAGCGATGCCAGGCCGCGGACGTGCCCGGCGAGCTGGAGTTCGACACCAAGCCCGCCCTCGCCCGCCGCATGATCGAGTCCGCGCTCGATGCCGGGATCCCAGGACAGTGGGCCGGCGGCGACGAGGTCTACGGCAACGACCCCGCTCTGCGCGCCGCCCTCGCCCGCTGCGGGCTCGGCTACGTCCTCGCCGTCGCGAAGAACCACCCGATCCCCACAAACGCCGGGAAACGCAAGGCGATCGACCTCGCGGTCAGCCTGCCCGAACACGCGTGTTGGAGGGCGCGATTGGTGACGGGCTAACAGCGCATCACCTGCCCCAGGATGCATTGCCTTCCTCCCGCGGTCGGAGGGCGGCGCAATCCTGATGACTCAGGCGGACTGTATACTTTCCCGCACATGTGGTTCGAAGGGCCTGGCCGCCAAAACTCGGAGATAGGACTTTCGTTCAGAGAAGTGCTCGCGAGAGATATCTGGAACATGCGACAGATCGGTGAGTGCGTGTACGGAGGCCCTACCTATTTCAATCCGGGAATCAGGGGCTCTTGCCATAATATCTAGGTGTCGGGATGCTCTAGAAGGGGAGAATGATGTTGCGTAAGGCGGTGAAAGACCTGGTGGAGACTGGACCGCTTCCGGGAGAGAGGGGTGCGACCCCCGGTGGCATGGAGGATCGAGAGAATCTACTGGGTCAGATTTCTTCGCCTGTATCGGACGAGGAGGCGCAGGCTCTTCTGGGAGTCTTTGGCTCGGATGGATGTTTCGGGCTCGCATGGACTCTTCTCCACCTGATCGAAACCGCGCCAAACGCTCGTTCGGCAGATTACTCAAATTTCTCAGAAAATGAATGAGTGAAGCTTCTCGAGGCACGCCGCCAGATTTCATAATCCCTGGGTCGTGCTACGAGGTCGAAGGCGATAGGCTTGAGCGGGTAGCGGCCAGTGAGAGCTTGCGGGGCCCGCGGCGGCGGTGACGGGCGTCGGGGGTGCGGCCATCGCCACCGCGGTCGGTGACACGTCCGCGGTCGGGCTACCGGCCCTCGATGCGCCGCCGGAATTTGACCACGAGTCAATGTGGGCTGCCCTTCTTGGTGTTTCTAGAGAAAAGAAAATCGGCATCGAAGAGGCCGTGCTTTCGAGGAGTCATCGCTACCGCGATGGATTTCCGGAGTCCAATAGTTAGACGGATTCGCGAGAAGCCCCGCCGAAATAAATTCGGCGGGGCTTCTGTGGTTTTTGACGGCAGTAGTTGACGCGCAGACTTTGTGCACGGCGCCGGGGTTGGCGTTGGAGTCGTGCACGCCGAACAGTTTCGATGGTGACACCGCGGTTCTGATGGCCGACGGGACCCGTAAGCCGATTCGGGATGTCAGGGTCGGTGATCGGGTGCTGGCTACCGATCCGGTGACCGGTCGTACTGAGGCTCGTACGGTGACGGCGTTGATCGTGGGCCGGGGCTTGAAGCATCTGGTGGCGGTCAGTGTCGACACCGGCCATGGTTCGGCGACCCTGACGGCGACGGATCATCATCCGTTCTGGGATGATGTCGACCACGC
Organism: Frankia sp. AiPs1; assembly: GCF_023716945.1. Lineage (GTDB taxonomy): Bacteria > Actinomycetota > Actinomycetes > Frankiales > Frankiaceae > Frankia. The sequence goes on along the minus strand of NZ_JAMQQF010000088.1, from coordinate 12,882 downwards.
CTGGGTCGACGCCGACGACCTGACCTCCGCCGACACCCTGCGCACCCCCACCGGCAGCCACATCCGGGTCACCGCGACCCGCGAGTACGACCGCACCCAGACCGTCTACAACCTCACCGTCGACACCCTCCACACCTACTACGTCCTCGCCGGCACCACGGCCGTCCTCGTCCACAACTGCAGTGAGACCACGACGATTCACCGAACCTCGCCGCTCGAGAGAGGCAGCTCGGAGCTTGACGAAGGGCTCAATTTCGACCACTTCCCTCGTAGCGACGACGGTTCGTACGATGGTGCGGCGCACTTCGGAAACGAGAAGACAGCAACTGAATGGGCGCAGGGGTCGCTCGACACTCACGGGGTGGGTTTTCAGGTGGAGGTTCCGACTTCCTGGCTTCGAGCACAGATTGATGCAGGACGCATTGAGGAGTGGGAGGGGATGACCGAGGATCACATGGAATACGTGATTCCACGCGAGCTCTTCGATGAGTTCAACTCCTTCCCAAGATCTCCTTGGAGTGGCAGATGAGCGATGCATTTCCACGCCTGGCGAAGTGGCAGATCGTCACCGCGGTCGTGGTCGACCGAATGCCGTACGGACTTAGGGTCCGAGTACCCTCCGGAGAGATTGGAGTAGTTGACCGGGCATTAATCGACGATCTACCAATATATCTCTCCGAGTGGCCAGTTCCTGGCGATCAACTAACTTTGGTCTCGGGTGGATACACCTCAGGTGGACAGTTGCGCCTCAGTGCCCGTACCTCCGACCTCGAGCTCGCAAGGACGCGATCCAGCGGCAAACCTGTCTAAACGGACGGCTCCATGCGATCACTCGCCACATCGAACCCGGCGAGATCCGGGGAACCACTGGGCGAGGTGGGGTGGGCTGAAGTCGAGTCGGGGGTCTCGAGAGGGGGAGAGCCCCGGGCGCACCTCTCCCCGGCAGCCAGTCTGATTCCTGCGACACTCCGAACAGTTTTGACGGTGCCACCGAGGTCCTCATGGCCGATGGCACCCGCAAGCGCATTGACGAGGCGAAGGTCGGTGACCGGGTCCTGGCCACCGACCCCACCACCGGCCGTACCGAGGTTCACACCGTCACCGCCGTCATCGTCGGCCATGGCCTGAAGCATCTTGTCGATGTCACCGTCGCCACGGCGGACGGTCCACGAACCCTCACCGCCACCGATCATCATCCTTTCTGGGATGATGCCCACCACGGCTGGGTCGACGCCGACCAGCTCACCTCCGCCGACCGGCTGCGCACTCCCACCGGCGTCGACATCCCCGTCACCACCACCCATGACCGCGACCAGACCCAGACCGTCTACAACCTCACCGTCGACACCCTCCACACCTACAGTAACTGGTCACCCAGATAAGTCAATCATAGTGATTGGATCTGATGGGGGAGGGGGGCTACTTGCGGTACTCGGGGAGGAGGGAAGTGTTCACCGTCTCGCCGGTGGCGCTCTCGTTGGCGACCTTTATGATGCCACCGAGAACGAGGTCGAGCGGCTCGCTGACGATATCGAAGAATTTCTTCAGTATCTATACGATGAAGTGCGTCGACAATTGGCATGATATGTGCTTTGTCGCGCGCCGGCGGGCAGGATGAAGAAGGCCGGCGCCGCAACCGCGAGAGCTGGCCGCCTGGGAGTCATGTCGCCCTGCACAAGCAGGCCTACCTGTTCGTCCGCGTCACGATGCCGTGCCCAGAACCGTTCGTGGGCTTCGTGCTGGCCTGGTCCTGGTGGCGACCGCCGCTACCAGGCACGCGCCCGGACCAGCCACTACTGCCGCCAGGCCGCAGCCCTACAACTCGATTGATCGCAAGTCTCGGGCTGGAGTATCAGGAGAGACGCGCAGTCGGCAGCACGGCACGCACATGCGCGGGAAGCGGCGGGGCGTGCCGGGTGAGCAGGTCGAGAAAGGCCGCGCTCAGCGGGTCGGGTTCGGCGCGTGAGAAGGCGGCCAGCGGGCGGCGCAGCGGTGGGTCGACCCGCAGAACCCGTCCGCCGAAGGGATCGGGCACGATGCTGGCGGGGACGAGGGCCGGGCCGAGCCCGGCGGCGGCGAGGATCGGGGCGGCCGCGGTCTGTTCGGTGCGCACCGCGGCGTGGGGCCGGAACCCGGCGTGGGCGGCGGCCCGGTCCAGTACATCGGCGAGGCCGTGACCGGGGGCGTAGTGCACCCAGTCCCGGGTGGCGAGGCGGCCGAGCTCGATCTGGGTCGCCGCGGCGGGTACGGCCGGGTCGCCCGGCGGCAGCACGACGACGAACTCCTCCTCGCCGAGCGGCCTGACCGGGCCGTCCCAGTTCGGCGGCGGCGGTCCGATCGCGAGGTCGGCCTGCCCGGCGAGCATCGCCTCGGCGAGCTCGTCGGCATGCCGATGTTCGAACAGGCGTACCCGTACCCCTTCGTACGCCCGGTGCCAGGCTCGCAGCACCGGCGGCAGCACCCCCAGGGTCACCGAGTAAACAGTGGCGACCTGCACCTCGCCGCGTTCGAGCCCGGCGGCGCGCCGTGCTGCGCACCTGGCCCGTTCGGCCTCGGCGAGCGCGGTGCGGGCGTGGGGGAGCAGCGCCCGGCCCATCGGAGTCAACCGGACCGCACGCGGGAGCCGCTCGAGCAGCGCGCCACCGACCGCGTGCTCCAGCGCCCGCACCTGGTGGGACAGCGCCGGCTGGCTGACGTGCAGCAGCGCTGCCGCCCGGGTGAACGATCCCTCGTCGACGATCCGCACCAGGTACTCAAGCTGCCGCAGCGTTGTCATGAACAAATTCTATGGAACCTACAACAACCATGTCTTCGACTTATGAATCGGTGGCGCGCAGGCTCGAGGCGGCGGGCTACGCCCGAAGCAGCCCGGACCTGGGCCCGGACCGGACCCGGGCCCGGCATGGTCGATGTCAGGAGCAGCGGATGATCCACAGCTATGCCACCCACCCCGCGGGCGCCGGTCCCGCGGAGAAGGTCGCTCTCGTGGTCGGTGCCCAGGGGGTGATCGGCCGCACCCTCGTCGAGCATCTCGCCGGCCTCGGAGACTGGGAGGTCATCGGGGTGTCGCGCCGCGGCGGCCCACCGGCGCCGCGGGTGCGCCACGTCGCCGTCGACCTGCTCGACCTCGACGCCACCCGGGCCGCGCTCGGTGGCCTGCGCACGGTGACCCACGTGTTCTACGCCGCCTATCAGGACCGGCCGACCTGGGCCGAGCTCGTCGGGCCGAACCTGGCGATGCTGACGAACGTCGTCGAGACCGTCGACGCGGCGAGCCCGGCGCTGCGCCACGTCAGCCTGATGCAGGGTTACAAGGTGTACGGCGCGCACCTCGGCCCGTTCAGGACCCCGGCGCGGGAGTCCGACGCCGGGCACATGCCGCCGGAGTTCAACGTCGACCAGCAGGCCTATCTGGTGGCCCGCAGCCGGGATGCGGCCTGGAGCTGGTCGGCGATCCGTCCGTCGGTCGTGTGCGGGTTCGCCACGGGCACTCCGATGAACCTCGTGATGGTCCTCGCGGTGTACGCGTCGATGTCGAAGGAACTCGGCCTCCCGCTGCGCTTCCCCGGCGCACCGGGGGCCTACGACGCGCTGCTGGAGGTCACCGACGCCGGCCTGCTCGCGAAGGCGACCGTGTGGGCGGCGACCACCGAGGCGTGCGCCGGCCAGGCGTTCAACATCAACAACGGTGACCTGTTCCGGTGGAGCGAGCTGTGGCCGGCGATCGGCCGCTACTTCGGCCTGGAGGTCGCCCCGGCGCTGCCGATGAGGCTCGACTCCGTCATGGCGGACAAGGAGGAGCTGTGGAAGGCGATGACCGCCCGCCACGGCCTCGCCGGCCACGCCTATCAGGAGGTCTCGTCCTGGGGGTTCGGCGACGCGGTGTTCTCCTGGGACTACGACATGATCGCCGACGGTTCGAAGGCCCGCCGCTTCGGCTTCCACGAGTACGTCGAGACCGAGACGATGTTCCACGCCCTCTTCGACGACCTCCGCCGCCGCCGGGTCATCCCCTGACCGGCCCCGTCGGCGCCCGTGACGTCGCCGGGCCCGCCGACCTCCTGGTTGTCACGGCGTCGCGGCAGGTGTCTGCTGACGAGCGGGCACGCGCGCGCCGCCGCTGCCTGACGTCGGCGCGGGGACGAGCGTGCCGGACGTCGTCCGTGCCCCGGCGTGAAGGACGGCGTACGGCAGGCCTTGCGGCACCCGCCCGGGCAGGAGATCCCCTGCCTCGTAGCCGGCGGTGGCTTCCGCTCGGGGGAGGATATCGCGGCGAAACTTACAGAGAGGGTATTCGACTCTCGCCGAATTACTGAGCTCTACACGGAGCTCGACCTTCGCGGTTATGCGGCGGCGGCGCCGAAGAGTTGTTGGGCGTCTTCGGTCGTGACTCCTGGCCGTGACGGGGTGAAGTTGGGCTTCGACCTGGGGATAATGAAACACTCGCCCGCTGCAATGATCGCTTTCACTAGTTGAACGGTCTGGCCGGTCTGTGTGGCCGCCGGTTTGGTCTGCCGGTGTGGTCGTAGTGCAACGTTCATGTTCAGGCTACTTCCTGTCAGCCTGCCCTGGTTAGCGTCGACGACCGGGGAGAGACGGAGCTGGTGGAATGGTTGACCCGAATGGGTGACCGGACCGACCGTACGGCCGAGCTGTGGCTCGGCCGTAACGGGAGCCCTGTCGGGCCGGCTCCCGGCGCGGTGAATCGGATCAGGGCACCTGCCGACGAACCGCATCACTATCCGAGCGGGCTGACCGAGGCTATTGCCGGGCTCGCCGCGAAGGAAATTCAGATGTTCTCCGACCAGGTGCGGATCCAGCAGCGGCGTCACCTTGCACCGACTCGCGCCCTGTACGTTCTGCTCGAGACCGGTGTGCACGCCGGCCTGGAGTGGCAGCGGCTGACAACCTGTACTTCCTGTGCCAGGTCATCACCGAACAACGGCCGGCGGATCGCGCGATGTGGCTGACTTTGTTTGACCAGGCTGGGCTGGAGGCCGTCGCCCTCGCGCATCCCGACCTCACCGTCGAATCCACCGCTCTGACGCTCGGGTTCCTGGTCCGTCCGAACCTGCGCTGCGACTTCCCCACCCACTGAGTCTTCCCCACTCGCTGCGCCGCTCCGTGGCCCGAGACCAAGGGATGTTCCCCCATGTCCGCTCTGCCCTACCCGCACGAGCTGTCTGCGGTGGCCGGCGACGGCACCCTTGTAGACGCGGTCTGGGCGCAGGTCGCCGCTCGTCCGCTCGCCCCCGCCGTCGTGGACGGCAGCATGGAGTGGAACTACCGGCAACTGCGGGAGCGGGTCGACGCCGTGGCCAGCCAGTTACTGGGCACCGGTGTGCGCCGTGGCGACGCCGTCGGCCTGTGCGCCCCGCGTGGCCGGGAGACGGTGGTCGGCATGCTTGCCGCGCTCGCTGTGGGAGCGGCCTTCCTTCCCCTCGACCCTCACGAAGTGCCCGACTTCCACGACGACATGCCCGCCCCGCCGCCGCAGGCGCTGCTCCGGGCCGCCGAGCTTGGCGTTGGGGTTGTCATGGCGCCCCGCCGCTGGCATCCCAGGTTTGCCGACACCGCCTGGCGCTGTGTTGACCTCGATCGTGAGGTTGACCTGGACCGGGCGATTGACCTGGACCGGGAGCGGGCCGGCCGGAGCCTGCCGCCGCCGGCCGCGGGCCCCGACACGCCCGAGGACATCGCCTGCGTCCTGATGACGTCGGGCAGTACGGGGCGACCGAAGCCGGTGGCAATCCCAGGCGCGGCGCTGTGCCACGTGATCACTGCCCTCGTCGACGTGTACGAGCTGCGCCCGGACGACCGGGTGCTGCAGTTCGCCCCGGCCACCGCCGACGTCAGCCTCGAAGAGATCTTCACGACGCTGGCGGCGGGGGCGACGGTCGTGGTCCGGGACGACGACATGATCTCTTCCCCGGCCCGGTTGCTGGCCCGTGCCGCCGAGCTCGGCCTGACCGTGCTCTCGCTGCCCACCGCGTTCTGGCACGAGGTCGTCGATGGCATGGTTCGTGACGGGCTGGTCCTGCCGCCGTCGGTGCGTCTGGTCACCGTCGGCGGGGAGGGACCGCGAGGGCAACGCGTCGAGGACTGGCGCCGGCTCACGGCCGGCTCGGCCACCCGGCTGGTCAACGTCTACGGGCCCACCGAGACCACGATCGTCGCCACCACCGAGGAGCTGGCCGGCCCGACGGTGCCCGCACCCACAGACATGATCGTCTCGGTCGGGCGCCCGCTGCCCGGCGTGCAGATCATCATCGAGGATCCCGACGGACATCCGGTCGAGCTCGGCGAGGACGGCGAGCTGGTCATCTCCGGACCCACCGTGGCCGCCGGTTACCTCGGCCTGCCCGAAGGCTCCTCTGGTGGTTTCAGCACCGGTCCCGACGGCGCCCGCCGCTACCGGACAGGTGATCGAGCCCGCCGGCTTCCCGACGGCCGGTACGTGGTGCTCGGCCGCCTCGACCGGCAGGTCAAGGTGCGCGGGTTCCGCGTCGATCTGGCCGAGGTGGAGAAGGCGATGCTGGCCGGCCCCGGAGTGCGCGACGCCGTGGCCGTCTACGATCCCGAGTCCGCCGGGCTGATCGGCTACGTGCTGCCGGTGGGGACGCTCTCCCCACCGGATCTGAAGCGGCTGCGTCGACGCCTGAGCGAGACGCTGCCCGCGGTGGCCGTGCCGTCCCGCCTGTTCCCCGTGGAGTCGTTTCCCCGCACCGATCGAGACAAGATCGACTATGCGGCGCTGGTGGCGCTGGCCGGCACCGCCGCGGCCACCTCGCCACCCGCCGCACCCGCCGCACCCGGGGCATCCGGTGATCGGCCGGCGGCGACCGATCGCAAGCAGCGGATGTGCGCCGTGGTCAGCGACGCGCTCGACGGAACCCCGGTCGAACCCGACGACTCGTTCTTCGCGCTCGGGGCCCACTCGCTCAGCATGGTCCGGATCGTGGCCGGGGTTGCGCGGGAGTTCGGCGTGGAGCTCGCCATGTCCACGGTGTACGCCCGCCCGACCGCGGCTGGGCTGCTCGCCCTCGTGGACGAGGCCGACGCCGCGCGCCGTACCGACCCCGCCAACTCGGCCGACCCCGCCAGTCCGGCTGACCCTGCCAGTCCGGCCGACCCCGCCAGTCCGGCCGACCCCGCCGTCCCCACCAGCCCAGCCGGCGTCGGCGCGGGGGAGTCGGACCGGCCGGCGCCGCTGACCGCCTTTCAGCGCGACATGTGGTTGGCGGAGCAGCTCGCCCCGGGCACCCCGATGCACACCCTCGGACTGCGCTTCCGCCTGGACGGGGTCGACGACCCGGGCCGTCTCGCCACCGCCCTGCGTGCTCTGGTCGCCGGCCATGATGCCTTCCGCGCGGTCGTGCGGGAAGGCGCCGACGGACCGACCCTCAGGGTTGGCGCGCAGCTCCCCGGGCAGCTCCCCGCGCTGCCCTTCGAGGTGCACGACCTGCGTACAATCCCCGGCCGGCAACGGGCCGAGCGCCGAGCCGAGCTTGCCGCCCGCCGCGGGCGCACGGTCTTCGACATCGCCACCGGCCCGCTGCTGGCCGCCACCGCGATCCGGTTCGGGGACCGGGAGTGGGAACTCGTCGTGGCCGTGCACCATCTGGTGTTCGACGGCTGGTCGGTCGTGGTGTTCGCCGAGCGGCTCGCCGCGCTGCTGGCCGGACAGACCCCGGCGGAGCTGCCCTCGTTCGCCGGCCATCTGCGGCGGCGACGGACCGAGCCTCGCACCCTCGAGCACTGGATCGACCGCCTCGCCGCGGTCGACACCGACGTGGAGGTCCCCGCCGACCGGCCCCGTCCACCGGTGCGCTCCTTCGCCGGCGCCACCCACCGGATCACCCTGCCCCCGGACCTGCTGGCCGCCGTCGAACGCGCCGCCCGAGCCCGGGCCACGACCCCCTCGGCGCTGCTGCTCGCCGGGGTGTCCGCCCTGATCGCCCGGCTCAGCGGGCACGGCGACGTCACCGTGCTCAGCCCGCTGGCCCACCGGAGCCCCGACACCGCCGCCGGCATCGGTGCCTACCTCACGGTCGTGCCGCTGCGGGTCGACCTCCGCGACGACCCGGACGCCGCCACCGCGATCGGCCGGGCCGGCGACGCTCTGATCGACGCCCTCGGCCACCCGGACGTGGCGCTGGACGAGCTGGTCCGGGCGCTGCCGGTGCGGCCACACCCCGACCGCGGCCCGCTGACCCAGGTGATGCTCAACATCATCACGGTCGCTCCGGCCCGGGCCCGCCGCGGCGACATCGCCGTCGAGCACCTCGGCGACACCGCTTCCGGCGGCGCCAAGCTCGACCTGAACCTGACCGTGGACCTGGCCCGGCCGGGCGCGCCGGAGCTCGCCGTCGAGTACGCCACGGACCTGTTCGCCCCGGCCACCGCCGCACGCCTGCTCGATCACCTGCTGATCCTGCTGCGCGACCTCGTCGAGCACCCCGGCCGGCCGGTCAGCCGGCTGGCGCTGCTGTCGCCGGCCCAGCGCGACGCCGTCCTGGCAGCCGCGGTGACCCCGGCCCCCGACGGCGATCCCGACGGCGATCCCGACACAGACGCCGACACCGACACCGACGGCGCAGACGTCCACGACCGCCCGCGCGGTGGGACGCACCTGCTGGTCAGCGAACAGGCCCGGCTGTACCCGAACGCCACGGCCGTCCGCGACGGCGACGTGAGCTGGACCTATCCCGAGCTGGAGCGGCGCGCCGACGTCCTCGGCGCGCGGCTGCTGGCCGTGGGGGTGATGCCCGGGGACCGGGTGGCGATTTGCCTGCCCCGCGGCCGGGACGCCTACGCCGCCGTGCTGGCGGTGTGGCGCGCCGGGGCCGCCTACGTGCCGCTGGACCCGCAGTACCCCGAGGACCGGCTGCGGTACATGCTCGCCGACAGCGGCGCGACGGTGGTGCTGACCCGCCCCGGGACCTGGCCGGGCGAACTCACCGACGCGGTGGCCGTGGACGTCACCACGGACGTCGGCCTGACCAGGGACGTCGGCCTGACGACGGACGCTGGCCTGACCACGGACGCCGGCCCGGCGGCGTCGCTGCCGGGCTGGCGCCCGCCGTGGCCGCAGAGCGCGCCGACGGCAGCCGCCTACGTGATCTACACCTCCGGTACCACGGGCCGGCCCAAGGGCGTCGTCGTCGCGCACGCCAATCTGCACCACGCCGCGGCGATGTGGCGTCACGCCTACGACCTGCGGCCCGGTGAACGGCATCTGCAGGGCGCCAACATCTCGTTCGACGTGTTCGCCGGCGAGACGCTGCGGGCCCTGACCACCGGCGGCTGCCTGGTGGCCTGTCCGCAGGAGACCCTGCTGGACCCGGCGGCGCTGGCCGCGCTGCTGGTCGAGGAGCGGATCGCGGTCGTCGAGCTGGTGCCGGCCGTGCTGCGCCGGCTGCTCGACCAGGTGGAGCCGGCGACCGGCGGCCCGCCGCCGCTGGCCGGAATTCGGGTCCTGGCCGGGGGCGCCGACGCCTGGGCGGTGCACGAGTACCGTCGCGCCGCCCGTGCGGTCGGGCCGGGCGGGCGGGTCGTCAACTCCTACGGCGTCACCGAGGCCACGATCGACAACGCCTACTTCGACGGCGACGTCACGCACCTGCCGGCCGAAGCGCCGCTGCCGATCGGGCGTCCTTACCCCGGCAACCGGCTCTACGTCCTCGACGACCGGGCGGAGCTGGTGCCCTTCGGCGTACCGGGCGAGCTGTGGATCGGCGGGGCGGGGGTCGCGACCGGCTACCACGACCGCGCCGACCTCACCGCCACGCGGTTTCGCCCCGACCCGTTCGCCGCCGAACCCGGCGCGCGGATGTACCGCACCGGCGACCGGGCACGTCTGCGCGCCGACGGTGTGCTGGAGCTGCTGGGCCGCCTTGACGACCAGGTCAAGCTGCACGGGCATCGGATCGAGCTGGCCGAGGTCACCGCCGCGCTCGCCGCGTTGCCACAGGTCGGCGCGGCGGCGGTGGTGCTGCGGCCCGACCGGCGGGGTACACCCCGGTTGATCGGCTACGTCACCGCGCGCAACCCCGCCGACCCACCCGACCCGACCGGGCTGCGCGCGGCGCTGGCGCACTTTCTGCCCCGCCACGCCCTACCGACACAGACGGTGCTGCTCGACTCCCTGCCGCTGAACCCCAACGGCAAGGTCGACCGCCGGGCGCTGCCGGCACCCCCCGAGCCGCGGACCGCCCACGACCCGCTGACGCCGCCGTTACCACGGACACGTGACCAGCAGGAGATGGCCGCCGTCTGGCGCCACCTTCTGGGCCACGACCAGATCGGCCCCGACGACGGTTTCTTCGAGCTCGGCGGCGACTCGTTCCTCGCGTTGCGGCTCATCCGGCAGGTCGAGCAGACGTTCGGCGTCCGGATAGCGCTGCTCGACCTCTACCGGCATCCCACCATCACCCAGCTCGTCGAGCACCTCGAGACCAGGCGTGGCTCGGTCGACGGGCCACCCGCGCGGCCCGACGCGCTGCTACACCGGCTCACCGCCGCGGACGGATCGGCCGGCGCGGGCACGATCGTCTGCATCCCGTACTCGGGTGGTCAGGCGGTCTCGTTCGAGCCGCTGGCCGCCGCGCTGCCCGACGGCTGGGCGCTGTACGCGGCGCAGTTTCCCGGCCGGGACTTCAGCCGCCCCGACGAGCCGGCGCTCGCCTTCGACGAGCTGGTGTCCCGCTGCGCGGACGAGATCACCCACCTGCCCGGGCCGATCTACCTGTACGGCCACTGCCACGGCGCCGCCGTCACCATCGCGCTCGCCAACCGGCTCCAGGACCTGGGATCGCCGCAGTCCGGGGTGGCGGTCGGCGCGATGTTCCCGATGGCGCGCATGCCGGGACGCTTCTTCGACTGGATCTACCGGCGGTTCCGGGTGGACCGCCTGGTCTCCGACCGCACCATCCAGGACGAGGTCCGCGCCCTCGGCGGCGGCCTGGCCGACCTGCAGGCCGACCCGGCCGAGCAGGCCATCGTCATGCGCGCCGTGCGCCACGACGAACGCTGGTCGGAGGAGTACTTCACCCGGACGCTCACCGACCGTCACCACCCCCGGTTCTCCGCGCCGATGCTCAGCATCGTCGGCAGCAAGGACAGGGTCACCGAGCTGTACGCCGAGCGCTACCACGAATGGGAGCACTTCGCCGAGCAGGTGGACCTGGCGGTGCTGCCCCGAGCCGGGCACGGCTTCCTCAAGCACCAGGCCCCCGCGCTGGCCAGGACCCTCACCGCCTGGGCGACGGCGCTGCACGAGCCGGCCGCCACGGGATCGCCGGACGGCGCGTCCCCGCGACCCGTGCCCCACACCGCCACCGCCCACGCCGCCACCGCCCACGACACCGCCACCCGCGCCATCACGGCCAGCGGCAGGGCGGTGGACGGGCCCCGCCGCCGGTCGCCGGATCCACGTCCCGGTTTCGGCCGGTTCGCGGTGGTGGCCGCCGGGCAGCTCGTCTCCGCCATCGGCAGCGCGCTGAGCCTGCTCGTCATGAGTGTGTGGGTGCTCGATCACACCGGCCGGATCTCCGCTTTCGCCACGACGGCCGCGGTCTCCCTGCTGCCCGGCGTCCTGGTCGGCCCCGTCGCCGGCGCGGTGGCCGACCGCTACGACCGGCGCGCCGTGATGCTGGTCGCCGACCTCACCGCAGGAGCCACCACGCTCGCCATGGCCGTGCTCGTCGCCCTCAACCGGCCGAACCTGTTGGAGATCTGTCTGCTGTGCGGGCTGACCTCGGTCGCCGCAGCCTTCCAACGACCGGCCTTCCTGGCGGCCGTGGCCCAGCTGGTACCCAAACCGTTCCTCGGCCACGCCAGCGGCATCGTCCAACTCGGCGCCGGAATGGGGGCGCTGTTCGCGCCCATGATCGGCGCGGGGCTGCTGACCGTGCTGCCACTGGGCACCATCCTGCTGATCGACGCGGCCACCTTCGCCGTGGCGGTGGGCACTGTCGCCGTCGTCCGGTTCCCCGACCGGCTGTTCCGCCGCCGCGAGGAGTCGATGCGCAGGCAGCTGGCCCGGGGGGTCCGCTACGTGCTGCGCCGGCCAGGGCTGCGCGCGCTGATGGTGTTCTTCGTCGGCGACCACATTCTCTACGCCATCGGCTTCACCCTCATCCAGCCGATGGTGCTGCTCGATCACGGAGTCGGCACGCTCGGCGTGGTGTTGGCCGCGGGCGGCGCCGGGGCGCTGGTCGGGGCGCTGACCATGAGCATCTGGGGTGGTACCCGGCGCCGGACCCACGGCATGTTGCTCGCCACCGCCGCGAGCAACGTGACCATCATGGTCATCGGTCTGGCCGGGGCACCCTGGCTGATCGCCGTCGGCATGTTCGGGCTCGCCTTCAGCGAGGCGCTGATCGACGGCCACTGGATGGCGCTGCTGCAGACGAAGGTGGGTCTGGAACTACAGGGCCGGGTGAACTCGCTGTTCCTCATCGTGGTCACCGTGTTCCTGCCGATCGGCTACCTGGTGATGGGACCACTCGCGGACAGCGTCCTGCGGCACACGCTCGAACCCGATGGTGCCCTGTCCGACTCGGTGGGCCCGGTCCTGGGCACCGGGCCGGGCCGAGGACTCGGGTTCGTCGTGGTGATCAGCGGGTTCCTGCTCACTGTCTGGCTGCTGCGCGCCTGGTTTACGCCGCGGCTGCGGCTGCTCGAGGACCACCTCCCCGACGCCATTCCGGACGCGGAGATCTGGGACCGCGACGCCGAGCAGGAGCGCGCCGACCGTGCCGTCCAGGCCCTCGCCACCGCCACCGCCACCCTCGCCGCCGCCGCCACCACCGCCACCGCCACCGCCGCCGTCTCCGCCACCGCGGGAGCGGGCATCGGCTCCGCTGCTCGACCCGCAGG
>NZ_JAMQQF010000889.1 GCF_023716945.1 Frankia sp. AiPs1 | reverse complement strand
GCGTGCGGGTGCTGGGGCCGCCGTCGCCGGCGGACTGACGGGTTGCCAGGGGCGCCGCGGAGGGAGCCTCACTCGGCGCCGGGATCGGCGCCGCCGACGCCAGGTCGGTGGCGGGAGCGGTTGCGGAACCGCCCGCGGCCTCGCCGTTCTGCAGGTTCTGGATCGCGGCGATGAGCTGGCCCTTGCGCAGCCGACCCACCCCCTGGATACCCATGGACGAGGCCATGGACTGCAGCTCGGGGAGCAGCATCGCGGACAGCCCGGTGCCCTGCCGGCGCCGACCAGGGCGCCGCCCGCCGCCGTCTCGGCCTCGGGGGCGACGGCAAGCCGGGCGGCCCACTCGCGCAGCCACCCGACGACCCGGTCGCCCGTCATCGGCCCGGCGACGAAGAAGCCCTGCACCTCGTCGCACTGCCAGTCGGCCAGCGCCTGCCAGGACCGCTGGGTCTCCACCCCCTCGGCGACGATGCGCAGCCGCAGCGCGTGGGCGAGCGAGACCGTGGAACGCACGATCTCGACCGCCGCGGGGTCACGGTCGAGGTCGCGCAGGAACGTGCGGTCCAGCTTCACCTCGTCCGCCGGCAGTTCGCGCAGGTAGGTCAGCGAGCAGAAGCCGGTGCCGTAGTCGTCCAGGCTGACCCGCACGCCCAGGCTGCGCAGACCCGCCAGCGTGCGCCGCGCCGCCTCCCGAGCCTCGATGAGGCTGTCCTCGGTGACCTCGACGACCAGCGCCGCCGGCGGGAGCCGGTGGCGGCCCAGTGCCGCGCGCACCACGCCGACGAAGGCACGGTCGACGATGACCGACGCCGGCACGTTGACCGAGACCGTCAGCGGTGCCCCCCCGGCGTGCCAGCCCGCGCAGGCAGCCAGCGCCTGGTCGAGAACGTGCACGGTGAGTTTCGGCATCAGCCCCGCCCGCTCCAGCTCGGCGAGGAACACATCGGGCGGGCGCAGGCCGTCGACCGGATGACGCCAGCGCACGAGCGCCTCGACCCCGCTGATCCGGCCGCTGCGCAGGTCGGCCTTCGGCTGGTAGCTCAGCTCGAGCTGACCGCGTTCCAGCGCTTGGCGAACCTCGGCGCGCAGCAGCAGCCGCGCCCGGTTGATCGGGGGATGCGACCGGATGTAGACCGCCTGCCCGCACCGGGACCGCTTCGCGGCGTGCATCGCCTCCTCGGCATGGCGGAACAGCTCCAGCGCCATCCGGCCGTGCTCGGGGGAGCAGGCGATCCCGATGCTCGCGTCGGGCCGGACCGGGGTGCCGGCGAGCAGGACCGGCGGTTCGAGCGCCGCCCGCAGGACGGCCGCGAGCCGCTCGGCGCTCTCGACCTCGCCGCCGCGCAGCAGCACCGCGAAGGCGTCGCCGTCGACCCGCGCAAGCAGGGTCGAGCCGGGCAGGGCGGCGAGCAGCCGCCGGCCCACGGTGACGATCAGCCGGTCGCCCTGCTCGTGGCCGAGGGCACCGTTGACGTCGCGCAGCCGGTCGAGGTCGAGGAGCAGTACCGCGACCGGCGTCACGGCGCGTGCCCGGTGGCCGCCGCCCAGGCTGCGCCCGACCGCGTCGAGGAAGTGCCGGCGGTCGGCGAGCCCGGTCAGCTC
>NZ_JAMQQF010000888.1 GCF_023716945.1 Frankia sp. AiPs1 | reverse complement strand
GCCTCGGCCGACTCGTCCCGGCCCGTCCGCCCACGCCGGACCCGTTGCGCCAGCCGGCGGGCCCGGCAGGCCTCCCGATCGGCGGTGCCGGCGAGGCGGGACCGGGCGGTGTCGAGGATGCGGAACACGGTCGGCAGCGCGGCGTCGTCGAGCCGGTCGAGCGGGTTCACGGCGGGCCAGGCCGCCGTCAGCCGGGCCTCGACGATCGGATGGGCAGCCACCGCGGCCGGCCCGCCAGAAGCCGGCACACCTGAAGCTGACAAGCCTGAGGCCGGCACACCTGAGGCCGGCACGGCGATCGGTCCGGCCTCCGCGGGCGCGGTCGGCAGGGCGCCGGAGGTCACCAGAACCTCGGAGGTCACCAGAACCTCGGAGTTCAGCAGAACCTCGGAGGTCGACGGGACGTCGGAAGTCGACGGGACATCGCGAGGCGGCAGGACGTCGGAGGTCGACGAGGACGGCTTGTCGATCGCCACCGGTTCGGTCATGCCTGCTCCCGCAGCTTTTCCACCGCCTCCGCCAGGTCGGCCGGGTCCGGGCTGGTGAACTCGACCGGGCCGCCGTGACCAGGATGGTCGAACGACAGGCGGGCCGCGTGCAGCCACTGCCGGGTCAGGCCGAGACGCTCGGCGAGGGTGGGATCGGCGCCGTAGGCGAGGTCGCCGACGCAGGGATGGCGCACGGCCGACATGTGCACCCGGATCTGGTGGGTCCGACCGGTCTCCAGGCGGATCGACAGCAGCGACGCCGAGCGGAACGCCTCCAGCAGGTCGTAGTGGGTCACGCTGGGCTTGCCGTCCGCGACGACGGCGAACAGCCCCGGCCGGCGGGGATGGCGGTCGGTCGGCGCGTCGACGGTGCCGCTGAGCGGGTCGGGATGACCCTGGACGACGGCGCGATAGCGCTTGTCCACCTGTCGCTCGCGGAAGGCCCGCTTCAACAGTGTGTAGGCACGCTCACTCTTGGCGACCACCATCGCGCCGGAGGTGCCGACATCGAGGCGGTGCACGACCCCCTGCCGCTCCGCGGCGCCCGAGGTGGAGATGCGGTAGCCGGCCGCGGCCAACGCTCCGATCACGGTCGGCCCGGTGAAGCCGGGGGCCGGATGGGCGGCCACGCCGGGTGGCTTGTCGACCACCACGATGTCGTCGTCGTCGTACAGGATGCCGAGACCCGCCACCGGGGTGAGCTCCACGGTGACCGGACGCGGCGGCGCGGGCAGCCGCACCTCCAGCCAGGCGCCACCGCTGACCCGGTCGGATCGGCCGCGGATCCGACCGTCGAGGCTGGCCTGACCGTCGTCGACGAGGGTGGCGGCCGCGGTCCGCGACAGCCCGAACATCCGCGCGATCGCGGCGTCCAGGCGGATCCCGTCGAGCCCGTCCGGGACCGGCAGCGACCGCAGGTCTCCCGTGACGTTCGCGTCTGCCCTGGCGTTCACGTCTCCCCCGGCGCTCATGTCTCCACCAGCGCTCACGTCTCCACCGGCGCTCACGTCTTCCCCGGCGCGGGTCACTGCTTGCCCGGCCCGTTGCCGCCTCGGCCGGCGGCGTCGGCGGGCGGGTCCGCCCGCAGAGCGCCGCCGTCTCCGCCGACCGC
>NZ_JAMQQF010000887.1 GCF_023716945.1 Frankia sp. AiPs1 | reverse complement strand
AGCCGGGGCAGCACCGCGACCAGCAGCCAGGCGGTCGCCAGCGCCACCTGCGGCGCCCGGGTGTGCAGGCGGGCGAACCACAGCCGGTTGCGCACGGTGTAGTAGGTGTAGCCGTCGGCGGGGACCGTCCCGCCGCCGGCGTGCCAGGACTGGGCCGGGCTGACCAGCACCCGCCAGCCCGCCGCCCGGGCCCGTCGGCACAGGTCGAGATCCTCGTAGACGAGGAAGAAGCGGGTGTCCATCGGCGCGTCGCGCAGGCACGCCGCCCGGATGAACATCGTCGCCCCGGTCACCCACGGCACCTCGTCGGCGGCGTCCGTCGGAACACGCCGGCGCCGGGGCACGGTGAGCACGGGGGTGAGCCCGCCCGCCCCGGGATGCAGGCCGCCCGCATTGACCAGGGTCGGGCCGACGATCCCCACGCCGGGGCGGGCCAGCAGGTCCAGGCAGGCGTCGACGGTGGTGGCCGTCAGCCGGACGTCGTTGTTGAGCAGCAGGTAGGCCGGCGCCGACGGGTCGGCGGCGCAGCCGTGCCGAAAGCCGCCGCCGAAACCCAGGTTGCCGGCCGGGACGAGCCACGACACCCTCGGATCGAGCCCGGCCGGGCGGGGGCGCCGGTCGTTCGCCACCACGATGATCCCGCCGATCCGGGGCATGGCGGTGAGCGCGCCGGCGAGCTCCACCGTCGGCGTGACGGGTCCCCAGTGGACGATGATCGCGGTCGCCTTCACGCCCGGGCCTGCCGCAGGGCGACCGGCTGGTCCGGCGGCCGGGCGGTGGTCGGGACGGCCAGGGTCGACCAGGGCGCGATCAGCAGCGGGCGGCGCCGCGTGGGCGGGGTGTCCGCGTCGACGATGCGGTAGTCGTGGCGGGCGAGCAGTGCGCCCACCGCCTCGGCGTTCGGCGTCGCGACCTCGCAGATCAGTACCGGCCGCACCGCGGCGAGCAGGTGGTTGGCGCCCGCCAGCACCGCCCGTTCGGCCCCCTCCACGTCGATCTTCACCACGTCGGGCGCCGGCAGGTCGGCGAGCAGGCCGTCGAGGGTGACGGTCGGGACCAGGTGGGTGGTGCGCACCCCGCCCGCCTGGCTGCCGCCGAAGCCGGCGAGGTGGCTCGTCGCCCGGCTGCGGCGGGCCACCTGGAAGCGTCCGACGCCGGTCGAGGCGCCGACCGCCGCGGGCAGAATCTCCACTGCCGCCTGCTCGCGCGCCGGACCGGTGCTGCGGGTAGACAGCCGCGCCGACCGGCGGAGCAGGCTGACCAGCCACGTGTCCGGTTCGATCGCGACAACGGTCCCGCCGGGCGCGGCCGCCCGCGCCGCGGTGAACGTGAACAGGCCCAGGTTCGCACCGACATCCCAGACGACATGGCCGGGCCGGATCACCTCGGCGACGAGACCGGTGAGCATCGGATCGACGCGGGCGAGGCTCGGCCGCAGGTACTTCAACCCGCCCTCGCTGGACACGTAGATCCGGCTGGCCCGGTACGGCGGCGGCAGCCGGCGGGGCAGCACCACCCGATGCGTGAGCTGTTCGGCGAGGCGGCGCGCGGGCGGCCGGTGCGGCACGGAGCCCTCCTGGCGGTGTGGTCGGCGCGGCGGG
>NZ_JAMQQF010000886.1 GCF_023716945.1 Frankia sp. AiPs1 | reverse complement strand
GGCCCACCCCGCCGGCCCTGCCGGCCCCGCCGATCCCGCCGGTGGCGCGACGGGCGCTCCCGGCGGTGCGACCGCGGCGTTGCCCGTCGATCTGGACGCCCAGCTCGACGCCGCCGAGGACGTTCTCGCCGCAGCTACCGCGGAGCTGGCCGGAGCGAAGGCGTGGAAGCACTGCCTGGAACGGATGGGCGCCGAGCAGTCCGCCGCGCTGCGCGCCTACGCCGACACCGTCGCCGCCGGCGGCACGCTGGCCGGCCGGCACGCCGAGCGCTACCGGCAGGCCGCCCGGGAGGCGATGGAGATCGCCCAGACGGCGGTGCCGGCGTGGGTGATGCCGATCCGGGAGGTGCTGTCGACCATCCCCGCGGTCCGCGACAGCTTCGACGTCGTCATCGTCGACGAGGGCAGCCAGGCCGGGCTGGACAGCCTGTTCCTGCTGTGGCTGGCGCCCCGTGTGATCGTCGTCGGCGACGACCGCCAGTGCACCCCGCCGGTCGACCCGGCGCAGGAGCTCGATCCGGTCCTCGACCGACTCGACGCCCTGCTGCCGGACGTGCCGGCCTGGCTGCGCGTCGGTTTCAGCCCGCGGTCCAGCCTGTTCAGCCTGCTGCGGACCCGCTTCGGCGAGGTGATCCGGCTGCGGGAGCACTTCCGCTGCATGCCCGAGATCATCGAATGGTCGTCGGCGATGTTCTACCGGGACGCGCCGCTGCTGCCGCTGCGCCAGTTCGGCGCGGATCGGCTGACGCCGCTGGTCGCGCGGTTCGTCCCGCACGGGTTCACCAAGGCCACCCCGACGGGACCGCGCAACCCGGCCGAGGCCGAGGCGCTGGTCGCGCAGGTCCTGGCCTGCGCCGAGGACCCCCGTTACACCGGGCTCAGCTTCGGGGTCGTGGTCACCCAGGGCACCGCGCAGGGCACGCTGATCCGCGACCAGCTCGCGGAGCGGATGTCGGCCGCCGAGCACCTGCGCCGCCGGTTGCGGGTGGGCACGCCGGCCGACTTCCAGGGCGACGAGCGCGACGTCGTGTTCCTGTCGCTGGTCGTCGCGCCGGGCGACCGTCCGGTCCCGCTGACCCGGCTGGAGTACCAGCGGCGATTCAACGTGGCGGCCTCCCGGGCGCGCGACCAGGTCTGGCTGTTCCATTCGGTGGCGCCGGCCGACCTTGACCACCAGGACCTGCGCCACAGCTATCTCAGCTACGTGCTGTCCGCGGCGCGCCCGGCCGCGCCGCTGCCCGGCGTGGCGCCGCCGCTCACCGAGGTTGCCACGGACCGCCCCCATCCGGCCTTCGGTTCGCTGTTCGAGCAGCGGGTGTTCCGCCACCTCGCCGGCCGCGGCTACCTCGTCACGCCACAGGTGGAGGTCAACGGCCGGCGGGTCGACCTGGTCGTCGCGGGCGGGCGGGCGCGGCTCGCGGTCGAGTGCGACGGCGACGTCGGCCCCGGACCGGCGGAAATCGCCCGCGAGTTCGACCGCGAACGGGAGCTGCGCCGGGCGGGGTGGCGGTTCTGGCGGGTCCGCCAGTCCGACTTCGAGCTCGACCCCGAGGCGGCGCTGGCCTCGCTGTGGCCGCGGCTGGCCGCCGCCGGGATCGCCCCGAACCCGGC
>NZ_JAMQQF010000885.1 GCF_023716945.1 Frankia sp. AiPs1 | reverse complement strand
GTTTAAAAGTGACAGTATTACGATCGGGGGGGGGGTACCCGCCGCCGGGGTGGGCGCCGCCGGCGGGTGGGGGCCGCCGCGCCGGCGGTGGTCGACGACCCGCCGAACACGGTCGTGCACGTGCGGGAGGTCCGCCGGGACGAGGACCAGGTCCGCGGCCTGAGTGGGTCGACGCGGCTGGAGGCCAAGCGGCAGCGGCGGCGGGAGGGCCGGGACAGCGGTCGGCGCCGTCCGCCGATCGTCACCGAGGCCGAGTTCCTCGCCCGCCGCGAGGCGGTCGAGCGTCGGATGATCGTTCGCCACGCCGGCGACCGCACCCAGATCGCGGTCCTTGAGGACGAAGTGCTCGTCGAGCACTTCGTCACCCGGGCGAGCTCCGCGTCGTACGCGGGCAACGTCTACCTCGGCCGGGTGCAGAACGTGCTGGCCAGCATGGAAGCGGCGTTCGTCGACATCGGTAAGGGTCGCAACGCCGTCCTGTACGCCGGCGAGGTCAACTACGACGCCTCCGGGCTCGACGGCCGTCCCCGCAAGATCGAGCAGGTGCTCAAGTCGGGGCAGTCGGTCCTGGTCCAGGTCTCCAAGGACCCGATCGGCCACAAGGGCGCCCGGCTGACCAGCCAGATCAGCCTGCCGGGCCGCTACCTCGTGTACGTCCCGGACGGTCAGAACGCCGGCATCAGCCGCAAGCTGCCCGACACCGAGCGTGCGCGGCTCAAGAGCATTCTGAAGAAGATCACACCCGAGGACGGCGGCGTCATCGTGCGCACCGCCGCCGAGGGCGCCAGCGAGGCCGAGCTCGAACGCGACATCGAACGGCTTGCCGCGCAGTGGGAGGACATCTCGCGGCGGGCCAAGAAGGCGTCGGCGCCGTCACTGCTCTACGGCGAGCCGGACCTCGTCGTGCGGGTGATCCGCGACATCTTCAACGAGGACTTCACCGAGCTGGTTGTTCAGGGCTCCGGCGAGGCCGCGACGATCGAGGAGTACATCGACGCCGTCGCCCCCGACCTGCGCCCGCGCATCCGCCGCTACACCGGGTCCGGGGACGTCTTCGTCGACTACCGGGTCGACGAGCAGCTCGCCAAGGCACTGGACCGCAAGGTCTGGCTGCCGTCGGGCGGGTCGCTGGTCATCGACCGCACCGAGGCGATGACGGTCATCGACGTCAACACCGGCAAGTTCACCGGCAAGGGCGGCAACCTCGAGGAGACCGTCACCAAGAACAACCTGGAGGCCGCCGAGGAGATCGTCCGCCAGCTCCGGCTGCGGGACATCGGCGGGATCATCGTCATCGACTTCATCGACATGGTCCTGGAGAGCAACCGCGAGCTGGTCCTGCGCCGGCTCACCGAGTGCCTCGGCCGGGACCGCACGCGACACCAGGTCGCGGAGGTGACGAGCCTCGGCCTGGTCCAGATGACCCGCAAGCGGGTGGGCCAGGGCCTGCTGGAGGCGTACAGCGAGCCGTGCGTGCACTGCAACGGCCGCGGCGTGCTCATCCACCTCAACGGCGGCGGCGGGCACGCCCATCCGGCGCCCGGTTCGGCCGCCGCCGGGTCCGGCGCCGGCCAGTCGGAACCGGTCGCGGTCGCGTCCGGGTCCGGGTCCGGGTCCGGGTCCGGTG
>NZ_JAMQQF010000884.1 GCF_023716945.1 Frankia sp. AiPs1 | reverse complement strand
CGCCGCGGTCGCCGCGCCGGCCCCGGTGCCGCCGGCACCGCCGATGGCCGCCTGAAGGCAGCATCCTCCATGGCCGCAGCTCGGTCAGACCGGCGCCCCCCGCCCGCGACACGCTTCGTCGCGTTGGGCGACAGCATCACCGTCGGGCTCGGTGACGGAGTCACCATGGGTCGCGAGCACCGCCGCACCGCCGCCCACGGCCGCGGCTTCGCCGCCCGGCTCGCCGAACACCTCGGACCGCCCGGCGACGTCGACTACACCAACCTGGCCACGACCGGCGCGACGGCCCGCGATGTACGCACCCGCCAGCTACCGGCCGCGCTCACCTGCGACCCACAGGTGGCCACCGTGGTCGCGGGCATGAACGACGTGCTCAAGCGGACGTTCGACCCGCTTCGGGTGCGTCAGGACCTGGTCTGGACGGTGAGCCGGCTGCGCGCCGGTGGGGCGGTCGTGCTCACCGCGACCCTGCCCGATCCCGGCCGGCTGCTGCCGCTACCGGCGCCGCTGGCCCGCGTTCTCGCCTACCGGGTCGGACGCCTCAACGCCGCCGTGCGCGCCACCGCCCGGGCCGATCCTGGCGTGCTCGTCGTTGACCTCGGCCGTCATCCGGCCGTGCGCCAGCGGTCCAGCTTCGACGTCGACCGGGTCCATCCGGGGCCGCACGGGCATCGGCTGATCGCGCAGGCGTTCGCTCTCCGGCTCGCCCAGGCCGGGGTACCACTTGTCGGCGCGCCTTCCGGGCCGACTGCCGCCGGCGGCCCAGACGCCGAGGTCACGGCCCCGGGCGCGCTCCGGCACTCCTACTGGCTGCTCAGCGTCGGCCTGCCCTGGCTGGCCGGGCGGTGCCTCGCCGGCGACGACCGGCACGCCTATCACACGGAAAATCGGCTCGTGAGCCACCCTCGGCGCGCCTGAGAGCCCCTCGATTGCCTACGGTAGGCAATGTGCTTCCCGCCCTGTCAGCCTCGCCCCGATCCGGCGTCCTCACCGGCTGGGGCAACGCGTGGCTTGCCGGGCTCGTCGGACTGGACGACGTCATCACGCAGGTGTACCGCGCGCTCGGCGGCGAGGCCGCGCCGCACACCCTGGGCGACGAGCCGCTCGTCCTCGGCCTGGGCGCCCTGCGCACTGCCGGCGCGCAGCGGCTGCGCCTCGTTCTGCCCGCCCCGGGTGACGTCGCCGGCCTGCCTGGCCCGCCGGAGGTGAACCGCGACGCGATCACCGCGGGTGAGGCCGTCCTCGTCGTCGGGCCGACCCCGCCGCTGCTGCTCGTCCCCAGTGTCGTCGTGCACGGTCCGGCGCTGGAAGGCCGGCTGGAGTCGGTGCACTGGCGGGTGCTGCCCGCGGCCAGCGTGCCGCCGCCCGGCGCCGGGCTGCGCGCCGCCGAGCACGACCTCAGCAACGCGATCCGCACGACGACGGCCGCCCTGGTGCACCTGGACATCGCCAGCGCTCGCCCCGAGGTGCTCGCCCTGCTGCGCGACCGCGGCGAAGAGGAACCGGGGCCGGGCCTCGGTCCGGGTCATCCGTCGGCTGCCCACGCCCTGCTCGCCCGCGCGGAGCGGCTGTCGACCCTGCTGGACCTGGCGGCCCGCGACGACGGGGCCGCGGTGACGGCCAGCGAGAT
>NZ_JAMQQF010000883.1 GCF_023716945.1 Frankia sp. AiPs1 | reverse complement strand
CCGCCCGCCGGGACGGGGGCCGGGGCCGGGCGGCACCCGGCGCTGGCGTTCGCCGTCCGCTCCTGGCGGCAGCTCACCAGCATGCGCACCGCGTTGGTGCTGCTGTTCCTGCTTGCCCTGGCCGCCGTGCCCGGGTCGTTGCTGCCCCAGCGCAACATCAACCCGATGCGGGTCGATCAGTACCTGTCGAAGCACCAGACCCTCGGGCCGCTGCTCGACAAGCTCTCCGGCTTCGACGTCTTCGCCGCCCCCTGGTTCGCGGCGATCTACCTGCTGCTGTTCATTTCGTTGATCGGCTGCCTGTCGTCGCGCATCCGCTGGCACGCCAGAGCACTGTTCACCGCCCCACCGAAGGCGCCGGCGCGGCCCGGCCGGCTGCCGGGCGGCAGTGCGTGGAGCAGCCCGCTGGCCCCGGCCGATGCGACGGCCGCCGCTCGCGCGGCGCTGCGCCAGCGCCGGTTCCGGGCCAGCGTCGCCCCCGCCGGGACGCGTCGACCGGACGGCTCGGCGGACCACTCCGTCGCGGCCGAGAAGGGCTACCTGCGCGAGACGGGCAACCTCGTCTTCCATGTCGCTCTGGTCGGGCTGCTTGCCGCGGTCGGCTTCGGCTCCTGGTTCGGCTACCAGGGGACCACGCTCGTGGTCACCGGGGATGGCTTCGCCAACACGATCATTTCTTACGACCAGTTCAGCGGTGGCAAGCTCGTCGACACCGCGAAGCTGCGCCCGTTCTCGCTGACGCTGAACCGCTTCGCCGCCGCCTACGAGCCCAACGGCGAGCCGTCGGACTTCCGTGCCGACGTCTCCTACTCGTCCGACCTGGACGCACCGACCAGGCAGGCGACGATCCGGGTGAACCATCCGCTGATCCTCGGCAACGCCAAGATCTACCTCATCGGGCACGGGTACGCCCCGCATTTCGTCCTGCGCGACGCCCAGCGCCGGACCGTCTGGCAGGGCAACGTGCCCTGCACCCCGCGCGACGGGATGTTCACCTCGACCTGCACGGTCAAGATTCCCGACACGGGCCTGGCGCCGCTCGGCACCCGCAGGGAACCCCAGCAGCTCGCCTTCAGCGGCGTGTTCACCCCGACGACCCACCTCGACCCGACCCAGGGCTACGTCTCGACCTTCCCGGCGGCCGGCGCACCCGGCCTGACGATCACCGGTTTCGTCGGCAACCTGCACCTCGACGAGGGCGTGCCGCAGAACGTGTACACGGTCGACACCCGGGACATGCGCCAGCTCACCCTGAACGGACCGGCCGGAACGGCCCGCACCGCGCAGGTGCTCGCCCTGAACAACCCGCGCCAGCGGACCCTGACCGGGCTGCCCGGCGGGCTGAGCCTGGAGGCGGACAGCGTCGCGGAGTTCGCCACCTTCCAGGTGAAGTCCGACCCGTTCAAGCGGGAGGCGCTGATCTTCGCGGTGCTCATCATCGTCGGGCTGATCGCCAGCCTGCGGGTGCACCGCCGCCGCCTGTGGGTCCGGGCGAGCCCGGCACCCGGCGGCGGTTCGGTCGTCGAGATCGGCGGTCTGTCCCGGTCGCACGGGGACGGCTTCGCCGCCGAGCTCGGCCATCTCACCACCCTCGTGCGTGCGGCCACCGGGCCGGCCGGCGGGCCGGATGCGGC
>NZ_JAMQQF010000882.1 GCF_023716945.1 Frankia sp. AiPs1 | reverse complement strand
GCGGCGGGCCGACCGGCCAGGGACCCGAGGCGGGTGGCGGCCCCTGAACGGCGGGCGACCAACCGCCCATGGTGGACGGTCGACCGCCGCCCGACGCGGCGGGGTCCCGCCGGTCCCCCTCGGGGCCGTCGGCGGCGCGCCCACGGTCCTCGGCGGCACGCTCACGGTCCTCGGCGGCACGCTCACGGTCCTCGGCGGCACGCTCGCCGACGGGCAGGACGGTGAGGCCCTCGCTCGCCGCCCGGGCCGTGCCGGTCCAGGTGCGTTCGAGGAAGTCACTCGCGACGGCGTCGGCCTCGGTCACCCCCTGGACCTCCCGGCCGACCAGCGAGGCGAGCAGGGCGGAGGCGCTCGGCCGCTGCCGGGGAACCTTGGACAGGGCCCCGGCCACCGACGTCAGCAGGTAAGCCGGCAGCGCGTCGAGGTCCGGAGTGTCCCGTTGTACGCGCAGGGCCAGCTTGTCCGGCGTCTCGGCGTGGAAGGGATGGCGGCCGGTCGCCGCGTACGTCACGCAGCTCGCCCACGCGAAGATGTCCGCCGAGGAGTCGGACGCATCCCCGCGCATCTGCTCGGGCGACATCCACGCCAGGGTCCCGATCACGTGCCCGGTGCGGGTCAGCGTGCTGCTGTCGCTGATGTGGGCGACCCCGAAATCGATCACCTTCGGCCCGTCCCACGCCAGCAGGATGTTCGACGGCTTCAGATCACGGTGGACGACGCCCGCGGCATGGATGGCGACCAGCGCGTCGGCCAACCCGACCGCGAGGCCACGGACAAGGTGGTTCTCCAGCCGGCCGCGGGCCCGGACCGCCTCGGCCAGGCTGATGCCCTCGACATACTCGGTGACCATCCACGGTGCCGGGGCGTCGGTGTCGGCGTCGAGGACGGCGGCGACCGCGTTGCCCCGTACCCGCAGCGCCGCATGCACCTCGCGCTCGAACCTGCTGCGGAACTCGACGTCCTCGGCGAGCTCCTCGGCGGCCACCTTCACCGCGACCGGATGTTGCTCCGGGGTGAAGCCGAGATAGACGGTCCCCATCCCCCCGGCGCCGATGCGGTTCTGCAGGCGGTACGGGCCGATCTGGCGGGGGTCGTCCGCCAGCAGCGGTGTGAGCATCCCTCTCCTCACTCCACTGATCTCGCGGGTACTGATCTCGCGGGTCTGGTGCGGGCACCCACCCGCTCAGGGAGCTGTGAACGAAAGGGTATGTCGCCGACTGCCGTGAAGCAGACTGCACGGTAGGTCACAATGTCCCTTCCCTTCTGCCGTCGGGAGACATCCGAGCATCGCCCGGGGCGCCGCCCGTGAGCGTCCCGATGCGGCGTGTCCTGCAACACCGCCTCCGTCCGGGCCACCGATCCGGCCACTGCCGGCCCCAAGATGCGGAGATGGACAGTGACAGCCGACCGGGGCGGCAGGCGTCCGCCGACTGGCGGGCGGACCTGCTCGCCGGTATCACGTTGAGGCCGTCGGCCGCCCCCGCGATCAACCGTCTCGGCTGGCCGGACTACGACGGACGGCCGGCGCTTAGGTGGGGCGCCGGCCTGATCGCGGGAGTGCCGGCGGTCGCGGCGGTCTGGGATTTCACCGTCCACGGCGGCAGCTTCGGCGAGGCGGACGCCGCCGGCTTCGCCGCGGC
>NZ_JAMQQF010000881.1 GCF_023716945.1 Frankia sp. AiPs1 | reverse complement strand
GGCAGGGGCACGGCCGCCAGCGGCGCGATCGACGAGGGATCGATCAAGGGGGCATCGGTCGACGAGGCTGTCGCCGTCCCCGCTGGCGTGGCGCCGCCGGCGGGGCCGGGACGGCGGGCAGCCGCCCCGCCCCGGGGCGCGGCGTCGGATGACACGGAATCGGGCGACGCGTCATGCCGGCGAAGGGGCCCCGAGGGAGCGCGATCGCGCGGAGCAGTCCCCGGTTGCAGGTCCGATTCCAGGACGAAGGCCGGCGGTCCGGCGGCGGCGGCCGGGCGGGACGGTGGTGGTGGTGGCCCCGGCTGGTCCGGGACCGCGGGACGCCAGAGCAGCACTCCAGGGCGGGCCCGGTCCCGCACCAACGACGGGGTCCCGTCGAGGCGGGTGACGAGGTCCGCCGATGCGTCCGCGGCGGGAACGGCGATTGCGGTGACGCCGAGCAGCGGCAACCACCCGGCCGCCTGGTCACCGCCGACCGCGAGATCGGCGACGACGTCGCCGAGGAAGGCGGCGGCCCGCCGGGGCGGGCGGTCCTGGCCGGCCGGGAAGCGGGGCCCGCCGGCCGCGGCGAGGGTGTACCGGATCAGGCCGGATCGGTCGGACCGGTACAGGACGAGGAGGCGGGAACCGGCGGGCGCGGTCCGGGTCTCGGCCTGGACTGCCCGCACCACCGCCGACGCGCCGGTGCCCGACCAGGGGGCGGCGGCGCCGGCGCTCCCGACCTGGTCCAGGGAGTCGGACCGGTCCGCGACGGCTACCCCGTCCGCGGAAGTGGCCTGGTCCCCGGGAACGGCCTGGTCCGCGGCGGAAGTGGCAGAGCCCCGGTCCCAGGCGGTCGGGCTGGCGTGCCATCCCTGGCCGGCGACGAGATGATCGGCGGCGAGCGCGGCGGCCCCGGCGAGGACCAGCGCCGTCAGCGGGATTGCGACGATCCGGGCCAGCCGGCCGGGGCCCGGTGGCACTGCGGACCTGGGAGTTCTCCCACCGCGCCGCGGGTGGCGGACCGGGCGGCAGGCGCTCGCCGCCGCGATCAGCGCGCCAGCGAGGACGAGGCCGTACTGCGGCCCGACCCACCAGCCCTCACCGCCGGCGACCTGCTGGTCGGCGTCCCCGGCGAGGTTCGGGGTGAGGAGCACGGCCAGCAGGCCCAGCGCAGCCAGCGACCAGCCGACCAGGCCGGCCCGATCGCCCCGCCCCGACCCGCCATCGCCACCGCCGCCACCGGACCACCGGCCCAGCAGCCAGCAGGCCAGGCAACCGGCCAGGAAGCCAACCACAGCGGCTTTCGGGCGCTCCCCCGCGCCCGCGACCAGTGCCACGGAGGCCTGCGGGAACCGGGCCAGCGACGCGGCCGGCTCGGCACGGATCCCCGCGCCGCCCGCGTACAGCGTCGGGATCAACGGAATGATCGTCGCCGGGAGCGCGGCGGCGACGTCGAGCAGCCGCCGTCTGGCCGTGAGCAGCGCCGCGGCCGGCAGGGCGACCCAGCCGAGCGGCGCCATCGACGGGGCGCAGGTGACGAACCCGACCAGGCAGACGGCCAGGATCCAGACGGCACGCGGGCGCCCGCCGGCCAGACCCGCGCGGGGGCGCAGCGCCGAGTCGGTGGCGGCAAGCACGGCCGGCAGCAGGATCAGCGCTCCGACGGTGTCACCG
>NZ_JAMQQF010000880.1 GCF_023716945.1 Frankia sp. AiPs1 | reverse complement strand
GGCTGGGCCTGGCCGGCGTCACCCGCGAGTCGACGCTGCACCTGCCGCCGCAGGCGGAGGCGGCCCGCGCCGGTGTGCGGGAGTTCGCCCGGGAGGTCGCGGCGCTGCCGGCGAGGGAGCAGCGGGAGCGGCTCATCGACACCGGGTACCTCCAGCCCCACTGGCCCAGGCCGTGGGGCCTGGCGGCGCCCGCCGGGCTGCAGCTCGTCATCGACCAGGAGTTCGCCGCAGCGGGGATCAGGCGGCCGTACTACGGCATCACCGGCTGGGTGATCCTCACCCTGATCCAGCACGGGACGCCCGAGCAGATCGACCGGTACGTGCACCGGGCGCTGACCCAGGAGGAGATCTGGTGCCAGCTGTTCAGCGAGCCGGGCGCCGGCTCCGACGCCGCCGGCATCCGGACGAGGGCGGAGCGGGTCGACGGCGGCTGGGTCGTCAACGGCCAGAAGGTCTGGACCAGCGGCGCCCAGTACTGCCGGCGCGGATTCGCCACGGTGCGCACCGATCCGGCGGCGCCCAAGCACGCCGGGGTCACCACGATGATCATTGAGATGACCCACCCTGGCGTCGAGGTCCGGCCGCTGCGCCAGACCACCGGCACCCCCGAGTTCAACGAGGTGTTTCTCACCGACGTGTTCGTCCCCGCCGCCGACGTCGTCGGCGCGCCGGACAGGGGCTGGTCGGTGGCCCGGTCGGCGCTGGGCAACGAGCGGGTCAGCATCGGCGGCGGCGTCTCCGGCGGTTTCGAGGTGGCCAACATCTTCGACCTGTACCGGGCGCGCGGCGCGGGCGTGCCCGCGGCGGCGGAGCGGGTCGGCCGGCACGTCGCCGAGGGCCACGCCCTGCGCCTGCTGAACCTGCGCCGAGCGGAGCGGGCCGTCGTCGGCGGCGAGCCCGGCCCCGAGGGCAACATCACCAAACTGGTCCTCGCCGAGCACGGCCAGAGCACGGCCGCCCTGTTCCTCGACTTCGCCGGCCCCGAGGCGGCGTTCACCGAGGGCCTCGGCGCCGCGGCCGGCACCGCCGCCCTCGCCTGGCGAGGCATGACCATCGCCGGCGGCACCTCCGAGATCACCCGCAACCAGATCGCCGAACGCATCCTCGGCCTGCCCCGCGACCCGCTGCTGCGCTAGCGGCGTGCTGTCGGTGCGCGGGAGGCCGATCGCGGTACGTGGTGCTCGGTTTGGCGTGGCGGACCGGGCCCGACGTACCGCAGTCGGGCCCCGTCCCACGCGCCCGACACCGACCGCGCTGTCAGAACGCGACCTCGGCGACGGTGCGCAGCGCGTGGTCGTCGGCGAAGCGGATCAGCAGGCTGGTGACGCCCGAGCTCTCCCAGGCGGCGAGCTGGTCGGCGATGGCGGCCGGCGGTCCGACGAGGGCCAGCTCGTCGACCAGGGCGTCGGGGATCGCGGCAGCCGCCTGCTCGCGACGGCCGGTGAGGTAGAGGTCCTGGATCGTGTCGGCGGCCTGCTCGTAGCCGTAGCGGCGGATCAGGTTGGCGTAGAAGTTCTCGGTGCGCGCGCCCATGCCGCCGAGGTAGAAGGCGAGGTTCGGGCGGACCTGGTCGCGGCAGGCGGCGAGGTCGTCGCCGACGGCGACCGGGACCGCCGGGCGGATGTCGAACGGCGCCGCGCCGGTGGCGGTGGCGGCGCC
>NZ_JAMQQF010000087.1 GCF_023716945.1 Frankia sp. AiPs1 | reverse complement strand
GGCCAGCACCGCCCCGGCAGGCGGCATCCGCCCAGCAGGCGGCACCGACCCGGCAGCCGGCACCCGACCAGCAGCCGGCATCGACCCAGCAGGCAGCCACGACCAGTGCCGCGGGCAGCTCGGACGGCGAGGCGGCCCTCGTGCGCACGCTGCCGTACTCCGGCTGGGGCCTCGGCCGGTCGAAGACCCTCTTCCTCGCCCATCGCAAGGAGCCCGTCGATCCGGAGGGGTTCTACTCGCTCATCGCCGCCGACTCGGTCCGCCAGCTCATGCGGTACACCTCGCTGACCGACCAGCTCGTGCTGGACGTCGGCGGCGGCCCGGGCTACTTCCGCTCGGCGTTCCTCGACGCCGGTGCCCGCTACGTCTGGGTCGAGCCGGACGTCTCGGAGATGGAAGCCGGGGGCATCGAGGTCCCCGGCCGGGTCCGGGGCAGCGCGCTGGACCTGCCGTTCCTGTCCGGCAGCATCGATCTGTGCTACACGTCCAACGTCCTGGAGCACGTCCCCGACCCGTGGCGGATGTGCTCGGAACTGGTCCGGGTCACCCGACCCGGCGGGCTGATCTTCCTCAGCTACACCAACTGGCTGTCGCCCTGGGGCGGCCACGAGACGGCGCCGTGGCACTACCTCGGCGGTGACCGGGCGGCGGCCCGCTTCGAACGCCGCAAGGGTCAGGCGCCGAAGAACATCTACGGCCGGACGCTGTTCCCGGTGTCGGTCGCCGACACGCTGTCCTGGGCACGCCGCCGCGCCGACGTCGAGATCCTCGACGCGATGCCGCGTTACCTGCCGGACTGGGCGAAGGTGATCCTCAAGGTCCCCGGGGCCCGCGAGATCGTCACCTGGAACCTCGCGATGGTGCTACGCAAGCGCTGAAGCCGGCGCCAGGGGCCCGGCGCGGCGTCCCTGCCCCGCCCCCCGACCCGCCCCCGCGCCGCTCCCCCGCCCTCACCGCGAGGCGGTGTGCAGGGGAGCGGCCGCACCTGTCTGTTCTGTAGGGCAGAGGATGCACAAAATACTATTTAGGTATGCGATTGGACGGTAAGCGTCTCGGTCAGTACACCAGGTACTCACTCCTAGTAGGGGGTGACGATGCCCTGTCGCGGCAGAACGAGGATGGCGAGGAGTTCGCGTTCGAGTACGGGGGGACGGTGACGCGGGTCTATGAGGAGAAGACGTCTGCGTGGAAGAAGCGCAGGATCGTGCAGCCGGACGGGCGGATCATCACGCGGGTGGTCCGCCCGGAGTACCAGAAGCTCCTAGAGGATCTTCGTAATCGGGAGATTGACGGGGCGGTCGTCTACGACCTGGACCGTCTGACCCGGGACCTGCGGGACCTCGAAGACGCTATTGAGGTGGTCGAGGTCTACGGGTGCCCGATCGTCGGCCCGGGTGTCGACCTGACGACGGAGCATGGCCGTAACGCCGCCCGCGCCCAGGCGGTAGCGGCGAACAAGGCCAGCGCGGACACGTCCCGACGGGTGAAGCGCGCGCACAAGCAGTACGCGCGGGAGGGTAAGCCGGTCGGGACGGTGCGTCCGTTCGGGTGGAATGCCGATCAGCGGACGTTGTGCGAGCCGGAAGCGGACGCGATCCGCGAGGCCGTGGCGGATCTGGCGGGGGGGATGCCCATCGCGGAGATCGTTCGCCGGTGGAACAGGGCCGGGTTCACGGGGACCCGAGGAGCGGCGTTCCGGTTGACGACAGTGCAGCAGATCATGCGGAACCCACGGCTGTGCGGGTTGCGTGCGTCGACCACGCGGACCCCGAACGACGACGGGACGATTAACACCCGGATGGAGCTGGTGACCCGCAAGGAGAAGCAGCCGGACGGCACGACGACGGATGCTCCGGTGGTGGGTCAGTGGGAGCGGATCGTCACGCCCGAGCAGTGGCATGCGATGCTCGCCGTCATCGGTGATCGCCACATCCGCGCCCG
This sequence comes from Frankia sp. AiPs1, assembly GCF_023716945.1. GTDB lineage: Bacteria > Actinomycetota > Actinomycetes > Frankiales > Frankiaceae > Frankia. The sequence continues at coordinate 15,136 of NZ_JAMQQF010000087.1, read as the reverse complement.
GGGACGCAACGCCCGGGTTCATCTGCTGAGCGGCATTGCCAGGTGTGGCCTGTGCACCGCCGGGATGCGGTGTTGCCGGGCGAAGACCAGCCCCGAGGGCATCTACCAGTGCAAGCCGAAGACCCAGGGGGGATGCGGAGGAGTCGGACGCAAAGCGAAGTGGGTCGACGATTATGTTCTGTCGGCCCTGTTCCACAAGATCGAAGCCGAGTTGCTGGCCGCGCAGGCGACGGCCGTTCCCGAGGTCCGGGTTTGGCCCCGTCAGGCCGAGTACGACGAGGTACGCGAGACGCTCGCGGAGACGCGGGACGCCTGGACCAGCGTCCCCCGGCGGATCAGCGCGAAGACCTACTTCCCCACCTTGGAAGTGTTGGAGGAGAAGGAACACGAGCTGGAGGAGGACCGGGCCCGTTTCCTCGGCGAAGTGACGAAGGTCAGCGCCCGTCAGACCGACATCCGCGCCGAGTGGGACGGATACACCCTGGCCCGCCAGCGCGCGATCGTGCGGGAGCACCTGACCGCGGTCGTGATCTACCCGGTAGGGAAGGGACGGCAGACGTTCGACCCGGACAAGATCGAGACGGTGTGGCGAGACTAGCCCCCACCCGGCATTCTCGCGCCGAGTAGTCGTCCCATCCTTTTGCGTTTCTCGTCTGACCAGGGAGGCGCCTTAGCCGCCTGAGCCGCCCCCCACGCCTCCACCTCCGGAGGGAACTCCCGCCGACGCCCACGTGCGGACCCAGAATCCACCACCGGTGCCGGCGGGACAGCAGCCCGCCCGCCCACCCCCACCACAGCCGGCATGATCCCTTCCGCCGGCTGATGCGCGGGTACATCGGAACCTTCGGTACTCATCTCCTCTGGCACGGCCAACACCAGGGATGCGTCTGCCGGGCCGCTATCTGCTTGCCAGTCGTCAAACGGAAGCATCGCGGCTACGCCACTCATCGACTGGCCCGCCACGAGCCAGGCACCCGGACAGCCGCCCACCGCGTACCGGCCGGGGGCGGCCCGGTGGTATCGGACGCACCTCCCGAGCCCCGACCCGCGTAGGACCAGGCCCCGATGACGACGGTTCGAGGATCGCCGTCCGGCCTGCCGAACGCATCGACAGGCAGACCGCCGGACATGACCGCCGCCATCGTCCGCGCGTAGACCCGTCGGGCACCGCGCAACGCTCCGAACGTCGTGGAATACCGCCTCGACTTGGTAATCCAGTGGCCGCCGAAGCCGAACCCGTGGGACCAGCGATGCAGGCCCGGAAGCCGCCCAGGCTTACGACCGGCCGCATCGTCGAGAGCCGCCGCGAAGCCCTCGACCGCGCCGAGAGTCCAGCAGGTTTCGACCATCCGCCGCGCATGTGGGTCGAGAGCGAGCCGGGCGAGGTGCGCGAGGCTACGCACCGGCCGATCCAGCAGCCCGGAGCCGGTCACACTTTTCGTCAGGTACTTCGCCAAGTAGTTCGCGATCTTGCCGGAGGTGTCGGGCCCGTCGACCGCGAGCGCCCGCACGTCCATCTGCGCACCCCAACGGACCGGCAGCACGCCGGCAGAATCCGCCGGGTCCAGCGCGTCGACGGCGACACTGGCCGTGACGTCACGCAGACAGTCCGCCATCAGGTCGAGGCTGGCCCAGCCGGGTGGAGCAACGATGTCCTCCGGGGCCGCGCCGCGCCCGTCCACCCGGATCACCACGTGCAGATGCACCAGCCCGCGGGCCTGCATTTCCGCCGCCTTCACGAACGTCACCCGCAGCTCACGGCGCAGCGCCGCCACCGACCGGCCGGACGCCGCCGCCACCACGGATTCGAGCCGATCCCGCGTGACCTTCCACAGCATCGGCAGCATCGCGTTCCAGACCACCGCGCCCGCATAGTCGAAGCAGTCCGCGCACACCGGCCTACCGAGCAGCCGATCACCGTCCCCATGCCGGACGTGGCAACCCGCCGGCCGACCATGCGGACAGGTCCCCCGCCGAGGCCGGCACGCCCGCGCCTGCCCGCCCTTACCGGCCGACCGGCGGGAATGCACCGGCCCGAAACTCGGCGCCGTCAACGTCACGAACAGCGCCGGATGGTCCGCAACATCGCCAGTTAGGCCGTCGCCACCCGTCAGCCCAGCCAGCACGAGACGCCGCGCGTCCCGCTTGTAGGTCCGCGAGCAGGCCGGACACACCGACTCCCGCCGGTTGTTACACCGCACATGCACCACGCGGCCCGGCTGTCCCGCGGAGGAGAACGCCCGCCGCACCTCACCCGACGCCGTGTCCACATGGTCGGTATGGCCCTTGAGCCGGATAGGCGAGGAGCAGCCACCCGCCACCCGCCCATCATCGGAAAGTAGTTCTACAGTCACTGTTAGTACCTCGCGGGGGCAGGGTTCAGCGCCCGGTGCCCAACAAGGTCAGACCGGGGCGAACGGAGGCAGCGGGGGCCGGGTCGATCCCGGCAGGCAGTGCGGTGACGTGGTGTCAGCGGCGGCGCAGGTGGGTTTCCCAGGCGCGCCAGGCCGCCTCAGCGGCCGGACTACCGTCATCGAGCGCAGGCGGCAGCGGGATCGGCCGTGGCACGGGAGGTGGGGGCAACGGCCAGCCGCGCAGCGGGATGGTCGGCCCATCCCCATCCCCATCCCGGTACCGTTCGCTCGCCGCCGACCGGGGACCATGAGTGGGTGGCCGGGCGGGTGGCGCGGCCGGAGCTGGCGGAAGAGTGGGAGTCCAGCCCGGAGCCCGAGGCGCCGGCGGGGGCCCCGCGGACGACGGTGGCGCCGGCGGGGTGGTGGGCGGCCGATGGTGGGTGGCCATGGCCCGGATGTCGTCGTCGGTCAACCACCCAGCCCGCACCCGTACCGGTGTCGGGTCGCCGTCAACCAGGACATAGCCGACGCCGGGAAGGCCGCGGGGAATCCGTTCACACACCGCCCCACGGTCGTGCGCGCCGCCGCCGAGCACCATGTCCGCCTGCCCCTTTTCGGTCATCCGCAGCGCGACCCGCACGGGGAACAGGTCGCGTATCGGCAACACCTCCTTACGGGGGTCCTGCACCGCGCCGACGACGACAACACCGGGGGCCCGTCCCTGGCTGAGGAGCAGGGACAGGTTCGCGCCGATCTGCTTCTTGCGCTCCGGATCGGACACGTAGGCCGTCAGGCTCGCGATCTCGTCGACGAGCACGACCACCAGGGGGTCACCGAGGGACGGCTTGTGCAGACGGGACACCCCGCGCAGCCGCCCTGTCCGCCGATTCATCTCCCGCACAGCATCAGCGAGAAGATCGTTGATGCTGTCGACATCGACCGCGAACCGGTGGAACAACGGCTCACCGAAGGCGAGTTCCATGCCCCCCTTCGGATCCACCGCCCACACCTCGACCAGACCCGCGCGGATCGCCGGAGCCAACGCCCGCACGATCGACCACAGAACGCTTCCCTTACCGGCACCGGTCGCCCCAGCGACGAGGACATGCGAGCCGCGCAACGGCAACAGCCACGCCGTACCGTCCTCCTTCGCGCCAACCGGAAGCCGGTCCAGATCACCGGGATCACCGGCCGGAAGCAGGTCCGCGCGGATCGGCCGACCCAGGACCTCCCGGCGGACCAGGACCAGACCGACCCGATCGGCGCGGTCCAGATCAGGGGAGATACGCAGCTCCCGCAGTTTCAGGGTCGCGGTCAACCGGGCCGCCGCGGAATGCAGTTCCTCGACGGACTGGCCGGGGGTCAGGGTGATCCGCAGATGCCAGCCGGCCGGGCCGCGCCGGGCCCGGCGGATACGCGGAGTGCGCCCCACGATCCGGCCGGGGGTTTCCAGCCGGCACGCCCGGCACGCCGCCGCCCACCGACGCCGCAACCGCCCGCCCAGCAGCCAGCCCAACACCACCCGCCGGGTCACCGGCACCACCGCGACGACGACCAGCACGGCGAGGAACAGCCAACGGCCCCCGGTCGGCCCGACCAGCGCGACGCACCGCCGGTACACCAGCAGGACCGCGACGAGGGTGGCAGCCTCCCGCCGCCAGCCCCACACATGCCGGCCGACATGGCGCACCAGCAGCTCCACCACCGAGGGGCGCAGAGCAAGCCGGTACTGGTCCGGCCGTAGCCGACCCCGACGAATCTTGAGCACGGCCATCGTGGCCGTCCCCCTTCCCGACCTCACGGAGCACAAAAAAGGGGGGTGGTGGTGCGAGGTCACGGCACCACCACCCCCCGACCTGCGGGAAAGGGGTCTAGTTCTTACCGGCCGGGGGCGCCGCCGCCGGGGGCGCAGTCGCCGACAGGGGCCGGATCTCCCGGACGCTCCACGAGATGCCATGACGGTCCGCCATCGCCCACTGCGTTCCGATCAGGCCGACCAGCGCCACCGGCATGCCGACGCCGACCTTCGGCGCCTCACCGGCAACCTTGACCTTCAGCAAGGACGCGGTGTCCTCGTAGGTCACCGCGACCTGCACGACGTGCACCGGCAGGCCGTCCCGGTTCGCTTTCGGCTTGCCGTCCAGGTCCACGTCCGGCGTCGCCGTCGACACGGCCACCACGTTCGTCAACAATGATTCGTTCACCGGAATCACACGCATAGCTGCTCCTTAGTTGCGAGAACCGCACGGGCGCACGGTTCCGAAAATCGCCGGATGATAGTTAGTCGACGCGCACGACACCGACGCCGGAGGAGCAGAGGTTCGGTCGAGCAGAGCAACACCGACCGTGATGCCGAACGCCAGAGAGAACAGCGCCGCCATCCACGCGCTCAGCGCGAGAACCGCCAGCAAGTCCGTACGCAGGTCCGGGCTGTCCTCAGCCACGGCGGGTCACCTTCGCGACGAGCCAGAACACCGCAATGACGATCAGTCCGACCGCGACGACCGCCGCCCAGGTCCCCGCCGACGACAGGAAGAACAAGCCCAGGTAGAGCGCCCAGAACAGGAACACCCAGAACGTGAAACCATACGACCGGCGCACGTAGTATCGAGGCACGACAGAAACCCCCAGAACAAACGCGGGTGGAAACAGGAAGGCCGGGAAGCGAATCCGTTCCGGCACCGCCTACTCTGCCCCGCGTACCGCTTGACGAGAAGGTTTCAGAGCCGGTTATTCCGCGGAATTACCCGGCGTTGCCAGCGGCGTCCACGGCGCGGGGAACCGGACCAGCCCCGGACTGCACACGGACTACCCCACCCGGAGCGGCCACGGACCGCACACGGAGTACACCCGGACCGGGCGCCCCAACTCCCACCCAACCGGCCGCAGCCGGCACAGTGTCACCGTCCGATCACGGGTGACGATGTGGATGCGGAGCAGAACCGGACTCCGCACGGACCCGACCCGGAGCACACCCGGCGCAGCCACACCGGACCAGACCCGGAGTGACCCCGGAGGCGCGGGCCAGGGGCGACCAGGAAGGACCCCCGCCGATGACCACCGAAGGCGACCGCACCGAAGCGCTACGCGCCTGCCTTGTCCCCGCCTACAAACGCGGCCTCCAGCACGCCGCCGACCTGGCCCTGCACGCCGAGGTCAGGCCGTTGCTCGATCTGCTGGTCCCACCCGACGGACGGGCCAGTGAACATCAGCGCGCCCGCACCGCCCACCGGATGCTCTTCACCGCGGTGGACGCGCTCACCAGCCCCCGCGCCAACGCCGCCGCAATCATGCTCGACCTGGTGTCCGCGCCGCCCGGCCGCGACCGAGGTATCACCGCGCGCAAGGAAGCCGCCGCCCAGCGGCACGGCATTTCCGCGGACTGGTTCACCCGTAGCGAGCTGGGACCCATGACCCTCGCCTTGGCCATGGAACTGGATCAGCAGCTACGCCGCCGGGAAGGACGCACCGTCACCGATCCCTACCGGCACCGGGACCCGGCCACCCTGCCCCCACCACCCCCGGCCAGCAGCTACCGCCCCCGCCCCGCCACCACACCCCCACCGGCCGCACCGTCAACGCCCCGCCGCAATCCCCCCGCCGAACGGCCGTGACCCCAGCCGTCGGGCCCTTGCGCGTCGAGGACCCCACCCGCATCGGTGCGTACACGCTGCGCGGGCGTCTCGGGTCCGGCGGTATGGGCATGGTCTACCTCGCCAGCGATCCCACCGGCGACCCCGTCGCCGTGAAGATCATAAGGCCGGAGGTCACCGGCGATCCGATGTTCCGGGACCGGTTCCGCCGCGAGGTCACCGCCGCCCGTCGCGTGCCGCGGTTCTGCACCGCCGCCGTCCGCGACGCCGACCCCGACGGCAACCCCCCCTACCTGGTCACCGACTACGTCCCCGGCCCCACCCTGACCAGCGCCGTGCGCACCACCCCGCTCAAAGGGGCCGAGCTGGAACAGGTCGCGGTCAACATCGCCACCGCGCTGGCCGTCATCCACGGCGCCGGAGTCGTCCACCGCGACCTCAAACCCAGCAACGTCCTACTGTCCCCGAGCGGCGCCCGCGTGATCGACTTCGGGATCGCCACCGCAGCCGGCATGACCATGCTCACCCTCGGACAACCCATCGGCACCCCCGAGTTCATGCCCCCCGAAGCGTTCGACGGAGCCCCGCCCAGCCCGGCCGGGGACATCTTCGCCTGGGGCGGGGTCGTCCTCTACGCCGCCAGCCGCACCCCACCGTTCCCCTACGAACCCGCCGCCCTCCTCCCGCACCGCATCCGCACCGACCACCCCGCCCACCTCCACCGACTCCCCGAACCCCTACGCGGCGCCGTCACCGCAGCCATGGCCAAAGACCCGCACCAGCGGCCGACCGCCGACCAGCTTTACCGCCTACTCACCGGACCCGCCTCCACCGCGAACCCCCGCCCCCACGCCAGCCCGGACGACACCGGCCGATGGGTCCCCGACGTCACCCGCCCCCTGAACCCCGCGGCCCACACCGCCCGACCACCCACACCCCCCAGCCCGCCCGCACACCCCGGAACGCCACCGCGCCGCCGACGCCGCACCCTCATCGCCGGGTCGCTCGCCGTCGCCGCGGTTCTCGCCGCCGCCGCGTTCACCCTCCGCGCCGAGCAGCACGCCGGACGCGGCACCCTCACCGCCGCCCAGCGCACCACCGCCGGCCGCACCCTCGCCGCCGCCGCGCAGAACACCACCGACCCGGCACTCGCCGAACGACTCGCCGTTGCCGCGTGGCACCTCAACCCCGCCGCCAGCGGGGACGCCCTGCTGACCACCACCGCCGGACGACTACCACCACTGAGCACAGCCGGACATGCCGGACCCATCACCACCGCCGCCATCACCGCCGACGGGCGGACCCTCGCCACCAGCAGCAAAGACCAGACCGCCCGCCTCTGGGACCTCACCACCCCCGGCGACCACCCCGCCCTCCTCGCCACCCTCCCGCACGCCGCCGCCGTCACCGCCATCAGCCTCAACCCGCCCGGCACCCTGGCCGCCACCACCAGCGAAGACGACACCCTGCACCTGTGGAACATCCGCAACCCGGACGAGCCAACCCCAGCCGGCACCTACACCCTCCGGGGCGCCGGACATCCCATCGCCGCCGTCTTCAGCCCCGCCGGCACGGTGCTCTCCCTCACCACCAGCACCGGCGCACTACTCACCTACGACGTCACGGACCCGACGCATCTCACCATCCTGTCCTCCACCGTGCACGCCCACAACGACGAAACCACCGCCCAGGCCATCCCGAACAGCACCACCCTCGCCACCGCCAGCGCGGACGGCACCGCCCGCCTCTGGGACCTCACCGACCCCCACACCCCGAAGCCCCTCAGCCGGATCACCCTCACCGCCGCGCCCCTCAACCTCGCCATCAGCCCCGACGGTCACACCTTCGCCGCAGCCAACGCCGACGGAACCATCAGCCTCTGGAACATCCGCAACCCCGCCGCCCCCGAACCCCTCACCACCCTGCAACTCCCCAAACCAAACAGCGCCAGCAGCGCCGACACGCTCACCACCTTCACCAACGCCGCATCCGCCGTCACCTTCAACCCCACCAGCACCCTTCTCGCCGCCGCCACCACCACCGGCACCCTCTATCTCTGGAACATCACCGACCCCCACAACCCCCACAACCCCCACCCACTCCTCACCCTCACCACCATGATCAACGAACTCACGTTCATACACGACGGCACCCGCATCCTCACCGCAAGCGACGACAGCACCGCACGACTCTGGGACCTCAACCCCACCAGCCTCTACCGACGCGCCTGCACCACCACCCACGATCAGCTCACCCCAGATGAATGGACCCGCTACCTCTCCCACGTCCACTACCAACGCCCCTGCCCCGCCACCACCTCACCACCAACCGAGACACATTCCGCGCCACCGTGAACGAAGCACCTTTGACGAGATGACGAATTACCCCGCCACCATCGACAGCCATAACGACCACAGCCTCCCAGGCGAACCCACCGTCTACGCCCGCCTACATCGGCTCTCCGGTATGCGAAAAGGGCACGCCGTGGCCTGCGTAGGTCCTATACCCGGCCCGCGCACCGCCACCAACGCGCCCGATCCGCACCCCAGAGAAGCCGCCCCCGCCTCCGCCTCGACGTTGACTATCCGGCGGAGGACAACACCTCCATCACGCCGATGACGACGAGCGTGTGATCGGCCTAGCTCCGGTCGCCATGGCAATGATGCGTTCGTAGTTCAGGCGGCTGGTCGTCTCGGCGCCGAGCTCCTGCGATTTGATGGGCGGCCCGTGGTAGTCACTCGACCCGGTCACGATCAGGCCTAGCGATGCTGCGATCCCAAGCAGTTCGCGCCGGGCGGCGGCGTCGTGCTCCGGATGGAACACCTCCAGTCCGGCCAGCCCCGCGCGGGCCATCTGCTCCAGATGCTCACCAGTAAGCCCCGCCCCACGCTTCTCCCCGAACGGATGCGCGAGGATCGGCACGCCCCCGGCATCCCGCACAAGCTCGATCGCATGTGTGATGTCCGGCTGCCACTTGCGTACCCGGTACGGTCCACCGGGACCGAACCACCGGTAGGTGAACGCCTCCCCGACGGTCGCCAGGACGCCGGCGTCCACCAACGCCCGCGCGATGTGCGGCTTACCGACCGCCGCACCCCCGGCCAGCTTCGCGACCTGCGGCCAGCTAATCTCGTGGCCGTCGGCAGACAGCAACGCCACCATCTGCCGCGCCCGCCCGTCACGGCTCTCCACCGTGTGGGCCATTACCTCGACCAGCGGCCCATGATTCTGGTTCGGCAGGTAAGCGAGCAGGTGCAACGTCAGCCGTTCCTCACCGATCAGGGTCTCACAGGACAATTCCACCCCGGGAATCAACGTCAGCCCCAGCGGCAGACCCGCAGCGGCAGCGCCGACGCCCCCGAAACTGTCGTGATCGGTCAGCGCCAGCACCGACAGTCCCGCGCCCGCCGCCCGCCGCACAAGCTCGCCCGGTTCCACCGCCCCGTCGGACGCCGTCGAATGCGTGTGTAGATCAATCGTCATGGTATCCATCCGTGAAGGTCGTCCTAGCAACCTGGAGAATCACCGCATCCGCGGAATTCCCGTCCCCATCAGTCACCCGAACCCGTGTTCCCGCCACGGGAACACCACTGTCGAAGTCCTCCGGGAACACCGACAGCGTCAGGTTTGGGACAAGATCATTGAAGTCGACGAGGAGCGCAGGCTGCTTCTCCGTCACCACTCGTCCCCGTCGACACCCGGGACCGAGCCTCCGAGCTTCGCGCGGGCCTCCCGGGCCGCACGGGCCTGACACTCCGCATCCGCTTCGATCACAGGCAGGGCGTCGACCGCGTGGGCGCGGACCGCTGCGGTGATCTGCTGCCAGACCGACGCGGGCAGACGCGCCTCCATGCGGTGCAGGTAGCCGTAGGCCAGATGCACATAGCCATCAACGACCCGGGCGCGACCACCGGCCAGCGACCACGCCAACCACCCGCCGTCCAAATCCTTGAGTCGGCCAGCGGCGATGGCCTCAGCAAGTCCGAGCCAGACCACCCCCGGTATGCGCAGCTCCTGCGTCTCGCCGCCGTAGTCGTAGCCGATGACGACGTCGATGCCTTCCCGGCCGAACTTGCAGGCGGGGGCCACTGCGGAGGTCTGCCACATCGTGAACTCTCCATCGGGTGGGCCTGCCTGCCCGCCCGTGCCGAGCACAGGCCCCGCGGACGGGCAGGCCAGGGAACATCAGGAGCCGGCGGTCACCGGCGTGTCGCTCAGGTCGCCCTGCAACGCCAGGAGGACCTTTCCCCGCCGGTTACTGGTCAGCGCCGCCGCCGTCGCCACCTGTCCGGCGTCGAACCCGCCCAGCCCCTCCAGACGGCGGGCCACCCACGCCCGCTCCAGCTCCAGCAGCAGCGCGGACCGCTCGACGAGCAGCGCGTCCAACTCCGCCGCCTCGGCCGCGGTCGGCGCCTCCACCCCGGCCACGATGTCGGCCGAGGAAGCAAGCGCCGCCATCCGCACGAGGATCCGGTCCGAATCCTCCGTGTAACGGGCGCACACGGCCCCCAACATCATCTCCTGGTCGGGACGCAGCTTCAGCACGTCCGCGGCGTGCAACTCGCGGGCGAACAATTCCCCGACCGGGGCCAACCCGAACGCGGCACCCTGCAACAGACTGTTCATACGTGTCTCCAGACAGATCGAAGGAACGAGAAGGAACGGGCTGCCCTACCCGTGGGGATCCCCGTAGCCATCGGCCCACGCATCGGGGATGATGGTCCGTGGGCGGCCACGCGCCACGGGTAGGGCAGATCAAAGGCCGCCGGCTCGGGGACCGGCGGGCCGGTCTCAGGGGGCCGCGACCCGTAGGCCGCCAACCGTGAATGAACGACAAGGCATTGAACCGGGTTATCGGACTCCGAACGGGCCGGTCTCAACTACATGAGATCGGGATGCCGGCTCACCTCGGCTTGAAATAGGGACTCGAAGGCGTTTGGGCCGTAACGAAGATCTAGCCAGGTGGTGAGCTCCGAAGAATCGCCATTGATCGTCGCATTGATAATCGTTGCGTGTAGCTCTTCGCGGTCGACGCCGCCGATCTCGGTGAGAAAAGTTTCGTAACGGGTGTTTACATTGTTTTCATAGACTGCCATCGCGGCCAGATACCGATTGCGGTCCGCCTTATCGGCTGCCGATGGCCCTGTCATTATTGCAAGTTTGGTCCGGTCAGCTTCGGTGAGCTGACCTGTGGTGTCACGGAATGCTAGACCATTGAACGGGTCAGGCGATGGAGTTAGGCTGAATCGTTCGGCCACTTGGCGGGCGATATTACGGGCCTCTCGGTCCGTGGCTCCTTCCGTCACAATACCGAGATTCCGCGTAGTGCGAGAATCCGCCCTATCGCGGGCAGAATAGGGGATTCCGTCGGGGCTGCGGCGGTTGAGACCGTAGCGGATACGAACCAACCTATCCCCGTGGAGCGTATACATGCGGAAACTACCGTAGTGCAGGCAATCGTGCGCATAGGAACGTAAGAAGTCCAGCGCCACCAATGCTGTCGGGACCGTGTCAAGATCGGTCAGGTCGCCATACTTAGTGATCACGGCGCCCATCTGGATGTGCCGATACCCCTGTCGCGGGTAATGGAATCCGCCGAACGCGGACGGAACGGTGGACCGCACCCCTACCCACACCCGGTCGACCGGAAGAAAGCTCCGTAGACCAAGCTCCTGGCAACGTCCCGAGAGAAGGGAAGTGCCAAGGTAGAACAGCTCTCTAAGTTGGTACTCGGACCACATGTCCACCACCCAGTGCAGCAGTGAGAAACTTAGCTCTGGATGCTCACGGTCAGGCGTCGCAGTTGCCCGCACGCCTGCTAATCGCCGTACCGTTTCAGTGCATGTGGCCGGCTCTCCGACCACATGTTCGTTCGGGCCAAGACAGTTCGGCGCCAGGGACCTAGGAACGGACCAGGTCAGCGGTCTCTCTGTATCAGGAGTCGGTGTGACTCCAACAGTCCTTCCGGAAGATGGCTTCGCGAGAACCACTGTGCCTCCAGGATCTCGAAAGAGGCGAGCTTGACCGAGCCTCCGACGAAGTCCGCTTCGTAAGCCACTTCAACCCGCAGTCTATATCCACTCTTCAGGTTGGCCAGCTCGCGAACTCGAACCTTCAGGCCGGTCTCTTCAAGTACTTCCCGAACAATCGTGGCCTCGAAGCTCTCGGACTTCTTCGCATACCCGGTCGGAAGCCCCCACTGTCGATCTTTTGGCCACAGTCTGTGCCGAAGCAGAAGAATTCGGTCGTCATCGTCTCGGACGATCCCGGTAACACCAACCATGAATGTTGCATGCCAAATCCAGAGTAGACGCCATTGAACTGATCCACGAAGCGCCCGCCAGACCATGGCTGCAATCCTCTTCACGGAGTGTGTTCCCTTCGCTTGGCATGTCCGCGATAAATCTTGTGTCGTGGCGATGATGCACCACGGGCACAAGCGCGCACCCCTCCGACCTACCAGGACGAGCTTCGGCCAGGGAGGTCTACCGTGTGCGCTGCCCGACGCCAGCCGGGTAGGCCGGAGGCCCGCGCCCACAAACGCCGGAGGCCGGAGGGGTCAACCGACTCCTGTAGCACGCAACCCCGCACACCATCGACCACCAGGACCTCACCGGTCCCAGTGCTGAGACGTTACTGCCCGCCATGCAATGACCTCCTGCGACGATGCGGCCCGGATGAGACGGCCTTGGGTGGGATCTGTGCCCCGACCCGGACCGGGCCAGCCGAGGACTGCCCGGCGTGCGCGGCCCCGGACATCGGAGCCGGGGTTACACCCGCCGTGGACGCGACTCCAGCCGAGGCGCCGACCACAACCCGGCCGGCGTCACTGGCACATCGTCCTGCGACTTCCCGTATATGAGCCAGGTCAGGAAGAGGGGCCGTTCAAGGGGCGGATTGAGGGGCGGACAGCGGGGAGGACAGCCCCCGCGAGCAGCCCGACGGCGTGCCGCCGCGTACGCGATCCATACCTCTGTGCGATGATCAACACATGCACGGAACGAGGGAGCGCCGTCGGTGAACCAGCCGAACCACCAACTTCGCAGCGCCAGGGAACGGACCGAGTCGCCGCATGCCCGCGGCGAGTCCCTGTCGCGTCGGGAACTCGCCGAGCTTGTGAATGCTGCTGTGTCCTCGACAACGGGTCGCACGGTCGTGATCGACGATCATTACATCGGGAAGCTTGAGCGAGGTGTAATCCGGTGGCCGCAGGAGAACTACCGTGCGGCACTCCGTGCCATCCTCCGGGTACCGTCCGACGCCGAGCTTGGTTTCCGTCGACCGCGCCGCCCTCACCCGAGTCCAGCCGATGAAACGATCCCCTCGGCGGCCCTCACCGCTCCCGGTACCGCCCCCCCGTCCGGCTTCCTGTTGGCTGAAGCCGCGGACCAGCAGCTACGTTCAACGACCACACCGGCGGGGAACATCCCTGCCGATCTCGCGCTACTGGAGGAGTGGTCGGCAATGCTACGCAGAGAACTACTCATGCAAGGTGCGGCTACCCTCACCGCACTCACCCACCTTGAGTCCTACCTGTCCGCGCTCGATGCTGATCCGGCCACCAAGGTCGCGGTGCTCCGTTCAATGATCACAGCACAGCGCCGCCGTGAGGGGTTGATGCCGGCCCCCGGCCTCGCCGGAATCGTAGTCGAGCACATGCGTCTCCTCCGTGCTGTGGGAGAACACGCACGGGAGCCTAGAGCCCAGCGGCTCGCCGCCGAGGCGTTGAGCGAGGGTTACGGTTTCCTGGCCTGGCTCGCGTGGGACATGTGGGAGATTGGTTCTGCTCAGCGCTACTATCATGCGGCCGTCCGCATGGCACGCCAGTCGCAGCATCCGACCTTGACGGCCTACATGCTGGGTAGCACCGCCGTGTTCACCGCGAAGTCCGGCAATCCCCACCGCGCATTGGATCTAATCCACCAAGCCCGCAAATCTCTACCAGCACATACGCAAGACACCATTGAAGCCTGGTTGTACTCCACCTCTGCCGCCGCTCACGCCTCTGCGCAGCAAGCGGACGAGACCTGGCGGTATCTCGATATGGCCCATGAGGCTACGACGCGCATTCGAGTTGATGACAATCCACCATGGCCATGGATCATGCGCTTCGATGACCAAAAGCTCGCTGGCTACCGACTCGTCGCCGCTGTGGACCTACACAATCCTACCGTCGCTCTGCGCAGTGCGCCGCTTGCCACGAAAGTGCAGGTCCATAGTGCGCAGCACGCCCTTAACCTCCTAGCGCAGGCCGACGCGCACGCCATGAACAGAGACTACGATCAAAGTGCGGCTATTGCACTCACTGCGCTAGACGCGGCATCAACGAAGACCTCTCAGAGGGTCATCCGTGCAGCATGGAAGACGCGCCAAGCGCTGCCCGTTACGTCTCGCGACGAATCGGTCCAGCGCCTTGATGACAAACTCCGAAACCTAGACCCACTTGATATCTGAAAGGCTTCGTCTGCCGTGACCAATGTGGGCATTACAGGGCACCGCACACTTACTCCAGCGATCGAGGAGGACGTACGCCGAGAGATTCGAACAGCACTCCGAGCTCAAAATGCTTCCGCCCTTACCGGGATAACCTGCCTCGCGGATGGCGCAGACACCATATTTGCCGAAGCGGTTTCGGACATGGGCGGTCGGCTGGTCGTGATCGTCCCTGCAACCACTTACCGCGATAGCCTCCCCGCGGAGCATCATCCCACATACGATCGGCTCTTCAACCAAGCAAACAAGATCCACCAGCTACCCTGCCATGCCTCGGACTCCGACGCCCACATGCAGGCCAGCCGTCTACTGGTCGACGAGTCCGATCAACTGATCGCAGTGTGGGACGGACAGCCAAGCAGAGGACCCGGCGGGACAGCGGATGTGATCGATTACGCGCACACGAAGGGTATCCCAGTCACCGTCATCTGGCCCGTGGGCGCAGTAAGGCCCTGAAAATGGCACGCCGCGAATTTTCTGTACGGTTTCAAGGCGCGCCTACGGCGCGCGCGTGTGACCTGCCGCACACGCCGTGCCCGCCGTGCGCGCCACGCCCGCGGGACTCGCCGCCCGCGGGGGGGGGGGCCCCCCCCCCCCCCGCCCCCCCCCCCCCCCCCCCGGCCCCCCCCCCCCCGCCGGCCGCCCCCCCCCCCCCCCCCCCCCCCCCCCCCCCCCACCCCCCCCCCCCCCACCCCC
>NZ_JAMQQF010000879.1 GCF_023716945.1 Frankia sp. AiPs1 | reverse complement strand
ACACCGCCCGGGCCGCCGCCGACGACGCCAACGCCCACGCCAGCGACGACACCGGCGCCGACCGGGCAGTCGCGGCGCTTGTCCTTGTCATCCCAGTTGAACCAGTCGTCGTCCTTGTTGTCCTTGCCGTCGTCCCGGCCGTCCTTGCCGTCGTCTCGGCCGTCCTTGCCGCCGTCCCTGTTGCCGTCGAGGTTGTCGGCGCGACCCAGCTTGTCACCGCCGTCCCTGTTGTCGTGCCCGTCCTTGCCGTCCCTGTCGCCCTTGTCGCCGAAGATGTCCCAACCGTCGTCCTTCTTGTCGTCGCAACGGTTGTTGTGGTCCTTGTCGTCGAAGGCGTGGGCGGCGGCCAGGCCGGGCCCGAAGGTGAGGGCGACGCTCGCTGCACTCGACATCGCGAGAACGGCGGCGCTCCGGCCCATACCCTTCTTCATCTGGTCCCCTCTCTCACTTACGGTGATCAGTTATGTCACTGCGAGTGACACCATAGCGACTGGGTGTGGGGATGCGTGGCAAGCGGACCGGGCGTGGTGCGACGGGGCTGCGCGACGCGAGAACCGCCTGGTCGGCTGGATTTCACGGTCTGTCCCGCCGTCGACCGGGATGGCGCGCGCTGCCGGCGGACGGCCTGCGAGTCGTCGGGGCAGGATCACCGATTGTGGTCGGCTTGCTCGCTACAGTGACAGTCGGTAAAGGGGTTGCGGCCGGGCGCAGGCAGAGCCGGCGGCGCGGACAGGCAGACGGCCAGCGGCGCGTGGTTCGGCCGGGAGGGGCGGTAGGGACTGTGGAAGGCGAGACCAACGACGGCCACCGGAAGCCTGCCGGCGGATCGGTCCCCGTCTCCGTTCACGTCCCCGTTCAGGTCACCATCCCTGTCTCCGTCCAGGACCCCGTCCACGACTCCGTCCGCGCCGCCGCCGCGCGGCGTGCCCTGCTGTGGCGCGGGCTGCTCCTGGTGGGCCTGGTGCTTGTCGTCGGCAGCGGATTTCGGCTGGCGGAACCGGCACTCGACGCCGTCCGCGGCGGTTCCGGGACGGATGCGGCGACCGAACTGCCCGACATCCCGCCGCCCCTGCCGATCCCCACGACCCGCACGGGTCCCATGACCGGCCTGCCGCCCGCGATGATCGAGCAGCCGGTGGTGGTCATCAACGATCCCGTCCGGCTACGTGTCCGGCGGATCGGGATCGACGCGCCGATCACCCACCTCGGCCTGGGTCCGGACGGCTCGATCGCGGTGCCGAAGGCGTGGGGTGACGTCGGCTGGTTCGACCGCGGTCCCACGCCGGGTGGCATCGGGCCGGCCGTTCTCGTCGGCCACTACGACTCCACCACGGGGCCGGCGGTCTTCTACCGCCTGCCCCAGCTCGTCCCCGGCGACCGGGTCGAGGTCGCCGGGCGGACCGGAGCCGT
This sequence comes from Frankia sp. AiPs1, assembly GCF_023716945.1. GTDB lineage: Bacteria > Actinomycetota > Actinomycetes > Frankiales > Frankiaceae > Frankia. Next base: position 252 of record NZ_JAMQQF010000879.1, on the reverse strand, counting down.
TCAGGCGTTCATCGTCGACCGCACCGAGGACGTGTCCAAGGCGGCGTTCCCGAGCCAGCGGGTCTACGGGCCGGTGACCCGTCCGGAGCTGCGTCTGATCACCTGCGGTGGCGCCTTCGACCACAAGACCAAGCACTACCTCAACAACGTCGTGGTCTACGCGCACGCGGACACCTTCGCCGGCACCGCCCCCGCCGCCCCGGTCCCGGCGGTCCTGGCCCCGGCGGCGCCGGCGACCGGTGGGAATCCGGC
>NZ_JAMQQF010000878.1 GCF_023716945.1 Frankia sp. AiPs1 | reverse complement strand
TAGGTGAACTGGCTGCCCGCCGAGGCGCTGACGCTGCCCCCGCCGCCCCGGCTCGACCCCGCCACACCGAACGCCGCCGCCGACGACACGGCCGAGGACACGGCCGACGACACGGCCGAGGACACGGCCGACGACACGGTCGAGGACACGGCCGACGACGCCGACGGCCGGCCGAGGCTGCTGGTCTATCTGGCGACGCCGGCGCTGTTCGCCGACGGTTGGCGGCCCCGGCCGCAGGAGATCGGCCCAGGGCTGACCCTGGTCGCGGCGTCGGTGGTCGGTCCACGGGTCATCACGACCGCCCGGCCCGACCTGGTGACCGGCGCGGTGAGCAACGGCCGACTGCTATGGGCTGCCCCGGCCGGCAGCGTCTACTACCTGCGCGCCGACGACCACCAGGTGGCGGCCGAGCTGATCCGGGCCTGTCACGGCCGCCTACTGACCGCCGACACCCCCTTCCCACAGATCGACGACGAAGTGATCACGGCGGGCTTCGGGCTCGCCCTGATCGGGAGATGGTAGATGCCTCGCGCACTGTTGTTCCTGTACGCGGAGTCGCCGGTGCACGCCGGCGCCGACACGAGTCTCGGAGCGGTCGACCTGCCCATCCAGCGGGAGGCCAGCACGCGGCTGCCGGTCATCTGGGGCCAGTCGCTCAAGGGCGCCCTACGCGCGCACGCACGCGACGCCTGGAGTGAGCGTCCGGGCCTGGTCGAGGACGTCTTCGGCTCACCGCCACCCGGCGCCGAGAGCCTCGGCGTCGAGGACACCGCCTCCGGGCGGGATGCCCGCGCCGCGAACGGGGCGCCGCGGCGCCCCGGTGCCCTTCGCCCCGGGACCCTGTCGGTGGGAGACGCGCAGCTCGTCGCGTTCCCCGTTCCGACCATCCGGGAGATCTTCGCCTGGGTGTCGTCGCCGCTGCTGCTCGGCCGCCTTGCCCGCCGGGCTGCCCTGGCCGGTTTCACGGGGATGCCGCCGCTACCGGTCGGCGACCCACCCGACGGGCCGAGCGGCGGCGAGTCGGACGGGAGGTTGGACGGCAGGTCGGTCGGCACGCAGGAGGGCCGGGTAGACGGCGGCCGGGTCGATGTCTTCGCGGCCGGCGCCGGCTGGCACGACGCCGACACCCTGGTCGGACCGTACGTGACCCGGCCGGGCGAAAACCGGGCCACCCGCCGGTGGGCCGACTGGCTGGCCGACTCGGCGCTGCCCACCGGCGAGACGGCGGGTTACTTCGCCGAGAAGATGCGCACGGATCTGCTGACGGTGCCCGACGGCGCCCTGGTCGAGATCACCCGCGAGTGCATCGAGCTGACTCCACGCGTCCAGCTCTCCGCCGAGAAGACCGTGCAGAACGGCCCGTTCTACAGCGAGTTCCTGCCGGCGGAGACCGTGCTCGCGGCGCTGCTGGAAGGCTCCGCCGACCACCTTGCGGGGCTGCGCACGCTCCTCGACGGCCAGGTGCTGCGGCTGGGCGGCAACGAGACCATCGGCAAGGGCCTGTTGTGGTGCCGCTGGCTCGCCGCGACCGACGCGCGGCCCACACCCGCCCCGGCGGCTGTGGCCACGTCTGCGTCCGCGGGACGGGGCGAACCACAGCGGGGCGGGGGCCAGCCACTGGCCACGCCGCCGGTCGACGCGCGTCCGATCGGGCCCCGTGCGGGC
>NZ_JAMQQF010000877.1 GCF_023716945.1 Frankia sp. AiPs1 | reverse complement strand
TTCCTGACGGCGTTGTTTGGGTTGGGGGATCTGGCGGGGGTGCGGGCGGGGGAACGGGTGTTGGTGCATGCCGGTACGGGGGGTGTCGGGATGGCGGCGATCCAGTGGGCGCGGTGGTGGGGAGCGGAGGTGTACGCGACCGCGAGCCCGGCGAAGTGGCCGGTGTTGTACGCGCTGGGTCTGGACGAGGAGCATGTCGCGAACTCCCGGACGACCGAGTTCGTCGACCTGTTCCTGGCCCGTACGGACGGCGCGGGAATGGACGTGATCCTCGGTTCCCTCGCGGGTGAGCAGGTCGACGCGTCGCTACGGCTGCTGGCTGCGGGCGGCCGGTACATCGAGATGGGGAAAACCGACATCCGTGACCCGGCCACGGTCACCGCCGCCTACCCGGGCCGGTCGTATCAGGCGTTCGACCTCAAAGACGCCGGACCCGAACGCACCCACACGATGCTGGCCACCGTCACCCGCCTGCTCACCGACGGCACCCTGACCCCGCTGCCCCGCACCACCTGGAACCTCACCGACCTTCCCCACGCGCTGCGCCACATGGCCCACGCCCGCCACACCGGCAAGAACATCATCCGCATCCCCACCCCGATCAACCCCGACGGCACCGTCCTGATCACCGGCGGCACCGGTACCCTCGCCGGCCTGCTCGCCCGTCACCTCGTCACCCACCACCATGTCCGCCACCTCCACCTGATCTCCCGCAGCGGCCCCCACCACCCCGATGCCACCCGCCTCCACGACGACCTCCGCGCCCTGGGCGCCGACACCGTCACCCTCACCGCCTGCGACACCACCAACCCCACCGCCCTCGCCGCCACCCTCGCGACGATCCCCCCCCAGCGGCCCCTCACCGCCGCCATCCACACCGCCGCCACCCTCGCCGACGCCACCCTCACCACCCTCACCCCCACCCAGCTCCACACCGTCCTGGCCGCCAAAGCCGACTCCGCCTACCACCTCGCCACCCACACCGCCCACGAACCCCTCGCCGCCCTCGTCCTCTACTCCTCCGTCGCCGGCCAGCTCGGCAGCCCCGGCCAGGCCAACTACGCCGCCGCCAACACCTTCCTCGACGCCCTCGCCACCCACACCCCCACCCACACCCACCCCACCACCTCCATCGCCTGGGGCCTGTGGGCACACACCTCCACCCTCACCGCCCACCTCACCACCCACGACCACACCCGCATCACCCGCACCGCCCTGCAACCCCTCACCACCGAACACGCCCTACACCTCTTCGACACCCACACCCACCACCCCACCCCCCTGGCCACCACCCTCAACACCCACCACCTCCCCCCCACCCCCCTCTACACCCACCTCACCACCCACCGACCCACCGCCGCCGCCACCACCACCAGCGCACCCACCCTCACCACCCACCTCGCCACCCTCACCCCCACCCAAGCTCACACCCACCTCCTCACCCTCATCCAGAACCACACCGCCACCATCCTCACCACCACACCCGACCACATCGACCCCCACCGCGGATTCCTCGACCAAGGCCTCGACTCCCTCACCGCCATCGAACTACGCAACCACCTCACCCACACCACCGGAATACACCTCCCCACCACCACCATCTTCGACCACCCCACCCCCACCGCCCTCACCCACCACCTCCTCCACAAACTCACACCACACACCAACTCCACGG
>NZ_JAMQQF010000876.1 GCF_023716945.1 Frankia sp. AiPs1 | reverse complement strand
GCACGAGGGCCAGGCCGCCGTACAGGCACACGGCGGCGGCGGTGTGCCCGGACGGGAAGCTGGCCAGCGGATCCCCCGGGTCGAGCCGGGGCACCGCGGGGCGCGGCCGGTCCACGAGGGCGTTGGACGCCTCGTAGACGGCGGTCTCCCCCGCGGTGAGCAGGATGATCCCCGCGGGCAGCCACCAGCGCCGCGTCCACCACCCGGCGGCCGCCGCCAGCACCGCCGTCGCGGCGACGACCGTCCAGGTGTCGGCGAGGTAGGTCGCGTCCGCGGTGAGGCGGACCAGGCCGCCGGCGCGGTGGTCGGCGAACCAGCGCTCGGCGTCGGTGTCCCAGTCCCGCACCTGGCCGGGCCCGTGGACGATCAGAGCACCGGTACCGGCCAGGATGAGCACAAGCAGCCCTGCCGCCGCCAGGAGACGGCCGCCCAGGCCGAGGAAAGATCGCACGGATCAGTTCCTCTCCACCACAAGTCCACCGGACACCTGCCACGCCGTGCCACTCCGGCCGGACGAGGCCTGCCAGTCGGTGTGCAAGCATCTGGCGGTGCTGGCGGCGGGGCTGCTGACCACGGGGGCGCGGCCGGGAGAAGCTGAGCCACCACCGCGCCGCGTCGATCGACGTGGTCGGCGGGCGCTGGATCAGCCGGTACCACCGCCGAGCGCGTGTATGCGCCCACCGACCTGTCGACGGCACTGGAGTCCGAGCCGATGAGCAGCACCGAGTTCGTCTACATCACCTACATCCGCACCACCCCGCAGGGCCTGTGGCAGGCGCTGACCGATCCCGACTTCACGGTGCGCTACTGGGGGGCGGCCCTGGAGTCGGACTGGCGAGTCGGCTCACCGGTCGTCTGGCGCCAGAGCGGGGTGACGGTCGCCGATCCGGAGCAGGTCGTCCTCGCGGCCGATCCACCACGGCAGCTGTCCTACACCTGGCACACCTTCACCCCCGAGCTCGCCGCCGCGTTCGGGTTCGCGGACGAGTTCCAGGCCACCGTGCGCGCCGAGCGCCGCTCCCGGGTCGTGTTCGACCTCAAGCCGGTCGGCGCAACGGTGCAGCTCACCGTCGTCCACACCGACTTCGACCCCGGCAGCACGGTGCTGGAGTCGATCAGCGGCGGGTGGCCGGCGATCCTGTCGAACCTCAAGACGCTGCTGGAGACCGGGCAGACGCTGCCCATCGAGGACCAACCCGCCCAGGACCGGGCGCCCCAGCAGCAGCCGGACGAGGAGCAGCCGGCCGTGGCCGGGGAACCGCCCGCCGCGCACTGACACCACGACGCCGGCGGAACAGACACCGGCGGAACAGGCAGGGTGGGACCGGCAGGGTGGGACCGGGCGCGCGGATCAGGCTCCGAGGCCGTTGCGCTGCGCGCGCCGGATCAGCCGTTCGGCGCGCGGCTGGCTACGGGCGGCTCGGTCCGCCGCCGCGCCGAGGACCATCGCGAGCGCGGTGACCGTCGCGGGATCGGCGTCGTCGACGCGGGCGGCCAGGCCCGCGAGCCCGCCCGGATCGTCCGGGACAGCGGGTAGCCGGGTGGCGACGTCCGCGGCAAGCTGGCAGGCCCGCCAGTGTTCGAGGGCGAGATGGCGGCGCAGATGGTCGAGGATGGCGGCGCCGGCGCGGTCCGCCTCGCCGAGGCGGGCGGCGAGCTGGTCGACGAGCCCGATCTCCGC
>NZ_JAMQQF010000875.1 GCF_023716945.1 Frankia sp. AiPs1 | reverse complement strand
CCGCGGCGCCGCCGCGTTCCCCGTTCGGGCCGCCGCCGGTGCTCGTCCCCGGCCCCGGCGCCTACCCGGGCCGGCTCAAGGCCGGAAACGCCGCCGGGCTGCTCGTCGGAAGCTGGGACGACTCCCCGTACAGCGCCGTCGCCGGTATCTGGCGCGGTGGAACCGTGCACTTCCTCGACGGCAGTAACGATCCGGTGGCCGTGAACGAGGCCGGCGTCGTCGTCGGCGACGAGGTGAGCCACTACGAGCGCCAGGCGTTCCGCTGGTTCAACGGGAACTACCAGCCCCTGGGATTCCTCGGCGGCACCAACACCATCGGTGGACGCAGCAGCAGCGCCAGGGCCGTGAGCCGCACCGGGGTCATCGTCGGCTACAGCAGCACCGACAGCGGCGCGCAGCACGCCGCCCGATGGCAGGGCACTCGGCCGCTGGACCTCGGCACCCTCGGCGGCCCGTCGAGCGAAGCCGTCGACGTGAACGCCGCGGGCCAGATCGTCGGCTCCAGCGCGAATGCCGCCGGGCAGACGCACGCCGTCGTCTGGTCCGGCGGGGCCATCCACGACCTCGGCACCCTCGGCGGGCCGTGGAGCGCCGCCAGCGCCATCAACGAACGCGGGCAGATCGTCGGTCAGAGCGAGACCGCGGACGGCCAACGCCACGCCACGCTGTGGGATCGGAGCCACCCGATCGACCTCGGCACCCTGCCCGGCAACGCCACCTCCAGCGCGGTGACGATCAACAATGCCGGGCAGGTGCTCGTCAACTCGTACGGCGGGACGAACGGCGCCTTCCTCTGGCAGACCGGGCGCCGCACCCCGCTGGGGGTGGCCGGCAGCACCGTCGAACCGGGCGACCTGAACGACCAGGGGGTCGCCTGCGGCACGGTGACGTCGTCCGACGGCACCACGCGCGCGTTTCGCTGGCAGGCCGGCCGGCTCACCCAGCTCGCCACCCTCGGCAGCAACTACGCCAGCGCCTGGGCCATCACCCCCGCCGGGACCATCCTCGGCACGTCCCACTCGACGACCTCACCGATCCCGCAGGCGGTGTTCTGGCCCGCCCCCGGCCACTGAAACCCGCCGCCGGGCCAGCCAGTGCGCCGCGGGGACGGCCGAGGAGACCAGGAAAGCGGCGTCAGGCGGCCGGCTCCGCCAACACGAGAAGATATTCGAACTCGTACCGGCCCGGACCGCCCAGCGGGCCGAGATACTCGCCGGCGGCGAATCGCAGCAGGTCATCATCGAGCGCGGCGAGGAGTTTCGGGTCCGGGCCGAGACGTTCGTATGTCTCGACCACCGGAGCGAAACACGCCCGGTAGAGCGCGCACCATTCCGCCGGCGAGCCGGCGAAGTCCAGGCGGGCCGTGCGCCGGCGTGTTTCCAGCCGGGTGACCCGGGCACCGAACAGGCTGCGCACGTGGTCCGGATCGCCCCAGTCCGTCGGCGCCGGCGCACCCTGCGCACGGGTGGGGGCGTGCCGCTCCAGCAACGCGAACAGCCGTCCCATCGCCCCGCCGGCGGTCCAGTTCGCCAACGCCACCGTGGCGGCCCGGGGGGCCCCCCCCCCCCCCCCCCCCGGCGGCCGCCCCCCCCCCCCCCCCCGCGGGGTGGCCGGGATAGCTGGTCAGCGGCGCTCGCGGCGCCAGACGACCTTGAGCCCGGACCAGTTCTCGTCCAGCGCGG
>NZ_JAMQQF010000874.1 GCF_023716945.1 Frankia sp. AiPs1 | reverse complement strand
GGGCGCAGCCCGAGGGCCGCGGCCAGCTCGGCGACGCGGTGCGCGCGCTCGGCCGAGGCGGGATCCCAGCCGTGATCGACGACCAACAGACCGGCCCGCAGGGCCCGGCGGGGGGCGACGAAGGCGAGCGCCGCGGCGAGCGCCATCGAGTCCGGCCCGCCGGAGCAGGCGACAAGCACCAGCTCGCCCGGGTCGAGATCGGCGACCGCGTTGCGGACTGCGAACCGGACCGCGGCCACGGCCGGATCCGGCGCCCGACTGGACCGCGCCGTCGGCGTCGTTCGCGTCGTCTGGTCGAGTGGGCCGCCTGCCGCCCTGCCCGTTGGCCCGGCCGCCGCACCGAGGTTGTCACCGCCGGTGGCGGACTGGGTCACCGCGGGGCCCGGTGTCCGGCCGCGCCGGCGAGCGCCCCGCGGACCACGGCCGTCACGCCGAGATCGACGGGCGACTGCCCAGGACGCGCTGCATCCATGCGGTGGGATCGGCCAGCTCCGCGCGGGTCGGCAGCGTCGTCGGCGACTCCCAGACGGTGTTGAAGCCGCCCACCCCGGCCTCGGCGACGACGGCCCGGACGAAGGCACCGCCCTGGCGGTACTGCTGGAGCTTGAGGTCCAGCCCGAGCAGGCGGCGGATGAACCGGTCAAGCGGCGAGCCGCCGTCGCGGCGGCCCTCGAACTTCGACCGGATGTCGGCGACGGTGGGTACCACCCTGGGGCCCACGGCGTCCATCACCTGGTCCGCGTGGCCCTCCAGCAACGTCATGATCGCCTGAAGCCGGTCGAGCACCGCCCGCTGCGCCGGGGTCTGCAGAGCTTCCACCACGCTCGGACTGTCGGCGCCCCGATCGAACACGGCCCCGCGCACCGCGGCCACCGCCGAGCGGACCCGATCCGCGAGGACGTCCGGATCGAGGTCGGTGGCCTCGATGAACGCGGTGATCTCGGACTCGAGGTGGGACCGCAACCACGGCACGGCGGTGAACTGGGTCCGATGGGTCTGCTCGTGCAGGCAGACCCACATCCGGAAGTCACGCGGCACGACGCCCATGGTGGCCTCGGCGTGAGCGATGTTCGGCGCGACCAGGCTCAGCCGGCCGACCGCGTCCGGCGTGGCCGACCCGTCGGGGCCGGCGAGGTACTCCTCGGGCGGCAGGAACACCTCGTACTGGCCCAGCACCTTGCTGGCGAGGTAGGCCAGCGCCGTGCCGAGCTGGATTCCGGTGACCCGCCGGCCGACGGCGGTGGAGAAGGTGCCGCGCTGCTGGTCGGACAGCTTGCCGAGCAGGGGGGTGGTGAGCACCCGCAGGCCGGCGACGTTGGAACGGACCCATTCGGGCCGGTCGACCACGTTGATGGGGGTGATGGCGCCGGCAGGGGCGAGGTGGGTGTAGTCCTCCACGTGCCGCTCGGCCTCCACCGCGAGGCGGCGGAGCTCGGCGACGACCTCGCCGGCCTGCTCTCGGGTGATCTGCGGGCCGGGGCGGACCAGCCTTCTCGCCGTCGTCACGGCGAGTTCCCAGTCGACCAGCTCGGCGTCCACGAATCCGAGCGTACCGGGCCGGCCCCCGCTCTGCTCCCACGTCGCCCGCACCGAGGCCCTCGCCGCGGCGCGTCGCCGACGCGGGGCCCTGCCGAGTCGTCACCGGGGTCGCCGCCGGGGTCGCCGGCGGAGTTGCCGCCGACTC
>NZ_JAMQQF010000873.1 GCF_023716945.1 Frankia sp. AiPs1 | reverse complement strand
CTTCGGCGTTTCCCGCCGGCCCGTCACCGGAGCCGCCCGCGTCCTGGCCACCGGGGCGGGCGCTGCCGCAGACGCTCAGGATGACCGCCACCGGCATCCCCGCCGGGCCGCGCAGCGCGAGCGCCAGGGTCTCGCCGTCGACGAAGCGGAACCCGTCGGGTTCACCGGGATCGGCGACGCGGAGCACCGCGCGGTGCTCGTCGATGTCACCGTGCGCGACCAGATGGACGATGTCCGGCTCGAACTGCGCGCACGCCTCGCCGAGGTCGTCCAGCGTTGCGTTGGTCATCGCCCGCGAGACGCACAGGCCCTCCGCCTCGAAGGCGCGCATCAGGCCCATGAACATCGCCCCCGGGCGGATCACCAGGTCGTCGAGGGCGGAGCCGGCGACGAACAGGACCCGGGGCACCCGGCGGATCGTCGCCGGGGCCGGGGTCGTGGCGGGTACCACCCGGGTGACGGCGACGAGCGCCCGGGGATGCCCGGCAAGCGGCGCCTCCCCGTCGTGCATCGCCTCCCACACCAGGCCGGCCAGCGCCGTGTCGTCCGCCGGCCAGCGCAACGCGAGCTCCACCCCCCGGGCGGCTTGCACCGCGGGCGCGGCGAGCAGGCGTCTCCACACCGGCGCGAGCAGGCACTCGAACAGCCATCGGCCGTAGAGCTCGGCGTCGTTGTCGCGCAGCTCCCGGCCGGCGATCCGGGCCAGCAGGCCGGAGATCTCGCCCGGGTCGCCGGCGCACACCGCGGCCAGTGCCGGGTCAGCTTCGCCTGGCCCGAACGACGGGCCCGCACCGGTGGCGGAGCGTACCGGCGGCATCAAGCCGCCCGAACGGACGGGGCGACCCGCGGGGTGACCATGACCGGGAAGATGATCCCGATGCGCGCCCGCCCACAGCCCCATCTCCTGGCCCCGCCGCGGATGCGGGCGCGAGCGGGACGACCCGGCACCGGGCCGCGTACCCGCGGCGAACTGCGGCCCCACCACAAGATCAGCGTCGGCCGGCGGATTCCACGCGGCGGCCCCGTCCGGCACGATGGTCCCGTCCGGCACGATGGTCCCCGCGGCGCCGTCGGGCGCGGTGGGCGTGGGCAGCGCGGGCGGGCCCGGCGGCTCGACCCACCAGCTCGGCACGCGCCGCGGCAGCCCGTCGACGTCGGTGACCACCACCGCGGCCATCCCGTACCGAGCCGTGATCCCCGCGCCCCGCACGTGCACGGCCCATCCGTCTCCATGGTCCTCGACGTCGACGAGGACCCGGGGGATCCTCACCGTCCCTCGGCCAGAGCCGAGAATCCCAGCGCCGTCACCCACGCACCTCCGACCGCGAATCCGCCGCGCCGCCCACCGGAGTCCCGGGCGGCGCGGCGGACCCCCCGTTCTTCAGTTGACCTCGCCGAGATCCCGTCATCGTCAACGAACCTTCATCTCGGCGCCGCCGGACAGGTCGGCGCCGGCGGACGAGTCGGTACCCGCGGACAGGTCGGCCGCCGCGGACAGAAAGTCGTCCCGGCCGAGCAACCACGTGGTGAGGCGGGTGGTGAGGGCGGCCACATCGCCGGGTGGGGGTGGGCCGGCGAGCACTCCCGGCTCGCCGCAGGTGCGCAGCAAGGCAGCGATCCGGCGGTGGAGGCCGGCAAGCTGCCCGTCGGCGGTGGCGAGGTGCGCGGCGACGCCGGCCTGCACGGCCAGGCG
>NZ_JAMQQF010000872.1 GCF_023716945.1 Frankia sp. AiPs1 | reverse complement strand
CGCCGGGCCGCCCCGGCGGTGTGTCGCTGGTGCGAACAGGCCCCTTCCGGCCGGTCCGGTGGCCACATCGGGCGCCCCTGCGCGCCGGTCACGGCTCCCGTTCGTCGCCGCGGCCGTCCAGGCAGCGCGAGAGCCAGTCGGTCGCCGCGGCGAACTCGCGGTCCGACACCTGGGAGCGCACGGACGCGGCCACCCCGTCGGCCCGCGGATACGACCCGAGGAAACGCACCTTCGGGCAGATCCGGTACAGCCCCATCAGGGCCTCACCGACCCGGCTGTCGCTGGCATGACCCTCGGCGTCGAGGGAGAAGCAGTACTGGCCGAGGCCCTCGCCGGTCGGTCGGGACTCGATCCGCATCAGGTTGACCCCGCGCACGGCCCACTGCTGGAGCAGCTCCAGCAGCGCGCCGGGATGGTTCTCGGCCAGCCACGCCACCGCGGACGTCTTGTCCGCCCTGGTCGGCGCGGCGATCCGGCCGGGGCGGCCGAGCAGGACGAACCGGGTCGTGGCGTCGGCGGCGTCGTTGATGTCCGTCACCAGGGCCTCCAGGCCGTAGAGGCGGCCGGCGAACTCCCCGGCGAAGGCGCAGTCGAAGCGCCCGTCGCGGACGAGGCGCGCCCCCTCGGCGTTGGACGCGGCCGACTCCCACTCGGCGTGCGGCAGGTTCGCCGCGAGCCAGCGGCGCACCTGGGCCTGGGCGACCGGATGACCGGTGACCGTCTTGACGTCCTCCAGGGTGGTGCCGGGCCGCACGAGCAGGGCGAAGCTGATCGGCAGCAGCACCTCCCGGTAGATCATCAGGGGGCTCCCGGTGGCGAGCTCGTCGAGCGTGGTGGTCACGGCGCCCTCGACGGAGTTCTCGATCGGCACCAGCGCGCCGGCCGCGTCACCGCTGCGTACCGCGTCCAGCGCCGCCGTCACGGAGGCGGAGGGAACCAGCTCGCCGGTCGCCGCCTCCGGCAGCGTCTGGAGCGCGGCCTCGCTGAAGGTCCCCTCGGGGCCGAGGTAGGTGTAGCGGGCCTGGGCAGGCAAGTCAGACCTCCTGGACCGGGATCGGGCAGCACCCGTCGTCGGGCGCTGCGTGGAAGGTCGGATGCTGCGTGGACCGAGGTGCAGTGGACTGAGGTGCAGGGGGCTGGGGTGCAGTGGACTGGGGCGCGGTGGACCGGGGTGTGGTGGACCGGGGTGTTGGTGGACGGGGTTCAGAGGTGGCGCAGCAGCGTGGTGGGGTCCTCGACGGCGTCGGCGACGAAGCGCAGGAACGCTCCGGCGGTGGCGCCGTCGCACACCCGGTGGTCGAAGGTGAACGAGAGCTGCACGACGCTGCGCACGGCCAGGGCGCCGTCCACCGCCCACGGCCGGGGCACGATCCGGCCGACCCCGAGCATCGCCACCTGCGGGTGGGCGATGATCGGCGTGGAACCGTCGACGCCGAAGACGCCGTAGTTGTTCAGCGTGAACGTGCCGCCGGTCAGCTCGGCCGGGGTGAGTCGGCCCCCGCGGGCGGCCGCGGTCAGCCGGGTGAGCTCGGCGGACAGGCGGGCCGTGGACATGTCCTCGGCGTGATGCACCACGGGCACGGCCAGCCCGCGCGGGGTCTGCGCGGCGAATCCCAGGTGGACGCCGCCGCCGGACGGTTCCCCACTGTGCCCGTGACGTCGCCACTGGGACGGGAGGTGCGCGGCTGGCTGCG
>NZ_JAMQQF010000871.1 GCF_023716945.1 Frankia sp. AiPs1 | reverse complement strand
GGCGAGTGCCGGCCGCGCGGGCGCCGTGGCGGTCCGGGGTGGCCGCCATTCGGCGGCTTCCCCGGTCCCGGTCCGGGGTTCGGTCCCGGGTTCGGCCCGGGCTTCGGCGGGCCGGGCGGCTTCGGCCGCGGGCCGCGGGTGGGTCGCGGCGATGTCCGTGAGGCGTTGCTGGCCCTGCTCGCCGAGCAGCCCATGCACGGCTACCAGATGATCCGCGAGCTGGCCGAGCGCAGCGGCGGCACCTGGCGGCCGAGCCCCGGCTCGGTGTACCCGGTGCTGTCCCTGCTCGCCGACGAGGGGCTCGTGCAGGCGGAGGAGGCGGAGGGCAAGCGGGTCTTCCACCTCACCGACATCGGGCGGGCCCATGTCGAGTCCCGGGTGGGACAGCGCAAGCCGTGGGAGACCGCCGCGGCCAGCGCCGACGACGAGCTGTCCAGCCTGCGCTCCCTGGCCTTCGCGGTAGGTGCCGCGGTGGTCCAGGTCGCCCAGGCCGGGGACGACGCGCAGATCGCCGCCGCCCGGGCCCTGCTCACCGAGACCCGCCGCAGCCTCTACCGCATCCTTGCCGGCGATGAGGGCGAGCCGGCGACCGCGGAGGGGGCCGACAGCGCCGACACCGCGCAGCAGGCCGAAACCGGGAGGGGCGCCGGCGGCAAGGACGGCGACGGGACGGCCGATGGCTCCGCGCCGGGCTGGAATGCGAAGTCCTGAGCCCGGGCGGGTTGCGCCGGGCCGGCGGGTCCGGACCCGCCGGCATGCCACCCCTTCGGACGGGGCTGGGCCCTGATCCGAGGGGGTGGGCCGCGGCGCGATCGGCGCGTCGCGACGAAGTGGGTGCAGGGCCGCTGCGCGCCGTCGTCGGCCGCTGTGGGCCGTCGTGCGCCGTCGCGCCGGTATGGGACGCTTGCCCGATGGCGGTGGTCGGTGTCGGCGTCGACGTGGTGGACGTCGACCGTTTCGCCGCGACGCTGTCCCGGACGCCGGGGATCGCGATGCGCCTGTTCACCCCGGCGGAGCGCGGCCTGGCCCGACCGGAGCGGTTGGCGGCCCGGTTCGCGGCGAAGGAGGCCGTGGCGAAGGTGCTCGGGGCGCCGCCCGGGTTGGAGTGGCACGACGCCGAGGTCGTCCTGGGAGCGGGTGGGCGGCCGTCGCTGCGGATTCGCGGCACCGTGGCTGCCGCGGCGGCGCGGCTCGACATCGCCTCCTGGCACCTGTCCCTCACCCACGACGGCGGGGTAGCCGTCGCGATGGTCCTCGCAGAGAGCTGAGCTCATCGTCGAGAGCTGATCGCCGGCCACCTGCCCGAACGCCGCCGGTCCGGCGACCCCAGTGACCCCAGTGACCCCAGTGACCCCAGTGACCGCGGCCATCTCGGCCATCCCGGGGCTCCTGCGGCATCGGCCGCCCGGCGCGGGGCAGCATGGCGGCATGCGGAACGCGCACACGGTCAGCCAGATCCGGGACGCCGAGGCAGGGCTGCTCGCCTGCCTGCCGCCCGGTGCCCTCATGCAACGCGCGGTGTACGGCCTGGTCGCCCATGTCGCCCGCCGCCTCGATCACGTCCATGGCGCCCGGATCGTCGTGCTCGCCGGGGCCGGTGACAACGGCGGTGACGCCCTGTGGGCAGGCGCACGCCTGGCCGCGCGAGGCGCCCGGGTCGACGCGATCGCACCCGGCCGCACCCACCCGGAGGGCAGCGC
>NZ_JAMQQF010000870.1 GCF_023716945.1 Frankia sp. AiPs1 | reverse complement strand
GCCCAGCAGCGCCGGCGCCGCGTCGCACAGCCGGCCGAGCTCGGCGCGGTAGACCGCCTCGACGAGCGCCTCTCGGGTCGGGAAGTGCCGGTACAGGGTGGCGATGCCGACCCCGGCGTCCCGCGCGACGGCCTCCAGCGGCACGCCCGGACCGCCCGCGGAGAAGGCCCGCAGGGCGGCGTCGAGGACCTGGTCGCGGTTGCGGCGGGCGTCGGCCCGCAACGGCCTGGTCCTGGCGTGCGCCGACATCGTTCCCCTCCCCCGGGCCAGGTGGGCCGCGGCCGGCGGCACCACGTTCGGCCTGTGCCGGCCTGTGCCGCCCCGTGACTGGCGAACGCCGCCTGTCGGCGGCACCGGTCGCCGGTCACCTGGGGCCAGGCAGACCGTTGCGCGTCCAGCGAACGTTCGGTGGCCACGTTGCTAAGTGGAGGCGCCTCCACTTAGGCTGGGTCTCGCGCCTGGAGCTTCGCCCCCGCCGGAACCGACCGAGTGTTCCCCAGGCCCGCGCATCCCGGCCCGGACAGGCCGCCACCGCGGCCGACCCGGCGCCACCATCATATCGGCCGGGCCTCCGCCCGGATCCGCCGAGCACACAGGAAGATCATTACTGTGAGCACTCTGATCACCACACCGTTCTCCGCGACCTCGACCGCGGCCGAGGTCCTGGCGGAGGTCGACCTGTCCGGCCGGCGCGCCGTCGTGACCGGCGCGTCCTCGGGCATCGGCGTCGAGACGGCACGGGCACTCGCCAGCGCGGGCGCCCAGGTAACGATCACGGTCCGTGACCTTGACGCCGGCGCCCGGGTGGCCGCCGACATCACCGCGTCGACCGGGAACGACCACGTCACCGTCGCCCCGCTGGACCTCGCGCAGCCCGCCTCCGTCGCCGCGTTCGTCAACGGCTGGCAGGGCCCGCTACACATCCTGGTCAACAACGCCGGAGTGATGGCCGCGCCGGAGACCCGCACGTCGCAGGGTTGGGAGCTGCAGTTCGCCACCAACCATCTCGGGCACTTCGCGCTGACGACGGGCCTGCGTCCGGCGCTGGCCGCAGCCGGCGGCGCCCGGGTGGTGTCAGTGAGCTCGAGTGCGCACCTGCGCTCCGACGTCGTCTTCGACGACATCCACTTCCTCGCGCGACCGTACGAGCCATGGTCGGCCTACGGGCAGTCGAAGACCGCCAACGTGTTGTTCGCCGTCGAGGCGACCCGGCGCTGGGCAGACGACGGCATCGCCGTCAACGCGCTCATGCCCGGCGGCATCCGCACGAAGCTGCAGCGCCACGTCACCGACGCCGAACTCGAGCGGCTGCGGGCGCAGAGCACCGCCGCGGCCGGCGGCGGGGGCGGGGGCATCTCCTGGAAGACGCCCGAGCAGGGGGCGTCGACCTCGGCGCTGCTCGCCGCGTCGCCGCTGGTCGACGGAGTCAGCGGCCGGTACTTCGAGGACTGCAACGAGGCCGGCCCGAACCAGCCGGGCACCCGCACCGGGGTGGCGGACTACGCCCTCGACCCGCGTTCGGCCGCGCTGCTGTGGGACGTCAGCCTCGCCACCCTCGCCGGCTGACCGCGCCGCCGCAGCGCCGCGGCGCCCGGCGGGGGGGCCCCCGGGGGGGGACCGGGGCGGGGGGTCCCCCACGACGCCTCGAACACCGCATCCTCACTTCTCGTCGCCGGGCCAGAGCCAGAAGGCGGACCGCACAGTCGGAATG
>NZ_JAMQQF010000086.1 GCF_023716945.1 Frankia sp. AiPs1 | reverse complement strand
CGTCGCCGGGACCGAGGCCGGCGTGACGATGAACGACAACGTCGACGCGTTCGGTGAGCTGAAGATCCGGCCCCGGGGGGCCCCCCACCCGGGGAGCCCCGCCCCCTCGCCGCCGTGCTCCGGCGGGGCGGCGAGCCCCACCACGCCCATGGCCGAAAGCTCCGACCACAGCCGCCGGTCCCAGCCGCCCGGCGCGGCCGCGATCGTCCTGACCTGCTCGATGTCGCAGTGCTCACGCAACAGCCGCGCCAACGCGTCGCGCAGCTCGCCCTCCGCCTCGGCGGTGTCCACGCTCACCTCACTCCTCGTCACGTCTCGTCGTCCCGCGCCCCGACGCGACGCCCCGCGGCGCCGCCATGGCCCCTCACCCGCGTCCGGATCCCGGCGCCGGCGGCGGGGCGGGCAGCCCCAGCACCCGCTCGGCGATCGTGTTGCGCTGGATCTCGGCGGTGCCGGCGCCGATCGTCGACGACCGGCTCATCAGGTAGCCGTAGGTCCACCGGCCGCCCTCGGGCGCGGTCGGCTCGCGATTGCCGAGCACCGCGTCCGGGCCGACGACCCGCAGTGCCACCTCGTGCAGGCGCTGGTCGAACTCCGCGCGCATCAGCCGGTTCACCGAGGAGGCGGGCCCGGGATCGCGCCCGGCGAGCACCGTCTCCAGGGCCCGGCGGCTGTTCGAGGCGAGGATGCGCACCCCCGCCTCCAGCCGCGCGAGGTCCTGGCGCACCACCGGGTCGTCCCCGGCCGGCGACCCGGCGGCGAGCGCGATCAGCTCGCTGACCACCCGGCGGTAGCGGAACTCGTCCGACAGGAACGCGGTGGCCCGCTCGTGGCCGAGGCTCGTGCGCGCGATCGACCAGCCGTCGTTCTCCCGGCCGACGAGGTTCTCGGCCGGCACGCGCACCTCGTCGAGGAACACCTCCGCGAAGTGCGTCGCGCCGCTGAGGTCGCGCAGCGGTCGCACCGTCAGCCCGGGCGAGGTCATCGACAGCAGCAGGTAGCTGATCCCCTTCGGCCCCGGCTCGCCGGTGCGCACCAGCGCGAACATCCAGTCGGCGAGGTGCGCCTGGCTGGTCCACACCTTCTGGCCGGTGACGACGTAGTCGTCACCGTCACGCACGGCCCTCGTGGACAGGGCCGTCAGTTCGCTGCCGGCGCCGGGCTCGGAGAAGCCCTGGCACCAGAACTCGTCGGCGCGCAGCAGCGGGCGCAGGAAGCGGTCCTGCTGCGCGGGTGTGCCGTGGCGGATCAGGGTGGGGGCCACGATGAACGACAGGCCGCACGGGTGGCGGGGGGCCCGGGCCTTCGTCATCTCCCGGTGGTAGGCGATCTGGTCGGGCAGCGAGAGATCCATGCCGCCGACCTCCCGCGGCCATCCCGGCGCCGCGAGCCCCGCGTCGGTCAGCTCGGCGTGGAAGGCGCGGGCCCAGGTGAGCCGCGCGGCGCCGCCGCGGGGCGGCCGGCCCGCGTGCGCGGCCAGGAACTCCCGCAGCGGGCCGAGGAACTCGCCCTGCCGGGGCCGGTCACTGATCTCCACCGCCGTCACCGCGCCTCCTTCTCGTCAACATCGCTGCAAGGTTACATGGTTTACTAAGTTCGCGAGGAAGACAAGAACTGGAGCGACGGTTCTCAGCGGCCGATCGGCGCCCACGGTGCACACAACGCCGTCGGGGGCCGGGCTCCCGAGGTGGAGGTGGCGACACGTGCAGTGGGGACTTCCCTGGCCGGGCCCGCAGGTCGCGGAGCTGGCCGAACAGGCCGGGGCCACCGCCTTCTGCGCCGGCGAGTTCGCCGACACGAACTCCTACCTGACCACCGGCGAGATGGTCGCCGCCACCCGCCGGGCCCTGGTCGGGCCGGGCATCGCCTACGCGTTCGCCCGCTCGCCCTTCGTCCACGCCTCGGCGTTGCGTCACCTCTCCGCACGCGCCCCCGGACGGATCTTTCTCGGCCTCGGATCCGGCACCTACCGGATGAACACCGAGTGGTTCGCGGCCGCGGCCAGCGAGCCGGTGCGCCGGATGGAGGACCTCGTCGGGGCGATCCGCGCCTACCTGACCGCGCAGAACGGTCAGCCCGTGGTGCACGAGGGCGAGTTCTACCCGATCCACGCCGACATCCGCGCCCCCGTCCTCGGCCGGCTCGACGTGCCGATCCTGCTCGGCTCGTTCAACCGGCGGATGGTGACCGCCGCCGGGCGCACCGCCGACGGCATCCTCGGCCACGGCATCTTCACCGACCGGTGGTGGACGGAGACGATCCGCCCGAACCTGCACGACGGCGCCACCGCGGCCGGGCGGGACCCGCAGTCGCTGCGCCGCTGGGGCTGGCTCATCACCGCCGTCGACGAGGAGGACCCGGCGCGGGCCCGGCGCGACGCCCGCCTCCAGATCGCCTTCTACCTCACGGTGAAGACCTACGACACCCTCGTCGAGCTGCACGGCTGGGGCGATGAGGTGGCCGCGATCCGCACCGCGTTCCGCGCCGGGGACATCCCGGGGATGGCCGCGGCCGTCAGCGAGGAGATGCTCGACGCGATCGCCCTGTGCGGCGACTCGCAGGAGGCCGCCCAGCGCCTGGCGGCCCGTAAGGCCCTGCCCGACCTCGCGTTCCTGTCCAGCCCGGCCTTCATGGTCAGCGATCGCCGCCGCGCCCGCTACGCCGAGTCGGCGGTCCGTCTCATGAGCGCCGTCGACGCCGCCTGACCGGCGGGGCGAACCGGCGCGGAGCACCCCGGACCTGGTGCGGGGCTCACCAGCCGAGGAGGTCCTCGGGGAGGTCGCGGATGTAGCGGACCCGCGCGTCGCCGTGCTCGCGGGACAGCGCCATCGCGGTGTCGGCGTCACCGTCGCGGACCGCCTCGGCGACCTGCCGCCACTGCTCGCAGGCCAGCGCGATGCTGTCCGGGTCCAGCAGGAGCGGCCGAGAGGTCGGATAGCGCGACAACGAGCCGAGCACGTCCTCGAACAGCTGCAGGGTGGGACTGCGCGCGAGCTCGGCGAGCAGGATCCCCCACTGCGCCCGGGCGCGGGCGTGGTCGCGCTGGTTGGCGCCAGCGGCCTGCTCGACGAAGGTCAACAGCCGGCCGCGCTCGACCCCGTCCGGGTTCAGCGCGGCCAGCCGAGCACACTCCGTGGTGATGAGGGTGTAGGTGGCGCTGATGTCGGCGAGGGAGGCCCGCCGGGTCCGCAGGAACACCGAGGCCACGTGGGCGACACCGGCCGCGTCGGGCCGCTGCCCGTACAGCCCGCCGTGATGGCCGCGGCGGACGGTCAGGATCCCCTCGGCCTGCAACAGCCGCACGGCCTGGCGCAACGACGGCCGACTCACCCCGAACCGGGCCAGCAGCTCGTCCTCCTGGCCCAGGTAGAGGTCACCGTCCTGGCGGCTGAGGATCTCCTCGCGCAGCACGTGGGCGACCGCCGACGCGGTGCTCACCGCGGCCACCCGTTCCATCCGTCCCCCTCGCCGCCCGCCCGCCCGCGCACGCGACCTGCGCGACCTGCGCGACCTGCGCGACCTGCGCGACCTAAGTACTTTCGGTACCGGATACCTACAGGTATCAGATACCTGCAGGTACCGAATACTTTCAGGTACCTGCCAGTGGCGCGCTCTCGGCGGCGGAGTCGATCCGGAACACCGGCAGTTTCCAGCCCTCGGCGATCTCGACGAAGTCGACGGTGAGCGGCGTTCCGATCCGGACCGCGGCCGGATCGGTGTCGACGACGTTGCTCACCAGGCGGGCCCCCGGCGCATCGGGCAGGTCCACGACGACGGCGGCCAGGGTCAGCTCCGGCTGGCCGGGCACGCCGTTGACGATGCTGAAGCTGAACACCGTCGCCCGCCCGGACAGCGTCACCCAGTCGACGTTCTGCGACTGGCAGGTCGGACAGAACGGCGACGGCGGCAGCCGGAAGGTGCCGCAGTCGGCGCACCTGGGCGCGACCAGCCGGTTCTCCTTCGCCGCCTGCCAGAACGGCTCGGTCGCCGCGTCGGTGGTGATCTGGATGCCGGCGGGCGGCAGGGTCGTCGTCAGGGTGGTCATTGCATCCGTCCCAGGATCAGGCCGCTGACCGGCAGGGTGGCCGGCCCGCCGGTGACCAGCGCCAGCTTCGCGTCCGGCACCTGGTTGACGGCGGTGCCGCGGATCTGTTCGACGCCCTCCACGATGTGCGTCATGCCGATGATGTAGGCCTCGGAGAGCTGGCCGCCGTGCGTGTTGACCGGAATCGACCCGCCCTTGTACCGGATCGCACCGGACTCGACGAACGGGCCGCCCTCACCCTTCTTGCAGAAGCCGTAGTCCTCGAGCTGCATGAGGACCATCGGGGTGAAGTGGTCATAGATCAGCGCCACGTCGAGGTCGTCGGGGGTGATCCCGGCCTTCGCGTAGAGCCGCCGGGCGATCGGGGCGTGCCCGGAGGAGGCGAAGTACTCGTCGGGCATGCCGTACCAGGCGAACGCCCGGCCCCACTCGCGCACCCCGCCGTGCGCCGCGGCGACCACACCGACCGGCGTGCGCCGCAGGTCGCGCGCCCGCTCCGCACTGGTGGTGAGGACCGCGACGGCGCCCTCGGTCTCCAGGCAGAAGTCGAACAGGCACAGCGGATCGGCGATCATCCGGGCGTTGAAGTAGTCGTCCAGCGTCAGCGGGGTGCGCATGATCGCCTTGGGTCGGGTGAGCGCGTTCTCCCGGCTGGACAGGGCGATCTCGGCGAACGCCTCCCGCCGGGTGCCGTAGTCGTGCATGTGCCGGCGCGCCAGCACCGACATCAGATGCCCCGGGCCGACCAGGCCCGAGGGCTGCAGGAACGAGTTCTCCGGACTCGGCGCAACCGAGCCGAAGACCGTGCCGAGACGCTGTTTGACCTGCTGCAGCGCCATCACGGTGACGACGACGGTGGCATCCCCGGCGAGGATCGCCGCGCGGGCCAGGCCGATCGACCCCGCCGACCCGCCGCCACCCGAGGTGAGCGCGGCGGAGAAGGTCACCTCGGGGATGCCGAGGGTCTCCATGAACGTGGCGGTGTCCATCGACTGGCCGTAGCCGGCGCCCGCCCCCGAGTAGTAGGCGAAGCCGTCGATGTCCCTGACCGACAGACCGGCGTCCTCGCACGCGGCGAGGATCGCCTTGCCGGCGAGCTCGGTGATGGTCTGCGGCGCGGAGCCGCCACGCCGGTAGTACGGCGTGGCACCGACGCCGACGATCGCCGTGTCGAACGGACCCGATGCGCTCACGCGGCCGCTGCCGCGGCCGGCTCAACGATGCCCGGGACCGGCTCACCGACGCCGGGGAAGAGTTCGAGGAACGTGTCGATGGTGATCCGCCTGCGGACGTCGTCCGACACGCCGTCGAACAGCCCGTGCAGCGTCTCCTGGGTGTGGCCGAACGTGCCCTCCATGTGCGGGTAGTCGCTGCCCCACATGACGTTGCGGTAGCCCATGCCGGTCAGCGCGGCGACCGCGGAGGCGTCGTGCTGGAAGGAGGCGTACACCTGCGAGTAGAGGATCTCCTTGGGGCTGCGCGTGAGCTTGGGCCGCACCGCCATGTGGTGCTGGCGGTAGCCCTCCTCCATCCGGTCGGCGAGGAAGGGCACCCAGGTCGCGCCGCCCTCGGCGACGAGAATCCGCAGGTTCGGATGCCGGTCGAGCGCGCCGGAGGCGACGAGCTTCATCGCGGCCCGCTGACCGGAGAACGTCGTCTCGGTGTAGTTCAGCACCGCGCCGCCGGGGCCGCGGTAGACGACGCCGACCTGCTGGCTGCCGATGTCGACCGGGTCGGTGCCGACGTGGAAGGCGAGCACCATGTTCGCCGCCTCCGCCGCCGCCCAGAACGGCTCCCAGGAGTCGCGGTTCCAGTCGTCGGCGAGCGGGTGCGGGGTCGTCGGCAGGAACACCGCGCGGTAGCCGAGCTCGGCGGTGCGCTCCAGCTCGGCCACCGCGTCGTCGACCTGGAGGGTGGAGACCTGCGCGGTCGGGACCAGCCGCGGCGAGATGTTCATGATCGCGTCGATCGCCCAGTCGTTGCTGACCCGCAACGCCTCGCGCAGCACCTCGGGGGTGCGAAACGACGAGCTCCACAGGCCCAGCGACGGGAACACCAGCTCGCCCCAGACCCCCTCGGTGTCGAGGTCGGCCAGGCGCAGAGTCGCGTCCCGCGCGCCGGGCGCCCGGTTGCTCTCGTCGAGGAACTCCTGGGCCGCCACGTTCGGGAGCTTGCGGCGGAAGGACTGGCCGTCGATGTAAACGGTCTCGTAGAGCCCGTCGGGGTCCTTCACCGCTCTCGGCACGAGCTCGGCCAGCCGGGGCGGCAGGTTCGACCGCCACAGGTCGTCGGGCTCCAGGAAGTGGGAGTCGCCGGAGTTCGCCCAGATCTTTGCCATGTCGCCCTGCCTTCGCATGGGTTGCGCCGTGCAGACGGTTGCCTGCCGCCCGGATCGCGTGCCGTCGCCGGAGCCCGATGGCTCGGACCTCGTTGGCCATCGATGGCGACCCAGTTGACATGGTTACTTTAGATAACTGAAAGATCTGTACGCAAGTGCCGGCCGCCGGGAGCCCGCGCGGGAGTTCCTCCAGCTACAGCCATCCCTCCTAGTGAACTAGGTATATTTTGCTGGATGTGGCGGCCGCCACGCTCTCGCCGACCCGAGGAGCGCCGGTGCACCCGGAGCACGCGCGACCTGCCCACCTGGCCGAGCCGGCCGCAACCGTCGAGGCACTCCCGCCCGCCAGCTCCCCGCGGTCGCTCACGCCGGTCCGGCCGCTGCCCGAGATCGCCCCGCTCCCGCTCGCCGCGCTGCTGCACCTGGGCGCGACGGACCATCCCGACACCCGGTTGGTCTTCCGCAGCCCGGTCGGCACCCTCACCACGGATCTGGGCTCGCTGTACGCCCGCGCCGCGCGGGTCGCCGGCGGCCTCGCCGCCCGCGGGATCGGCCCGGCGGACGTCGTCGCGCTGCAGTTGACCAGCCGGGTGCACAGCGCGATCGCGCACGCCGCGGTGTTGTTACGCGGGGCGGTGCTGCTGCCGATCGTGCCCATCTACGGGATCCGCGAGGTCGCCTTCATCCTGCGGCAGTCGGGGGCGAGCACGATCATCCTGCCGGAACAGCGGGCGGCGCAGATCGCCGAGCTGCGCGGGGCACCCGACGGGCTGCCGGCCCTGCGCCACATCGTCACCGTCGCCGACAGCCCCGCCCCACCGGCCGCCACCCCGTCGATCGCCACCCCGTCGATCGCCACCGCCCCGGCCGACAACGCCCCGGCCGACACCGTGCCATGGGAGGAGCTCGAACTGGCCCCGCCGCTGGCGCCGTGCGCCCGGCCGCTCGACGACGTCGCCGTGCTCGTCTACACCTCGGGGACGACCGCCGCGCCCAAGGGCGTCACCCACACCCACCGCTCGGTCGCCGCGGAGGTCGCCTCGTTGCGCAGCCTGCGCGCCGGCCAACCCGACTTCGGCTACCTCGACCTGTTTCCGCCCGGCCACATCGCCGGGCTGAGCGTGCTGCTACGGACCCTCGTCGACGGGCTGCCGACCGTCTTCCTCGAACGGTTCGACGCGGCGGAGGCGATCGAGCTCGTCCACGCGCACCGGGTGACCGCGTCCGCGGGGGTGCCGTTTCACCTGACCGCTCTGCTGGACGCCGCCCAGCGCGACGGCCGCGGCCTCGGCCCGCTGCGCGACTTTCTCGTCGGTGGGGCCAGCGTGTCGCCGACCCTCGTCGAACGGGCCGAGCGGGCCGGCGTCCGCGCCTACCGCGCCTACGGTTCCAGCGAGCATCCGACGATCAGCTCGGGCAGCGCGGCCGACCCGCTCGACCGGCGGGCCGCCACGGACGGACGGGTGCTGCCGGGCAGCGAGGTCCGCATCCTCGACCCCGCCGGCCACGACCTCGGCCTCGGCGAGGAGGGCGAGATCGTCACCCGCGGCCCGGAGCAGTTCGCCGGCTACCGCGATCCGGCGCTCGACGCGACCGCTTTCACCGCCGACGGCTGGCTGCGCACCGGTGACATCGGCCGGGTCGACGCCGACGGCTACCTGACCATCACCGATCGCATCAAGGACATCATCGTCCGCAACGGCGAGAACGTCTCCTCCAAGGAGGTCGAGGACCTGCTCATGACACATCCGGCCGTCGCGGAGGCGGCCGCCGTGGCCGAGCCGGACGACCGCACCGGCGAACGGGTCTGCGTCTTCGTCCTGCCGCGGCCGGGATCGGTCCTCGACCTCGACGAGGTCCGCGCGCATTTCGCCGCCGCCGGGGCCGCGAAGCAGAAGACCCCGGAACGACTCGTGATCGTCGCCGATCTGCCGCGGACCGCGGCGGGCAAGGTCCGCAAGCACGAGCTGCGCGCGGACCTACACGCCGGCGGAGCCCACCACCTCCCCGCTACGGACGGACCGAGCTGACCGCCCGGTCGACCGGGCCGACCGGGCGACCGGGCTGACCGGCAGGGGGCTGATGCGCGGCAGGCCGAGCACCGGGACGCCCGCGCCGTGGCGGTCAGCCGGCTGCGCCGACCAGGGTCAGCGCGAACCGACCGTAGGTGTAGACGATCTCGTCCTCGCTCAGGTCGCCGTCCTCGCGGTACCAGGCGGCCACCCCCATCCCGAGGTCGAGCAGGGCATAGGAGGCGAGCTTGACCGAGGCCACGTGGAACCGGCGGGCCGCGACCCCCTCCTCGATCAGCGTCCGGATGAGCCGCTCGTAGCTGCTGCGCCGGGCGACGACCACCGCCCGGTTGGCCTCGTCGAGGCTGCGGATCTCCCGGTTGCCGACGAACGCCTCCAGCCGGTGGCGGGTGTGGAAGCGCACGTGTGCCTCCACGGCACGGCGCAGCCGATCCGCGACATCGTCGACACCGGCGACGGCGAGGGCGTGGACGTCGTGCAGGACGTCCATCGCGTCGAGCATGATCGCGAGGAGCAGGTCCTGCTTGGAGCTCACGTGCTTGTACAGGCTTGGACCCCGGATGCCGACCGCCGCGCCGATCTCGGTCGTGGTGGTGGCCTCGTAGCCGCGTTCGGCGAACAGCTTCAGCGCCGCGTCGCGGATCGCCCGCCCGCGCGGGCTGAGCTGCGGCCGCGCCAGCACCGCCCGGTCCGATCCACTCATCCGTCCCCACCCACGACCATCGCCGAGACTACCAAGCGGTAGCCACGGACATGCGGACCGCTCCTCGCACCACGGCCATGTTAGCAGGCATGTTTTTCCCACAGGACTGGCGGATCGGCTCCGGCCCTGCTATCAAGGCTACTGAGCATTAGCCTTCCAGCCGACCCGTGCCCACGGGGGCCGGCGCTCGCACCGAGGCGGGAGATCGTCATGGCCATTGATTTTTCGCAGCCGCCCGAGGTCGTCGACCTCGTCGAACGCACGGCTGCCTTCGTCCGCGACGTCGTGATCCCGGAGGAGGAGCGCTACGCCGGCGTGTTCTCGGCCGGCGGGGAGGCGCTGCGCAGCCGGCTGCAGCAGGCGGCTCGCGACGCCGGGCTGTTCGCCCCGCACGTCTCCCAGGAGTACGGCGGCCTCGGGCTCGGCATGACGGCGCGGGCGCCCGTGTTCGAGGCCGCCGGCTACTCGCTGTTCGGGCCGCTGGCGCTGAACTGCTCCGCGCCCGACGAGGGCAACATGCACATGCTCGAGATCATCGCCACCGACGAGCAGAAGGAGCGCTACCTGCGCCCCCTCGCCAGCGGCGAGGTCCGGTCGTTCTTCGCGATGACGGAGCCGGCGCCCGGGGCCGGCTCGGATCCGGCCGCCCTGACGACGACCGCGGTCCGGGTCGACGGCGGCTGGCGCATCGACGGTCACAAATGGTTCTCCACCGGCGCGGACGGCGCGGCCTACGCGATCTGCTTCGCCCGGACCGCCGGCACGGTCGGCACCGTCGGCGGCGCGACCATGTTCCTCGTCGACGCCGACAACCCCGGCCTGAAGATCGTCCGGCACATCGACACTCTCGACCAGGGCATGATCGGCGGCCACTGCGAAGTGATCTTCGACAACTGCGTGGTGCCGGACTCGGCGATCCTCGGCGAGCTCGACCAGGGCTTCGCCTACGCGCAGGTGCGCCTCGGCCCGGCCCGGATGACGCACTGCATGCGCTGGCTCGGCATCGCCCGGCGCGCCCAGGACATCGCGATCGACCGGATCGCGCAGCGCCGGCTGTTCGGCTCCAAGCTCACCGAGCTCGGTATGGCGCAGCAGATGATCGCCGACTCGGAGATCGACATCGCCGCCTCCCGCAGCCTCATCCTGCAGGCCTGCTGGGAGCTCGACCAGGGACAGCGCGCGGCCCAGTCCACCGCGATGACCAAGACGTTCGTCGCCGAGGCGATCTGGCGGGTCGTCGACCGGGCCATCCAGCTCTGCGGCGCCGCCGGCGTCTCCGGCGAGCTGCTGCTGGGCCGCTACCTCAACGAGGTCCGCGCCTTCCGGATCTACGACGGAGCGTCGGAGACCCATCGCTGGGCGCTCGCCCGGCGCGCGGTCAAGCAGCGGCTGAAGGCCACCGGCGCCCTGGAGTCGGCGTCATGACCGCGCTCGATCCCCCGCACGGCGCCGAGGAGGGGCTGGTCGCCCCGCCGGGCCTGGACCTGGCGGCGCTGTCCGCCTACCTCGACGCCGCCGTCCCCGGCCGGTCCGGGCCGCTGCGCGCCGCCCTGCTCAGCGGCGGCCGGTCGAACCTGACCTACCACGTGTGGGACGACGCCGCGCACTGGGCGCTGCGCCGGCCGCCGCTGGGCAACCTGACGCCGTCGGCGCACGACATGCGGCGCGAGTACCGGGTGGTGGCCGCCCTGCACGACACCGCGATCCCGGTGGCCGACGCGGTCGTCTACTGCGACGATCCCGCCGTGCTCGGGGTGCCGTTCGCGCTGGTCTCCCTGGTCGACGGGGTGGTCCTGCGCAGCCGGGCGGACCTCGCCCCCTACTCCGACGCCGACGTGCGCCGCTGCGCCGAGAACCTGCTGCGCACCCTCGCCCGGCTGCACGCCGTGGACCACCGCGCCGTCGGGCTGGAGCGGTTCGGCCGGCCCGAGGGCTACCTGCGCCGCCAGGTCGACCGCTGGTGGGGGCAGTGGGAGCGGGTGCGGACCCGGCCGCTGCCGGACCTCGACGCGCTGCACTCCCGGCTGGACACCGCGGTGCCGGCGGAGAGTGACGCCTCGATCGTGCACGGCGACGCCCGTATCGACAACTTCGTGCTGGACCCGGCCGACATCGGCGCCGTGCGGGCCCTGCTGGACTGGGAGATGGCGACCCTCGGCGACCCGCTGGCCGATCTGGGTCTCACCGTCGTCTACCGCGACCCGGACTTCGATCCGGTGCTCGGCGGTTCGGCGGCCGCGGCGAGCGACCGGATGCCCGGCGGGGACGAGATGATCGAGATCTACGCCCGCGAGTCCGGCCGGGACATCGTGAACATGGACTTCTACCTGGCGCTGGGCTACTTCAAGCTGGTGGTGATCGCCGAGGGCATCCACGCCCGGCATCTCGCCGGCAACACCGTCGGCGAGGGTTTCGACCTCGTCGGTCAGGCGGTGCCGGCGCTCGCCGCGGGCGGGTTGCGCGCACTCGCCGGCTGAACCACCCCCAGCCGGGGTCCGCTCCCCCGGCCGGGGCCCGCACCCTCACCGGGGGCCCGCACCCTCACCGGGAACCGGCCCCTCACTCGGAGCCGGCCCCCTCGCCCGGAGCCGGCTCAGCCGGGCAGCTCCAGGCCGAGATGCTCACGCAGGGTCGTGCCGGTGTAGTCGGAGCGGAACACGCCGCGTTCCTGCAACAGCGGCACGACCTGGTCGGCGAACTCGTCCAACCCGCCCGGGACGATGTGCGGGACGAGGATGAAGCCGTCGCTGGCGTCCTGCTGGACGAACCGGTTGATGGTCTCGGCGACCGTGGCCGCCGAGCCGATGAACGACTGCCGCCCGGTGACCTCGATGACCACCTCGCGCAGCGAGAGTTTCTTCGCCTCGCTCAGCTCGCGCCAGCGACGCACGGTGTCCAGCCGGTCGTCGAACATCCGCACGCTGGCCCGCCCCTTGGAGATCGTGTTCTCCCCCGGCAGCGGGTCGACCTCGGGGACCGGCCCGTCCGGGTCGTAGGCCGACAGGTCGCGGTTCCACAACTGCTCGGCGAACAGGATCGCCGTCGCCCCGCTGACCTGCTGGTGGCGGATCACCTCGGCCCGCTCGCGTGCCTCGGCGTCGGTGTCGCCGAGGACGAACGTCGCGGCCGGCAGGACCACCAACTCGTCGGGTCGGCGGCCGAACTTGGCGAGCCGGCCCTTGATGTCGGCGTAGAACGCCTGGCCGTCCTCGAACGTGCTGTGCCGGCTGAAGATCGCATCCGCCGAGGAGGCGGCGAACTCCCGGCCGGCCTCGGAGTCGCCGGCCTGGAAGATCACCGGTCGGCCCTGCGGGCTGCGCGGCACGTTGAACTGCCCGCTGATGTCGAAGAAGTCGTCGTGATGCGCGAACGTCCCCGGCCGTGGCTCACGCAGGAACTGCCCGCTGGCCTTGTCCGCGACGATCTCGTCGCCGCGCCAGGAGTCGAACAGCTCCCGAGCCGTCTGCAGGAAGCGCCGGGCCCGCTCGTAGCGGTCCTGCTCCGCGAGGTAGCCGCCGCGGCGGAAGTTCTCGCCGGTGAAGGCGTCCCAGGAGGTGACGACGTTCCAGGCGGCCCGTCCCGCGGAGAGGTGGTCGAGGCTGGCGAACTGCCGGGCGACCTCGTAGGGCTCGTTGAAGGTGGAGTTGATGGTGCCGGCGAGGCCCAGGCGTTCGGTGACCGCCGCGATCGCGGCCAGCACGGTGAACGTGTCGGGCCGGCCGACGACGTCCAGGTCGTGGATGCGGCCGTTCTGCTCGCGCAGGCGCAGGCCCTCGGCGAGGAAGAAGAAGTCGAACTTGGCGCGCTCGGCCACGCGGGCGAGGTGGGCGAACGAGCTGAAGTCGATCTGGCTGCCCGCCGCGGGGTCGCTCCACACCGTCGTGTTGTTCACCCCGGGGAAGTGCGCCGCCAGGTGGATCTGCTTGGTCGGCCTGCTCATGGAGGTCCTCCGCTGTGGTGGGCAGGGCTGCCGGCTGCCGGCGCTGCCGGCGGCGGACGTGGCTGGACGGCGGCGGCTAGACGGCGGCGGTGGAGCTGGTGGCGGCGGCCGCGGCGTAGCGGTTGGCGGGTCGGGGCAGGCCGAGCAGGCCCCGCAGCGTGGCGGCCTCGTAGGCGGTACGGAACGCCCCGCGGGACTGAAGTTCGCCGACGAGCCCCCGGGTGACGCCCTCCAGATCGTGCGGGATGGCCGCCGGGCGCAGCCGGAAGCCCGACAGCCCGGCCGGTTGCCAGTCGAGCAGGAGATCGGCGAGTTCCGCGGGGGTACCGGCGACGACGAGCGCGTCGCTGACATGTGCTGCGCCGGCCCAGTCATCGAGCCGGGCCCGGTTGTCGGCGGCCTGCGCCGCCGAGTCGGCGAGGTGGACGACCAGTTCGGCGAAGACGTGCACGGTCTCGTCGCCCCGACCGGCCGCGGCCTGCTCGGCCCGGATCTCCTCGACGATCCGGCGGGCGTCGTCGGCGTCGCGAGGCGTCACGTAGACGACGTCGCCCTGGCGCGCCCCGAGCCGGTACGGCACGGTGGCGTGGCCGAGGACGGTCACCGGCGGCTGGCCCTGCGGCGGGCGAGGCACGATCGAGGGCCCGCGCACGCTGAACCAGCGTCCCTCGAAGTCGATGTAGTGCAGCTTGTCCCGGTCGACGAACCGGCCGGTGGCGACATCGCGGATCTCGGCGTCGTCCTCCCAGCTGTCCCAGAGCCGGCGGACGACCTCGACGTAGTCGGCCGCCTCGTCGAACAGCTCGGTGATCAGCGCGACGGTCTCGGGCCGCGCCAGGTCCGCGACGGCGATCCCGGGAATCGCGCGCCGGCCGAACAGGGCGGCTTCGGCCCCGCCGCTGCCGGCCCGCACCCGGACCCCGCCCCGCCCGGAGCTGACGTAGTCCAGCGTCGCGATGGCCTTGGCGATGTGGAAGGGCTCGGTGTGCCCGGCGACGATCGACGGGACGAGACCGATCCGCGACGTCAGCGGGGCGACCCGAGCGGCGATGAGCACGGCGTCAAGCCGGCCGCGCACCCGGTCGGTCCGGGCGTCCGGACCGTCGAACCGGTCCGACTGCAGGCCGAGGGAGTCCTCGATCGTGACGAAGTCAAGCAGGCCGCGCTCGGCCTCCTGGACCAGGTCGGTCCAGTACCGGGCGTCGAGCAGCTCCGCGGTCCGCGCGCGCGGCTCTCGCCAGGCTGCCGGATGCCAGCCGGCCCCGTCCAGCGCGAGGGCGAGGTGCAGCGGCGGGCGGGGGGTCATCGGGCGCAATCCTGCACGAGACGCAACGGGCACTCCTCGGACGTTGGGAACCGGCTGACGAACGGCGGGCGCAGGGCTTTCGAGCTGCAGGCGCAGAGTTTCTGCGGCGGTCGTGGGGCCTGGGCCGCAGGCGCTGGGCCTTGGCTGGCGCACTGGGACTGGGCTGGCGCACTGGGCCTGGGCTGGGACGCCAGGCCTGGACTGGGGCACTGGGCCTGGACTGGGGCGCCGGGCCTTGGCGGCGGGCGGAGGATTCCGGACACCCCGGACGGACGAATCCCGCTCAGGCGGGAACGCCGGTCACCTCCGCATCAACGACAGCGGCTGGATTCGGCGCGGCCGAAATCGATGCAGCGGCGGCGCGTCAACAACAGCGAGGTCCGCACCCTTTTCACTCTGAGTAGGTCGGCTTTCCTCGGTCAAGAGCACATACTGTGACGTGCAGCACAGCACGTTCAACCATGGCGTTCGCCGGGTGATCCGCTTTCCGCCGCGACGGTCGAGCCGGGACGACCAACCCCGCGCGCGCCGCGAAGCGCGGTACCGGTCGCCCGCGCGGCCGGCGCACGAGGGGTGGGCATCGTGACCACGGTCGATTTGTCCGGATTCGCCGCAGTTCTGAACATCTCCCCGGGTCTGCGCGCCTACCTGGCCCGACCGGCCGCCGTCGACCCGGCCCCGGCCGGCGGCGGCACGCCGCCCACCAGGGGCCTGCTGCGTCCCGGCGTGATCGTGCTGCACGAGGCGTGGGGTCTGGACGAGACCGTGCGCGCGATCGCCGACCGCCTTGCCGGCCGCGGCTACTTCGCCCTCGCCCCGGACCTGTTCAGCGCGGGCGGCGCGCGGCGCTGCCTGGTGGCCACGGTGCGGGCGATGTCCGCCGGGCGCGGGCGGGCCTTCGACGACATCGAGGCGGCGCGGCGGTGGCTGACCGCCCTGCCGGCATGCAACGGCAGGGTGGGCGTGATCGGCTTCTGCCTCGGTGGCGGCCTCGCCCTGCTCAGCGCGGGCCGGGGCTTCGAGGTGGCAGCGGTCAACTACGGTCCGCTTCCCCGCGAGCTCGACGCCTCGCTGCGGGCGGCGTGCCCGGTGGTGGCGAGCTACGGCGGCCGGGACCGGACCCTGCGCGGCGCCGCCGGGCGGCTGTCCGCGGCGTTGGACCGGGCCGGCGTCCCACACGACGTCAAGGAATACCCGACGGCCGGGCACGCGTTCCTGGGCGCCCGGCCGGACGGCACCCCGAGCGGCCCACGGGTCCTGCGCCCGGTGCTGCGCGCCGCCGGGATCGGCCCCGAGCCGGTCGCCGCCGCCGACGCCTGGGTCCGGATCGAACGATTCCTGACGGAGCATCTCGGCGCCTGACCGAGTTTGTTCAGTGCGTCGGTGGGGATGTGACATGGGTCACTGATCCTCACGGTTGGCGGCAGGGCCTCCCCCGTGTTTCGGTTCGTACGTGCCGACTTCGCCGCTGCTGGCGCCCGGACGGCACATCGACCCGCTGCTCGTCGCCACCGTCCTGTGTTCGTCTGGAGCAACGCGATGACCGCCACCGACGACCTGCTCGGCAACGCCGCCCAGTACGCCCGCGACTTCACCGCCGACGACCTGCCCCTGCCCCCGAAGCTGAGGGTCGCGGTCGTGGCCTGCATGGACGCCCGGCTGAACGTCTACGGCGTGCTGGGCCTGACCGAGGGTGACGCACACGTGATCCGCAACGCGGGCGGGGCGGTGACCGACGACGAGATCAGGTCGCTCGCCATCAGCCAGCGGCTGCTGGGCACCCGGGAGATCATTCTCATCCACCACACCGACTGCGGCATGCTCACGTTCACCGACGAGGCGTTCAAGGCACAGATCGCCGCGGAGACGGGCATTCGCCCGCCGTGGGCCGTCGAGACCTTCACGAGCCTGGAGGACGACGTCCGGCAGTCGATCGCCCGCATCACGGCCAGCCCCTTCATCCCACACAAGGACGCGGTCCGCGGGTTCGTCTACTCGGTCGAGAAGGGCACCCTCACCGAGGTGCGCTGAGCGATCCGACCGCCGCCCTTGGCCCGGCAGCCACCCTAGCCCCGACCGTCGCCCTAGCCTCGGCAGTCACCCTTGCCTCGGCAGCCGGCTTCACGGCGGCCGCCGGCTCCGGCGCGGACGTGCGCAGGTCGTACGCCAGCTCTGCCGCTCGGATCATGTCCACGTTGTTCTCGGCCCAGGCCTTGAGCGGCGTGATCAGGGGATAGAGGTCGCGGCCGAGTGCCGTCAGCTCGTAGTCGACGCGGACGGGCACCGACGCGGTGACCGTCCGGTCGAGCAACCCGCTGCGCTCCAACGTCCGCAGGGTCTGGGTGAGCATCTTCGGGCTGACCCCGGCGATCTCCGTCTTCAGCTCGCCGTACCGGCGCGGTCCCACCGAGACCGCGGCCAGCACGAGGCCGACCCACTTGTCGCTGAGCATCTCGAACACCTTGCGAGACGGGCAGGCCGCCATGAAGGCGTCGTACGCCACCTTCGCCTCGGCCCGCCGCTGCGCGGCCGTCTGGGTAGCCATGGAGATTCCTCCAGGGAACTAGGGAACTCTCGGGTAACTACTACCTAAAAGATACTCGCGCTCGTAGCGTTCGGACCACCGCCGCGGCACCCGTCGCGGCACCGAACCGGAGGACAACCGATGCGAGCGCTCACGATCCCGGCCTACGGCGAGACCAGCCCGCTGACCCTGACGGAGCTTGCGACCCCGGAGCCCGGCCCGGGAGAGGTCCGGGTCCGGGTCGAAGCCGCGGGAGTGAACCCGGTCGACCCCTTCATCCGCACCGGCGGTTTCGCCGCCCTGTCCACTCAGCAGCCGCCGCAGCTGGTGGCCGGATGGGAGTTCGCGGGGGTCGTCGACGCACTCGGTGCGGGGGTGACGGGCTGGCCGGTCGGCACGGCGGTCGTCGCCCTGATCGACTGGGTGGGCGCGCGCGGCGGGGCCCACGGCGAGCAGGTCGTGCTGCCGGCCGGCCTGCTCGCCGCGCGCC
>NZ_JAMQQF010000869.1 GCF_023716945.1 Frankia sp. AiPs1 | reverse complement strand
CCCCCCCCCCCCCCCCCCCCCCCCCCCCCCCCCCCCCCCCCCCCCCCCCCCCCCCCCCCCCCCCCCCCCCCGCCCCCACCCCCCCCCCCCCCCCCCCCCCCCCCCCCCCCCCCCCCCCCGCCCCGGCCCCCCCCGCCCCCCCCCGGCCGGGACGGGGTGCCGGGACGGCCGGGTTCGGGTACTCGCATGGGCCTGCCGGCGCCCGCTTGCCGACCATCCGTGACGGGCCCGCCACCAGCCGCTGAGCGCGGACACGTGCCGAGACAGTCCGGATCTGTGGTGTGAGCAGGGCCACCCGAGGTCTTTGTGTGCCCCGTCCGCTCGATACCGTTTTAGGGATAGGTGTCGACATGGATGGAAGGAGCGTGCACATGGAGCAGGACCAGTTGACTCAGCTGACCTCGGGCCTTTCCGGGCCGGGTCCGCGGGACGTCGTCCCCGGCGCCGTCGACGCGGTGGAGGTCGTGGAGATCACGACCGAAAAGATCGCGTTCGGTCCCGTCGCGAACCCGAAGCGGCTGCGGCTCGGAGTCTCCCGCTCGCTTTGACCCCCACCCGGTCAGGATTTCTCCAGGTCGGCCGCCGTCGGGCGGCCGACCTTGCGTTTCATCTCACCGATCCCGGCTTCCGGTCGGAGCCGCGATGGTCCTACCGTCGAGGGATGAGCAGTCCCGAGACGTCCCCGCGCGCCGGATCGACCGCAGTCAACGGGACCATCGATACGGAGCCGGCCGATGCGCAGCCGGCCGGTGCGGGGCACGAACGCGTCACGCCGCCGTCCGGCGGTGACGGCTTCCGGTCGTCCTGGGCTCAGCTCGACGGGCCGGTGCATGTCGTCGACTTCGGCGGCCCGGCGGACGCCGCGCTGCTGCTCTGCGTGCACGGCCTCGGCGGTTCCTATCTGAACTGGCTGCCCCTCGCCCCGCTGCTCACCACCACCCACCGGGTGATGGCTGTCGACCTGGCCGGGCACGGCCGCACCCCGGCCGCCGGCCGGCGCACCGACGTCGTGGCCAACCAGGGGCTGCTCGACCGCTTCCTGGCCGAGGTCCTCGACACCCCGCCCATCCTCGTCGGCAACTCGATGGGCGGCATGATCAGCGTGATGCAGGCCGCCCGGCGACCCGACTCGGTCGCCGGCCTGATCCTCGTCGACCCGGCGTTGCCCCGCCCGCGCGGCGTGCGCCCGGATCCGGAGATCGCCCGCATCTTCGCCGGCCTGTTCGTCCCTCGCCTCGGCGCCGCGGTCCTCGCCCGCCGGCGCACCCGTTTCACCCCCCGGGAACTCGTCGACCAGA
This sequence comes from Frankia sp. AiPs1, assembly GCF_023716945.1. Taxonomy (GTDB): domain Bacteria; phylum Actinomycetota; class Actinomycetes; order Frankiales; family Frankiaceae; genus Frankia. Next base: position 418 of record NZ_JAMQQF010000869.1, on the reverse strand, counting down.
GCCTGCTGCGGCTCACCGCCGACCCGAGCGCGATCCCCGAGGCCGCGCTGGCGTCGATGGAACGCGCCCAGCGGGAGCGCGGCGGGCTGCCCGACGCCGACCAGGCGTTCGTGGGCGCGGCCCGCTCGGTGGTCTGGTCGCTGCTGCGTCCGGCGCCGCTGGCCCACATGGTCCGCACCGTGCCGCAGCCGACGCTGCTGCTGCACGGCTCCGCCGACCGGCTGATCCCGGTGGCGGTGGCCCGCAACGTGGCCGCGCAGCGGCCCGACTGGCGGGTGGAGATCCTCGACGGCCTCGGCCACGTGCCGATGCTCGAGGCCGCGGAGCTGACCGCGCAGCTCATCACCGACTGGCTGGGCCGCGAGGGCCGCACGGCGACCGAACGCGCCCGCCGTCCCGCCGACCCGGCGCTGTCGAC
>NZ_JAMQQF010000868.1 GCF_023716945.1 Frankia sp. AiPs1 | reverse complement strand
CACACACCACCGCCACCTCACCACCACCAGCAGCCACCACCCCATCCCACACACCCAACACCGACGAAAACGGAACCGGATCCGCGCCGACAGCCGCAGCGGAATCGGAGCCGGCGGGCAGCGCAACCGGATTCGGGGCGGAAACCCCGCTCCACTCGCCCAGCAGCAGCCCGCGTTCCTCGGCGGAAAGAACATCCACTCCGGACAGCAGAACGTCCGGGCTGCCCGCGAAGGCGGCGAGCACGCGACCGAGGCGCGCCAGAATTCGTTCGACGCTCACCCGGTCGAACAGGTCGGCGTCGTACTCGATGGAGGCGAGCAGGCCGCCACCACGAACATCCGAGGTGAAGGTGAACCCGAGGTCGAACTTCGCGGCCGCCGGTTCGGCCGATTCCAGCGGTGCCAGGTCAAGGCCGTCGAGCCCTGGGTTCCCGGCCGCGGGGTTCCAGTAGTCCACGAGGGTCTGGACGAGCGGGTGGCGGCCCGCGGCGCGCTCGGGGTTGACCCGTTCCACCACGCTGTCGAACGGGACGTCGGCGTGGGCGTAGGCGTCCAGCGAACTGCGCCGGACCCGGTGCAGCAGCTCGCGCAGGGTCGGGTCGCCGGAGAGGTCGAGTCGGACCACCACCGTGTTCACGAAGAAGCCCACCAGGGGCTCCAGGGCGGGATCGACCCGGCCGGCAACCAGTGCGCCCAGGGGAATGTCGGCGCCGGCGCCGAGCTTGTGCAGAGTGACCGCGACGGCCAGGTGCGCCAACGTGAGCTCGCTGGATCCGGTCTGGGTGAGCAACGGACGCAGCGCTGCCATGGTCGTCGCGGGGATCTCCCCCCGCACCCGCCCACCGCCCGCGACGGGGACCGCGGGCCTGGGCCGGTCGGTGGGCAGCTCCACCTGGGTGGGAAGCCCGGCCAGGGTCGTCGTCCAGTAGGCGAGCTGACGCTCGGCCAGCTCGGAGGGCGCGCCCGGCGCGCCGAGCAGCTCCTGGTGCCACCGGGTGTAGTCGCCGTACTGGATCGGAAGTGGCGACCAGGCCGGGGCACCGCCGCGCCGACGCGCCGCGTAGGCGGTCGCCAGGTCGCGCAGGAACGGCGTGGTCGAGCCCTCGTCGCCGGCGATGTGGTGCATGACCATGGCCAAGATGTGATCATCGGCGGCGATCCGCAACACCTGGACCAGGATCGGGATCTCGGTCTCGAGGTGGACCGGCGTCTCGTGCACGTCGCGGAGCGCGGCCGCGAGGCCGTCCTCGGTGACGTCGATGAGCGAGAACGGCACGGTGACGTCGTCGAGGATCTGCTGCACCGGCGTCCCGTCGACCTCCGGGAAGACGGTGCGCAGGGTCTCGTGACGGGCGACGACATCCTGGACGGCGGCTTGCAGGGCCGTGATGTCGAGCGGACCGGTCAGCCGCGTGGCAAACGGCAGGTTGTAGGTGCTCGACGGACCTTCGAGCCGGTGGAGGAACCACAGGCGTCGCTGGGCGGCCGACAGCGGCAGGGGATTCGGTCGGTCGGCCGCGGTGAGCGCGGGATAGCCGGGCTGCGCGTCGAGCGCGTCGAGGTGGGCGGCGAGGGTGGCGACCGTCGGCGCGTCGAACACCGAGCGGATCGAGACGGGCAGACTCGTCGCCGCGCGGACGCGGGCGATGAGGCGGGCGGCGAGCAGGGAGTGCCCGCCCAGGACGAAGAACGAGTCGTCCGGGCCGACCTCCGGCAGGCCGAGCA
>NZ_JAMQQF010000867.1 GCF_023716945.1 Frankia sp. AiPs1 | reverse complement strand
GGCAGGACCCGCTCGCGCTGCCGGCGGACGGGTCCCCCTGGCGGCTGGGAACTTCGGGGGGCTCACCGGACGACCTGCGCTTCGAGCCGTTCCCGGCGGCCCGGGCGGAGCTCGATGCCGGGCAGGTCCGGGTCGCGGTGCGGGCCGCGGGCCTGAACTTCCGCGACGTCCTGACCGCACTCGGCATGGTGCCCGCGGGCGCCCCGCTGGGCACGGAGGCCGCCGGGGTCGTGCTGGCGGTGGGGTCCGCGGTGAGCGGGCTGGCCGTCGGCGACCGGGTGTTCGGTCTGGTGCCCGGGGCGGTCGGCCCGGTGGCCGTGGCGGACGCGCGGCTGCTGGCGCCCATCCCCGCCGGCTGGTCGTTCGCCCAGGCCGCCGGGGTACCGGCGGTGTTCACGACCGCCTACCACGGCCTGGTGGAGCTGGCCCGGGTGCAACCGGGCGAACGGGTGCTGATCCACGCGGCGACCGGCGGGGTGGGCCTCGCCGCCCTGCAGGTGGCCCGCTACCTGGGCGCGGAGGTGTTCACGACGGCGAGCCCCGGCAAATGGGGGGCGCTGCGCGCGCGGGGCGTGCCGGCCGAGCGCATCGCCTCCTCGCGCACCACCGACTTCGAGGCGCAGTTCGCGCAGGTCACCGGCGGGAAGGGCGTCGATGTCGTGCTGAACTCGCTGACCGGCCCGTTCCTGGACGCCTCGTTGCGGCTGCTGCCCCGGGGTGGGCGGTTCGTCGAGATGGGCATCGCGGATCCCCGCGATCCCGCTGCCGTCGCCGCGGCCCATCCCGGGGTGCACTACCAGGCGTTCGAGCTGATCGACATGGATCCCGACCGGGTCCGGGAGTCGATGGCCGGGGTGCTCGACCTGTTCGCCCGCGGCGAGCTGCGTCCGGCGCCCGTGACCACCTGGGACGTCCGCTCGGCGCCCGCCGCGTTCCGGCACTTCGCCCAGGCCAGGCAGATCGGCAAGGTGGTGCTCACGCTGCCCGCCTCGGCGGCGGCCGGGCCGGGTCCGGGCGAGGCAACCGACGAGCGGTCCGGCACGGTGCTGGTCACCGGTGGCACGGGCACGCTGGGAGCGGCGCTGGCCCGCCACCTGGTGACCGCGCGGGGGGTGCGCCACCTGCTGCTGGCCAGCCGGCGCGGGGCGCAGGCGCCCGGCGCCCAGCAGCTCGCCGCCGAGCTCACCGAGCTCGGCGCGGCGGTGCGCATCGAGGCGTGTGACGCCGCCGACCGCGGTGCCCTCGCCGAGCTGCTTGCCTCCATCGATCCGGCGCACCCGCTGACTTCGGTGATCCACACGGCCGGGCTGCTCGACGACGGCGTACTCGCCTCGCTCACCCCGGAGAAGGTGGAGGCGGTGGCCCGGCCCAAGGTACGGGCCGGGTGGAACCTGCACGAGCTGACCGCGGACGTCGACCTGAGCAGCTTCGTGCTGTTCTCCTCGGCGTCGGGGCTGCTCGGTGGCGCCGGCCAGGCCAACTACGCGGCGGCGAACGCCTTCCTCGATGCGCTCGCCGCCCGTCGGCGCGCCGACGGGCGGCCGGCCGTCTCGCTGGCCTGGGGCCTGTGGGAGTCGGCCAGCGGCATGACCGGGCACCTCGGCGAGACGGACCGTGCCCGCATCGCCCGTGGGGGCCTGGTGCCGATGTCGGTCGCCGAGGGAATGGCCCTGTTCGACGCGGCCGTGGCGGCCGACCCGCCGCTGCTCGTGCCGGCGCCGCTGGAC
>NZ_JAMQQF010000866.1 GCF_023716945.1 Frankia sp. AiPs1 | reverse complement strand
ACCCGCTCGGTCGAGCCGTGAACACGCGCCAGCGCACGCATGGGGGGGGCCGCGGCGGCCGGCGGCCGGCCGGCGGCGGTGCGACCTTCGGGCCACGGTCGAGTTGTGACGTCCGCGGCGCCGCCCCGGGTCGCACCACCGGCGGTGCGAGGCCGCCCGCATCCGCCGTCGCGAGACAAACACCGAGGTCGCGCGGCCGTGTGACGCAGGAGGCGACGCGAACGAGACCATTCCGCCGCCCTGAACTTCTACGGGACGTAGGATCGAAGCATGGCGCGCCTGGGTGACCTCGAACGGTCGGTCATGGACGTGTTGTGGTCGAGCGACGGCTGGCTCACGGCCCGCGAGGTCGCGGCCCGCCTCGACCATGAACGCGATCTCGCGTACACCACCGTGCTGACCGTACTCGAACGACTGGAACGCAAGGGTTTCGTCCGCCGGCAACGGGCCGCGCGGGCCCACCGCTACGCCGCGTCCGACAGCCGGGAGGCCGTCGTCGCCGAGGCGATGATGGAGGCGCTGGGCACCGCGGACGACCGCGGTTCGGCGCTGGTCCGCTTCGTCGGATCGGTCTCCGCCGAGGAGGCGGAGATCCTTCGCCGGGCGCTGGAACCCCTCGGTGGCGATCCGGCCGCCGAGGCCCCGGATTCAGCCATCCCACCCCCGTTCGGGACGGCCGACGGCGGCTTGGACCGACCGGACCCGGTGACCACCGACTCGGATCGAACGGTTCAGATTCCACCCGACGGGCGGTAACGTTGCCGGCGAGATGACGACCGCGGCCCTCCTCGCCCTGTTCGCGGGCGTACTGGCCTGGCCGGTACCACGCCTGCTGGCCGCCGCGCGCTGGCCGCACCGCTGCCCGCGGGCGGCGATCGTGCTGTGGCAGGCGATCGGGCTGGCCGGCGGCGTCTCGGCGCTGCTGGCCGCGATCGCGTTCACCGTCTCCCCGCTGGCCGCGAACACCCCGACCGCGATCACCGATCATCTCGGCAACATCGCCGCCGGGTCCCCCCTCACCGGCCTGCGCTGGGTCAACCTCGTCGGGCTGGCCATGGCGACCGCCCTGGCCTGCCGGCTGTTCGGGGTGCTCTGCGCATCGACCGCGGCGACCCTGCGCGAACGGCATCGCCACCGGCACCTGGTCGACCTCGCCGGCCGCCGCCACCGCGGGCACGGCGCGCCGGACTCGGCCGACCACACCCACCTCCACCCGCTCTCCACCGCCGACGGCGCCGGCGGCAGTGCCGCCCCGGGCGACGCTTCGGGCGACGACCCAAGCGACGACTCGAGCGCAGTCGGTGGCGAGAGCGGCAGTGGCGACAGCAGCAGCTCCGATCCCGCCACCTGCTGCCTGTGCGAACACCGCGACCGGGCCGGCATTCTGCTGCGGATCCTCGACCATCCGATCGCGGTCGCCTACTGCGTCCCGGGGGTCCGCCACGCCCGAGTGGTGGTCTCCAGGGGTCTGCTGAACACCCTCGACGCCGCTGAGCTGGATGCGGTGCTCGCCCACGAGGCGGCGCACGTCGCCGGGCGGCACGATCTGGTGATCCAGCCGTTTGTCGCCTGGGAACGAACCTTCCCGTTTCTCCGGCCGGCCCGGGAGGCGACGGCGGCCGTGTCCTTACTCGTCGAGATGCTCGCCGACGACGCCGCCGCCCGCGAGACCAGCCGCCGCTCGCTGGCCCGGGCGCTGGCCCGACTCGGCGTGGCCCGGGCCCCGGCC
>NZ_JAMQQF010000865.1 GCF_023716945.1 Frankia sp. AiPs1 | reverse complement strand
GTCCTGCACCCGGCCGGTGGCGAGCTTGCGGGCGGTGAGGACGACGAGCTGGCCGGCGTGCACCGCAGGCCAGCTCCAGCCCAGGCTGACCCGGTGGCGGCGGGCGTAGACGGCGGCCGAGCGGCCGAGTTCGGCGTGCAGCAGGCCGGAGCGGCCGACGGTCTCGCCGCCGACGTGCACCACCGGCCATTCTTCGTCGGCCCAGGCGAGCCGGCCGCCGGCCGCGTACAACCGGGCGAACAGGTCGGTCTCCTCGTAGTACATCCAGTAGGCGGGATCGAAGCCGCCAAGGCGCAGGAAGGTCGGAATGCGGATGGCGAAGAAGGCGCCGACCGGGTGGCGCAGCTCCGGCCACCGGGCGATGGCCGCCGCCTCGCCCCGCAGGGTGATGAAGGCGTTCGTGCGCGGGGTCGGCAGCACTGCGCGGGACCGTCCCGGACTGCCGTCGCTGGCGAGGAACGGGAACCCGACGACGTCGACGGACGGCGGGTACCAGGCAAGAAGCTTCGGAAGGACCTCCGCGGTGTCGCGGGGGATGGTCACATCACTGTTGATCACCAGCAGCCAGTCCGGCGCCGGCCCGTCCGCCACCGCACCTCGGACGGCGAGGTTGACCGCCGTGCCATAGCCGACGTTGCCATGGCCCTCGACGACACGCACCCCGGCGGGCACCGGGCGTCCGGCGAGCGTGGCGTTCTCTACCAGCACCGTCTCGCAGCCGTTCATGGCGAGCAGGGCCGTGAGCAACTGGTGCAGATGGGTCGAGCCTCCGTAGGACACGACGACCGCCAACAGACTGTGCATCATCCGCCTTCACGAGAACATTGAGCGCTAACGAAAAATCCGGAATAACACCGCCGTACGCCCACGGAGCACACCGGCAGACAAATCGGGCCAGATGATCGATCAGATTTCGCCGGTGCCGCCGCGCTCATGGCCGTACCCCCGTGACACGACAACAGGTCGTGACCCACCCCACCTCGGCCGACCAGCCCGGACACCGGTCGCGACCAGGGTAACTAGCGCATCGTAGTGCTCCACGTTTGCCTACCCGGCGAGTCGCGCACCGCGACCGGTTCAGCCGCCGTCAGAAACCGCTGAAATATGCACCGAAAATCCTGCCGGATGCGGCTCAGGGCAATGCCGGGATGAATTCCTGGCGCGATCACGATCACCACCGGCCAACGGGCCGCGCCGCCCGGGTCATCCGCCACCCCGTCCCGCGCCGCCCCGTCCCGTCCCGTCCCGCGCCGCCCTAGCCTCCCGCGCCGCCATCGCCTCCCGCGCCGCCATCGCCCGCCCCGCCTGGGTCATCCGCTGCCGCTCGGCATCCCAGTCATCGCACATCACGGGCACGGGGCAGCGAGATTGCCCAAGTCGCGCCGTTTCGCCACCAGTCGTGACAGGGCCCTGTCAACGTGGAACGCATGCCGCACCCAGATCGACTGACCGCGATCGTCGAGGAGCTGCGCCGGGCCGGACCCGCCGGGCGCACAGCCGCAAGCCTGGCGGCCAGGCTGGACGTCAGCGTGCGAACGATCCGCCGGGACCTGCTGGCCCTCCAGGACGCCGGGGTTCCCGTCGGCGGGATCTCCGGGCCCGGAGGCGGGTACGTGCTCGCCCAGCACGCGATGCTGCCGCCCGTCGCACTCACCCAGGGCCAGGCGAGTTCGGCCGCCGTGGCACTGGCGACCGCCGCGGCCGGCCCGCTGACCCGCGACGGCGCGGCGG
>NZ_JAMQQF010000864.1 GCF_023716945.1 Frankia sp. AiPs1 | reverse complement strand
GGGCACGGCCAGGTCGTGGCTGACCCTCGCCGTGCTGGCCGCGCTCGCGATCGCGGTCATCCTCGGCGGCGGCCGGCCGGGCGGCGGGCCCCAGCGGTCCGCCCTGGTGGTCGGTGACTCGATGGTCACCGTCGCCGCCAGGTCCACCGACACGGCCCCGGTCCGTCTCGTCGGCTACCCGGGACTCGCCCCCGACGTCTACGCAGACGCCACCTCGCCGTTGATGTCCGATGACCTGACGGCGGCGGGCCGGCCGCGAACCGTGGTGCTGAACTGGAACGGCAACAACCCGGGTAATCTCCTCGGAACCCAGCTCGTCACCGCCTACCGCGCCGAGCTGACCGAGCAGATCGGCTGGTACCTGCGCCACGGGGTCACCCGGATCGTGCTGGCGGCGGCCGTGCCGTCCTCGTTCAACAGCACGTCCGGCCAGGTCGACTGGACGACGCCGGCGTCTCGCCTGCACGGCTGGATGCTGGGCAGCGCGCGGCTCAACGACCTGTACCGGCAGCTCGCCGACGAGTTCCCGGGCCAGGTGCGCTACTCGGAGCGGGCCGCGCGGGCGATCCATCCGGCGATGGCCTTCAACACCGAGCTCGACGGCCACCGGTGCATCGTGGACTTCGTCCATCCCGCGCCGTACTGCGCGCAGCGGTACGCCCGGGCGCTGGCCGCCCTGGCCGCCGGGCACTGAGCCGTCCGTCATCGGGCACTGAGCCGTCCGTCATCGCGGGCGCTGAGCCGCATCAGGTCTCCTCGAGCAGGCTCTGACCGAGGTAGCCGTCGGCTGGGGGCGCCGGCGGGACGGCGAACAGCGCGCTGGCCGTGTGCCGGATGAACGTGTTCAGCGCGTCGGAGGCCGCGAGGGTGCGCTGAACCGGGACGAACGCCGTGCGCGGATCGGCCTGGAACGCCAGGAACAACAGCCCGGCGTCCGGCTCACCGGCGGCGTCGAGGCCGTCGTCGTAGGAGTAGCCGCGGCGGAACATGGCGATGCCGCCGTGGAACTGCGGGTTGGACAGGCGGATGTGGGCGTTCTCGGCGATCAGTGGCCGGCCGTTGGGGCCCCGGGCAGCAAAGTCCGAGGCCGTGTCCTCGCCGCCGCCGGCGGCCGCGGGCGGTGCGGACAGCGGCGCCCCGTCGTCGATCCGACGCCCGACGACCTCGCCCCGGGCATCCTCGGTCAGCCGCTCCCAGGTGTCCAGCAGCATCCGGATCCGCCGGCACACCAGGTAGGTACCGCCGCGCATCCAGGCCGGACCCCCGACGGCCCAGACGGCAAGGTCGAACTGGGCCGAACCCGGCCGCGGGTTGTTCGTCCCGTCGAGCTGCCCCATCAGGTTGCGCGGGGTGGCCGTCGGGTCCGCGGGGGCCGCCGCGGTGCGCTGGAAGCCGCGCTGCGCCCAACGGGGCCGGACCAGACCGGCGGCCAACCGGCCAAGCTGCCGCGCCGCGGCGAACGCGACCATCGGATCTTCGGCGCAGACCTGGACGGCGAGGTCCCCGCCGCCGCGGTCCGCTTCCAGCCGGTCGCCGGGCAACGCCGGGATGTCCGCGAGCGGCCCGGGGATGCGCGCGTCGAGGCCCGCCCGGCGCAGCGCCGCCGCCCCGATCCCCACCGTCACCGTCAGCCCCGCCGGCCCCAGTCCCGCCGCCTCCCGACCCACTCCCGCCGCCGCGCCGCTCTGGGCCGCGCCGCGCATCAGCGTCCGGCCGCCGTCCGTCCACGCCCGCAGCAC
>NZ_JAMQQF010000863.1 GCF_023716945.1 Frankia sp. AiPs1 | reverse complement strand
GCCGTTGGGACCGCGCCGCCCGGTGGCGGGAGCTCGGTGTCCCGCAGCCGGTCGCGCGCGGCCAGGCGCGAGCGGCGCAGCGCGCCGGCCTGCACGAACAGCGTGACGCAGACGATGGCGGCGGCCACCGCGAAGCCCACCGTCCCGGGCATCTCGATGAGCCCGAGGGCGCCACCGGCGACCCAGGTGAGTTGGAGCGCGGTCTCGGAGCGGGCGAACGCGGAGTTGCGCGTCGCCTCCGGGATGTCGCGCTGGACGACGGCGTCGAGCGCCAGCTTGCCCATCGAGCCGGCCATGGTGACCAACAGCGCCGCGACGAGCGAGGTGAACCTGGTGTAGGTGATGGCGGCGCCGAGACAACCGCCGGCCGCCAGCACCAGGGCGAGCATGAGAATGCCCTCCGGGCGTCGTCGACCGAGCCGGCCGCCGATGAACACGCCGAGCCCGCTGCCGACGCCCGCGGCCACGGCCAGGCCGCCCAGCCACAGGTTGTTGCCGCCGTTGGTCCGCAGCAGGAAGGCGAGGTAGAAGGTGAGAAAACCGACGAGGCCGCGCAGGACCGCGGTGGCGCGCAGGGCCACCGGCAGCGCCCCGAGGAACGCCCGCAGCCGCGCCCCGAGGCCGCGCCGGCCGCCCGGTCCGACCGGGGCGCGTAGCGGCAGCTCGCCGGCCGCCGAGTCGACGTGCCTGGGGAGATTGAAGGCCAGCAGGACGCCGGCCATGTAGACGATCGCGCAGATCCGCAGCACCCACGGATAGCCGACGAACGGGACGTGCGCGATGCCCAGCCCGACGGGCGCCACGATGGCGCCGGCGACGATGTTGACCAGCGAGATCCGCGAGTTGACCTTGACGAGGGTGAGCTCGGCCGGGGCGACCCGGGGGATGACGGCGCTGCGCGCCACGCCGAAGCCGCGGGAGAGCACGAGCAGGCCGAGGGCGAGCGGATAGACGGCCAGCCCGTGCAGGGCCCCGGCAAGTTGCCAGGCCAGCAGGCCTCGGCCCAGGCAGATGGCGGCGAGCGCCGTGCGTCGGCCGTGGGCGACCCGGTCGAGCAGCGGCCCGATGACCGGTGCCAGCAGAGCGAATGGGACCATGGTGATGAGCAGGTAGAGGGCGACCTTCGACCGGGCCTCCCCCGAGGGCACCGAGAAGAACAGCGACCCGGCCAGGGCCACGGTGACCAGCGCGTCGCCCGCGGCGTTGACGAAGGACAGTTCGGTGAGGGCGGACAGTCCGGTCCGGTCGGCACCGTCCCCGCGCACGCTCGACCGCAGCCTTCGCAGGTTGTTCGAGACCGTGCTGCCCAGGTTCACCATGCCGAGTGTCCTCGTCCCTGGCCTGCGCTCCTACGACCACGTCGGGCGGTGCGAGTGTCCGTGGGAGAGAATACGTTGCGTGGATGCTCCCGAGGTCCGTTCCGCCACGACCGAGCCGCCGGATCCATCCGTTACCCTCGGTGCGGATTCGGTGCCGGACGCTGCGCAGGCGGCCGGCGCGGAACTCATGGCGGATGCAACGGCCCAGGGCAGCGCGGAGGTCCCAGACGTGACAACGGTGACAACGGCTCCGGCGACGGGCCTTGACGCGCCGCCCCCGCGGACTCACCCCCGGGCGTCGTCCGCCACCACTGCGGCGCCGCCGCCCGACGTGAGCATCACCACCGGGCCGGATCGAGGGGAGGCGGACGCCGACCTCGCGGTCGACGACCCGGCGGTGCCGGCCGCGCGGTCCCGGGC
>NZ_JAMQQF010000862.1 GCF_023716945.1 Frankia sp. AiPs1 | reverse complement strand
GTCCGCGGCCGCGGTGAGCGCGTGCAGCGCCGCCTCGACCGCGTCCGGGTCGCGCTCGGCGCGCAGCCGGCGCAGCTTGTCGATCTGTTCGGTGCGCACCGCCGAGTTGTCGACCTTGAGGACCTCGATCGCCTCGTCGGCGTCGACGCGGTACTTGTTCACCCCGATGAGCGGCTGACGGCCGGCGTCGATGCGCGCCTGGGTGCGCGCGGCGGCCTCCTCGATGCGCATCTTGGGGATGCCGGCGTCGATGGCCTGCGCCATCCCGCCGGAGGCCTCGACCTCGCTGATGTGCCCCCACGCCTTGCGGGCCAGGTCGTAGGTGAGCCGCTCGACGTAGTGGCTGCCGCCCCACGGGTCGATCACCCGGGTGGTGCCGGACTCCTGCTGCAACAGCAGCTGGGTGTTGCGGGCGATGCGGGCGGAGAAGTCGGTGGGCAGCGCGAGTGCCTCGTCAAGGGCGTTGGTGTGCAGCGACTGGGTGTGGCCCTGGGTGGCGGCCATCGCCTCCACGCAGGTGCGCACCACGTTGTTGAACACGTCCTGGGCGGTCAGCGACCAGCCCGACGTCTGCGAGTGGGTGCGCAGCGACAGCGACTTCGAGCTCGTCGGGGAGAACTGGTTGACCAGCCGCGCCCACAGCAGCCGGGCCGCCCGCAGCTTGGCGACCTCCATGAAGAAGTTCATCCCGATCGCCCAGAAGAACGACAGCCGCGGGGCGAACGCGTCGATCGCCAATCCCGCACCGAGGCCCGCGCGGAGGTACTCGACGCCGTCGGCGAGGGTGTAGGCGAGCTCCAGGTCGGCCGTCGCGCCGGCCTCCTGCATGTGGTACCCGGAGATGGAGATCGAGTTGAACTTCGGCATCTTCTGCGAGGTGAACGAGAAGATGTCCGAGATGATCTGCATCGACGGCTGCGGCGGGTAGATGTAGGTGTTGCGGACCATGAACTCCTTGAGGATGTCGTTCTGGATGGTCCCGGCAAGCTGCGCCGGGGCCACCCCCTGCTCCTCGGCCGCCACGATGTAGAGCGCGAGCACCGGCAGCACCGCGCCGTTCATGGTCATCGACACGCTCATCCGGTCCAGCGGGATGCCGTCGAAGAGCTGGCGCATGTCGAGGATGGAGTCGATGGCCACCCCGGCCATGCCGACGTCGCCGGTGACCCGCGGGTGGTCGGAGTCGTAGCCGCGGTGGGTCGGCAGGTCGAAGGCGACCGACAGGCCCTTCTGGCCGGCGGCCAGGTTGCGCCGGTAGAACGCGTTCGACGCCGCCGCCGTGGAGAACCCGGCGTACTGGCGGATCGTCCACGGCTGGGTCACGTACATCGCCGGGTACGGGCCGCGCAGGAACGGCGCGACGCCCGGGTAGGTGCGCAGGAAGTCGAGGTTCGCGGTGTCGCTGGCGGTGTAGAGCGGCTTGACCGCGATGCCCTCGGGGGTGTCCCAGGTCAGGGCGTCGACGTCCTTGCCGGTCGCCGCCTCCAGCGCGGTGCGCCACTCGGCCTCGGGGGTGTCCGCGCCGGCCGGCGGCCCGCCGAGCTCCACCTGGGAGAAGTCCGGGATGGCGGCGGCGCGCCGGTTCGAACTGTCCACGGACATCAGCGCACTCCCGCCTCGGCCTGCGACGCCTGGAGCACGGCGACCGCATTGCATCCTGTGAAGACGTACCCGTCGATGCCCGCCTCGGCGTCGGCCTGGGCGCGCGAGCCCGGCTGGCCGGCGAGCCACACCTGGCG
>NZ_JAMQQF010000861.1 GCF_023716945.1 Frankia sp. AiPs1 | reverse complement strand
GTGGCGGCCACCGCGTCGAGACGGGCCGGCCGGTCCGGCGCCCGGCGCCCGGCCACCCGGTAGGGCATCTCCAGCCGGGCGACCCGCACCCCGGCGGCGCCCAGCCGGGCGGCCAGCGCGTCGAACAGGGGCGTGTCGACGCCGCTGCCGGCGCCGTGCAGAAACACGACGGTCGACGCGCCGACACCGGGAACCACCCGCAGCCGCCCGCCGTCCACAGCTATGAAGGCACCGTCAGCCATGCCGGCGCCGTCAGGTACGCCAGCATCGCCGGGCACGCGCGCATTCTCAGGCACGCGGGCATCGTCAGGCACGCGGGCATTCCGAGATACGCGGGCATCGTCGACGGGAGCCGATCCGGGGCCGGCGGCCAAGGGTGGAAGGTCCTGCGTGCATCGATCCGACACAGCAGGGAAGGACACAGCGTGGTCGAGCCTGGAATCTGTCAGACTTCCACCTTGAGTGTGTGACTTGCCTCGCATCATCGCCTCCCGAAGGGTAGGAAAGCTTCATGCTGCCTGGCCCCGACGCCGACCCGGGCCCACCTCGTGGCCGAACAAACACCCTGGTCTGCGAGGCTCCAGCCGACAGTGACGATCCGTACTGGGCCTTCTATGAGGAGGTCGCGTCGGCCCAGCTGCGGGAGTGGCTGCCGGCGCAACCGGCCCGGGTACTTGACGTCTCCGGCCCGCGAGCCCGCTTCGCCCGTCAGATGGTGACCGCGGGCCACCAGGTCGTGCGGGTGGTGGCCCAGGCCGAGCCGGCCGACCCAGCCGTCGGCCCGGGCGCGCTGCTGCCCATCGTCGGCGACGCCCGCTCGCTGGACTGGTTCTCCCCCGCCTCGTTCGACGCGGTGCTCGCCGAGGCACGGGCACTGTCGTTCTGCCTGGCCACGGAGACGACCCTCGACGAAATCCACAGCATGCTGCGCCCGGGCGGTCGGCTGCTGCTCTGCGTCGACTCGCTGCTGCTCGGCCTCGCCCGCCTCGCCGAGCAGCATCGCTGGGCGGAGCTGTCCGATGTCCCCCGCGCCGACGTCGTGCTGGTTCCCGCCGAGGACGGCACCATCACCCGTTGCTTCTGGCCGGAGGAGCTGCGGGCGCTGCTGACCAGCGCCGGCTTTGCTGTCGACTGGATCCGGCCGCGCACGGTGCTGTCCGCCGAGGCGGTCAAGCGGGCTGTGGCCGAGGACGTCTCCTGCTTCCCCACCCTCGTGCGCACGGAGGTGGAGCTCTCTGCCGAGCGCGAGGGCGAGTCCATCGGCATCCACCTGATCGCCTCGGCTCGCCGACCCGCCTAGCGTGGCGCCCGCCGGCTCGTGATCATGTGCGGTCACCGTCCGGTGGCACCGGCGCCGCCGGCTAACCAGTCCACCGGTCCGGCGCCGGCGACGGCCAGGGAGCGAGCCGTTCGAGTGCGGCGACGAGGCGCAGCAGTCGGGCCTCCTCGCCATGACGGCCGACGATCTGCAGCCCAACCGGGCAGCCGTCGGCGGTGAAACCCGCGGGCACGCTCACCGCCGGCTGCCCGCTGAGATTGAATGCCCAGGTCAGGCTCACGCTGCGGACCTTGCCCGGGCCCGCATGCGGGTGCGGCCGGTTGGGCGTGGTCGGCGTGAGCAGCACGTCCGCCCGAGCGAACACGCCCGCGAGGCATCGGTCGTTGTGGGCGCGCACCGCCGCGGCGTCCGATGCGCCCCCGGCCGTGGCAGACGCCGCCCCGGCAGACGCCGCCCAAGCC
>NZ_JAMQQF010000860.1 GCF_023716945.1 Frankia sp. AiPs1 | reverse complement strand
GGCCGTAGGTCCAGGTGCCGGCGTGCTCGCCGCCGTAGGCGCGGCGCCACGCCTGCGGGTCGGCGAGGCGGTGGTCGGCGCCGAGGTCGACGACGCGGACGGTGCTCGGCAGCGTGGCCGCCACCGCCGCCGACTGCCCGTGCGGCAGGGCGAGGAAGACGACGTCCGCCTCGGCTGCGGCGAGGGTCTCGGCGTCGGTGAAGACGCGGCCCTCCAGGTCGGGCAGGTTCGGGTGCACGTCCGTCACAGGCAGGCCGACCGACGTGTTCGCCGCCAGCGCGCCGATCTCGATCTCCGGGTGGGCGAGCAGCAGGCGGAGGAGCTCCCCGCCGCCGTACCCGCTCGCCCCTGCCACTGCTGCGGTCACTCCCATGTGCAAAGTTATACACACGAGCTTATGAGCATGCAATGACATTCGGCGAATGCCGCCGTCGCGGCGCCTGGCGCCGGCGCAGGGTCAGGCTGCGCACCTCACCCGGACCCGGACCCGGATGCAGAGGCTAGGCGCGCAGGGCGGCGCCGGTGCGCTGGGCGGCGAGGTCGACGGCGGCGTCACGCACCGCGTTCACCTCGGCGGCGGTGAGCGTCCGGTCCCCCGCCCGCAGCCGCAGGCCGAAGGCGAGGGAGCGGTGCCCGGCATCGACCTGGGCGCCCTCGAACACGTCGAAGAGGGTCAGCGACTCCAACAGATCACCGGCGCCTTCCCGCAGCGCCTCGGTCACCTCGGCCACCGGCACCCGGATCGGAACGACGAGCGCCACGTCCCGGTCGGCCGGCGGGTAGGTCGAGATCACCGGCGCGACGATCGGCGGCGCCGACGTCGCGAGTTCGACGAGGACGCTGAGGCTGAGCTCCAGCGCGACCGTCCGCGGCGGCAGGCCGACGTCGCCGAGCACCCGCGGGTGCAGTTCCCCGGCGAAGCCGACGAGCCGGCCGTCGACGGTCAGCTCGGCGCAGCGGCCGGGATGCCACGGCATGGCGTCACCGGCCGTGGCGGTCAGCGTGAGCCCCACCGCCTCCGCGGCGACCTGGGCCAGGTCGACGGCGTCCGCCCAGTCCACCTCGCGACCCGGCGTCGACCAGCCGGCCGGATCGCGGCGACCGGTGAGCAGCGCCGCGACGTGCCGGGCCTGCTTGGGCAGGACCGAGTCCAGCGCGGCGATCTCCTCCGCGGACGGCCGGCGGTCCACCGGCGGCCTCGGCACCCACACCGGCGTGTCGGGTTCCTCCCGGAAGACCCGGCCGCTTTCGAACAGGGCGAGGTCCTGCTGGCCCCGGCCGATGTTGCGCACCGCGGCGGCGACCAGCCCGAACAGCAGGAACGTACGCAGGTTGGCGGCATCCTCGGCGATCGGGTTGGCGACCCGGATGGCCCACCGCCGCTTGTCGCCGGCGAGCAGGCCGAACGAGTCGGCGACATCCGTGGCCACGAACGGCAGGGTCTGCACCTCGGTCAGGCCCGCATATGCCAACGCCCGGGTCACCGCCCGGTGCATCCGCTGGGCCGGGGTCAGGCCGCGGCCGGCGGGCAACCGCGGCAGCGTCACCGGGATGGTGTCATAGCCCTCCAGCCGCACGATCTCCTCGACGAGATCCGCGGGCCGGGTCAGGTCGGGCCGCCACGACGGCGGCGACACGACGAGGACGTCGTCGCCGGCCACACCGCCCGCGGCAGCGCCGGTGGCGGCGTCGGCGACCGTGCAGCCGACGTCGGCGAGGCGGCGACGGACGACCTCGGCGG
>NZ_JAMQQF010000085.1 GCF_023716945.1 Frankia sp. AiPs1 | reverse complement strand
CCGTCACGGTGCCGGCCGAGATCGCCGCTCGGGCGGCGAGCATCCGCACCCGCCTCGCCGCCGCCGGGCCGCCCGCCCAGGTGCCGCCCACCGCCGATGTGGCCACGCCTGCCGATGTGGCCACGCCTGCCGATGTGTCGTCGGCTGGCCGGGCTGATCATCCGGTTCGGTGGCTGGCCCCGGACTGGCCGGCGGACCTGCCCGAAGGCGGCCGGTACGGCTGGTCCCCGGCCCATCGGCGCCGGCTGGACGACGCCCTGGCGCCGGTCGCCGCCGCCGTGCGCGCGGCACTGACCCGGCCGGACGGCCTCACACTCGTCCTCGGGACGGAGGAACTGATGTACACCCCGATGCGGATCGCGGACACGCTGGCCGCCGCCGGCAGTGGCACCGTTCGTTACCAGTCGACGACCCGCTCGCCGGTCCATCCGGTCGACGTCGAGGGCTACGCCATCCGGGCGGCGCTCACGTTCCCGGCGCCGGACGACCCGAGCCGGGTCAGCCACGTCTACAACGTCCGGCCCGGCGCGTACGACGACATCGTCCTGATCGTCGACTCCGGCGCGGACGCCGCCTCGCCTGCGCCGGTCGCCGACCCGACGGGCCTCGTCGCCGAGCTGCGCCGCTGCGCCCCGGTCGCCGTGCTCACCCTGCCCGCCTACCGCCCGGCCCGGCCGGAGCAGACCCGATGAGCGCCACCGGTTCCGGGCCGGCGACGCCGGTGGCCGGGCGGCCGGGCGACCCCGCGCTCGTGGGGACGATCGGTTCGGGCTCGTACGACCCGGCGGACGTCACCTTCCTGCTCACCGATCTGAGCGCCGTCGACCTCGAACGGCCCACCGAGGACCGCGAGGAGGCGATGCAGTCCGGCCGCCACTACTCCGAGGACCTGCCCGTCGAGTACCAGCCCGACGCCGGTTACCTGCGCCTCTACCATCAGGCGCTGGAACGCTCCGCCCGGCGGGTGGCGTTGGCCACGGGGCTGGTCGCCGAGCTCGTCCGGGTCACGAAGCCCGAGCCGGTCCTGGTCTCGATCGCCCGGGCCGGGACGCCGGTCGGAATCCTGATGCGCCGCTGGTACGGCTGGCGGCACGGCCTGGACACCCCGCACCATGCCATCTCCGTGATCAAGGATCGCGGGGTGGACATGAACGCCGTGCGCTACCTGACCGACCGCTTCGACCGCGAGTCGATCCAGTTCGTCGACGGCTGGACGGGCAAGGGCGTGATGACACGGGTGCTCAGCGAGGCGGTCGCGGGTCTCGGGCTCGACGACAGCCTCGCCGTGCTCGCCGATCCGGCCCGGTGCGTATCGCTGTACGGCACCCGCGACGACTTCCTCATCCCGAGCGCCTGCCTGAACTCCACGGTCAGCGGGCTGGTCAGCCGGACCGTCCTCAACGCCGAGCACATCGGCCCGGACGACTTCCACGGCGCGAAGTTCTACGCCGAGCTCGCGCCGCACGACCTGTCCCGACACTTCATCGACACGGTCGTCGCCCAGTTCGACGCGGTCGCGGACGAGGTCGCCGAGACCTGGCCGCGGCTGTGGGCGGGTGACCGGCGGCCGACCTGGGCCGGCTGGGCGGCGGTGGAGCGCATAGCCGCCGCCTACGACATCCCGGACGTGATCATGGTGAAGCCCGGGGTCGGCGAGACCACCCGGGTGCTGCTGCGCCGGGTGCCGTGGCGCATCCTGGTCGCCCCGGATCGTGTCGACGAGCTGCCCCACGTCCTGGCGCTGGCCGCTGACCGCGGCGTCGACGTCGAGGAGATGGCCGACCTGCCGTTCTCGTGCGTGGGGCTGGTGCGACCGGTCGGCGCGGCGCCGGTGTTCCACACCCCGAACGCGCGCTGGCGCCCGGACGTCCCGGACCTGCCGGACATCCTCCCGGCGGTCCCCGCCCCCTCGGCCCCCTCACCGGGCCCCTCGGGCCCCCCGGACCGCTCAGGACCCTCAGGCCCGCCAGGCCCCGCAGGCCCCTCGGACGCCTCGTGACGGCCGGAGCCGGCCACCTGGTGGCCCTCGACCTGGACAAGACGCTGATCTTCTCCCGGAGTTCGCTGCTGCTGCCGCCGGCCAGCGGGGTCGGGTCCGGGCCGGTCGGGTTCGGGCCGGTCGAGCCCGAGCGCGCCGCGCCCGAGCACGCCGAGGTCGAGCTGGTCGAGGTCGAGCGGCTGGACGGCGCCCCGCTGTCCTTCGCGACGGCCCGGGAGCTCGCGCTGCTGGCCGAGCTGCACCGCCGCGCCGTCGTCGTCCCCGTCACCACCCGCACGCTCGCCCAGTACCGCCGCGTCGAGCTGGGGATTCGGCCCCGGTACGCGATCGCGGCCAACGGCGGGCACCTGCTCGTCGATGGCGTCCCGGACCCGGTGTGGGCGGCCGGGATCGCGGCGGAGGTGGCCGGCGCCTGCGCGCCGCTGGCCGAGGTGCTGGCGCTGGCCGAACGGTTCGCCGCCGGCGGCTGGGCCCGGACCGTCCGCGCCGCCGACGACCTGTTCGTCTACCTCGTCGCCCACGACCGGCCCGCCATCCCGGACCTGACCGACGTCACCGCGACGGCCCGGGCGGGTGGCTGGTCGGTGTCGGTGCAGGGCCGCAAGGTGTACCTGGTGCCGATTGTGCTGACCAAGCAGCGGGCCGTCGACGAGGTGGTGCGCCGGGCCGGGACGGCGACCCTGCTGGCCGCCGGTGACTCGGTCCTGGACATTCCGATGCTGCTCGCGGCCGATGCCGCCGTCCGGCCCGCCCACGGTGAGCTGCACGACCTTGGCTGGTCGGCGCCGAACGTCGCCGTCACCGCCGGCGCGGGGGCGGTCGCGGGCGAACAGGTGCTGGCGGCGTTGCTCGACCGGGTGCGCGCGGACCGGCCGGATCCGACTCCCGCCGCCCCGGTGTGATCCTGGGCGGCGAGCGGTCTTCGTGGTACACTGGGGTAGGTGTCCCGCCACACACCGTTTCGTCCAGACAGCGTTCGTCCAGGAGGAACCGTGACCACCGATCCGGGCGTGCGCGCCGCGGCCGACCAGAGCGCCACGCCCGGTCCGGACATCACGCCCGGTCCGGACATCACGCCCGGTCCGAACGTCACGACCGATCTGGAGGCCACGCTGGCGGGCCTGCTGTCGGTGGAGAGCTTCGACCCGCCGGTCGGATTCACCCGACGTCGCCCCGTGGAGCCGGATCGCCGAGCCGCAGCGGCGGACCCGCAGGCGTTCTGGGCCGCTGCCGCCCGCGAGCTGCTCAGCTGGGACAAGCCGTTCAGCCAGGTGCTCGACGACACGAACCCGCCGTTCTACACCTGGTTCGCCGACGGTGAGCTGAACCTGTCGGCCAACTGCCTGGACCGCCATGTCGACGCCGGCCGGGGCGAGCGGGTCGCGTTCCACTGGCGCGGCGAGGAGGGCGAGCACCGGGACGTCACCTACGCCGACCTGCTGGCCGAGACCGAGCGGCTGGCGAACGGTCTGCTGTCCCTCGGGGTGCGGGCCGGGGACGTCGTCGGCATCTTCCTGCCGATGATCCCCGAGGTGGCCGCGGCAATGCTGGCCTGCGCCCGGATCGGCGCGGTCCACAATGTGGTCTTCGGCGGCTTCGCGCCGTCCGCGGTCCGGGAGCGGATGGAGGTCTCCGACGCCAAGGTGCTCATCACCGTCGACGGGGCGCGGCGCAAGGGGCGCCGGGCGCCGGTGAAGGCCGCCGTCGACGCCGAGCTCGGCGATCTGCCGGCGCTGGAGCACATCGTGGTGGTCCGCGGCCCGGGGGAGAACGCCGCCGAGGTGCCGATGACCGCCGGCCGCGACGTCTGGTACGACGAGCTGCTCGCCGCCGCCGATCCGACCTGCCCGGCGGTCGGCCTGCCCGCGGAGCACCCGCTGTTCATCCTGTACAGCTCCGGGTCGACGGCGAAACCGAAGGGCATCCTGCACACCACTGCGGGTTATCTGCTCGGGGCGACCTACACGCTGCGAACGGTCTTCGACCTCGATCCGGAGACCGACGTCTACTGGTGCTCCGCCGACGTCGGCTGGATCACCGGCCACTCCTACATCGTGTACGGACCGCTGTCCAACGGCGTCACCAGCGTGATGTTCGAGGGCGCCCCGGACTATCCGGACCACGACATCTGGTGGCGGATCGTCGAGGAGTACAAGGTCACCGTCTTTTACACGGCGCCGACGGCGATCCGCACCTGCATGAAGTGGGGCGCGCAGTACCCCGCCCGCCACGACCTGTCCTCGCTGCGGGTGCTCGGCACGGTCGGCGAGCCGATCAACCCGAAGGCGTGGCTGTGGTACCACCTGGTGATCGGGGGCGGGCACTGCCCGATCGTCGACACCTGGTGGCAGACCGAGACCGGGTCGGTGCTCATCGCGCCGCTGGCGGGGGCCACCGCGACCAAGCCGGGGTCGGCGACGAAGCCACTGCCCGGAATCAGCCCGGCGCTGCTGGGCGAGGACGGCCGGCCCGTCACGGAGGGAACGGGCATACTGGTGATCACGCAGCCGTGGCCGTCGATGCTGCGCACCCTGTACAAGGACGACGAGCGCTTCGTCGAAACGTACTTCTCCCGCTTCGGCCCGACGACCTACGTGGTCGGCGACGCGGCCCGGCTCGACGCCGACGGCTATTTCTGGATCATCGGCCGGATCGACGACGTCATCAACGTCTCCGGGCACCGCCTGTCCACCGCCGAGGTCGAGTCGGCGATCGTCGCCCACGAGGCCGTGGCCGAGGCCGCCGTCGTCGCGCAGGCCGACGAGCAGACCGGCCAGGCGATCGTCGCGTTCGTGACGCTGACGGGCGAGCGGGTCGGCGACCCCGCCGTCGAGGCCGAGCTGCGCGAGCATGTCGCCCGGCGCATCGGCAAGCTGGCCCGGCCGCGGCGGATCGTCTGGGCCGACGACCTGCCGAAGACCCGCTCCGGCAAGATCATGCGCCGCCTGCTGCGGGACGTCGCCGAGGGCCGGGAGCTCGGCGACGTCACGACCCTGCGGGACCCCGCGGTCATGTCCGCCCTCGCCGCGAAGGTGGCCGCCGCGCCCGACGACGAGTAGCAGGACCGGCCCGTCTCAGGAGTGCAATTCCGGAGGATTCCGACCGATCGTTGGGCCGGGCAGCGAGTTGTTCGGAGAACGTAACCTGCCGGTCGAACCCGGGTGCGCCCATGTCACGTGCACTCCTCTAGGCTCACGTCTTCGTGAGAGCCCTACGACGGTTCACCGTCCGTGCGCAGCTCCCCGAGCAGCTTGCTCCACTGGGGGAACTTGTCCTGAATCTTCGCTGGTCCTGGCACCCCGAGACGCTGGACCTGTTCGAGTCGGTCGATCCCGAGCTCTGGCGGGCCACCAAGGGTGACCCGGTACGCCTGCTCGGCGAGGTCGATCATGATCGGCTCGTCGCGCTCGCCGCGGATCGCCGCTTCGTGCGCCGGCTCACCGCCATCGCGGACGATCTCCAGGACTACCTCTCGGCCGACCTGTGGTACCAGCGTCAGCAGCTGTCGGGCGCGCCGGCGGCGATCGCGTACTTCTCGCCGGAGTTCGGCATCACCGAGGTGCTGCCGCAGTACTCCGGTGGGCTCGGCATCCTCGCCGGCGACCACCTCAAGACCGCCAGCGACCTCGGTGTGCCGATCATCGGCGTGGGGCTGCTCTACCGGGCGGGCTACTTCGTCCAGTCCCTGTCGCGCGACGGCTGGCAGCAGGAGCGCTACCCGGGCATCGACCCGCACGGGCTGCCGCTGACCCAGCTCACCGACGCCGCCGGCGTGCCGGTGAAGGTGGCCGTCGGGCTGCCCGAGGGCCGCACCCTGCACGCCCAGATCTGGAAGGCGCAGGTCGGCCGGGTTCCGCTGCTGCTGCTCGACTCGGACGTCGAGGACAACCAGCCGGCCGAGCGGGGGGTGACCGACCGGCTCTACGGCGGTGGCACCGACCACCGGCTGCTGCAGGAGATGCTGCTGGGCATCGGCGGCGTCCGGGCGCTGCGCGCCTACGCGGCCGTCACCGGCACGCCGACGCCGGAGGTCTACCACACCAACGAGGGCCACGCCGGCTTCCTCGGCCTGGAGCGGATCCGCGAGCTCGTCGAGACCGGGCTCAGCTTCGACGAGGCGCTGGAGGCCGCCCGCGCCGGCACGCTGTTCACCACGCACACCCCGGTGCCCGCCGGCATCGACCGCTTCCCCCGCGACCTCGTCGCCCGCCACTTCGGCGGGGACAACTCCTGGCCCGGCGTGCCGGCCGAACGAATCCTGGAGCTCGGGGTCGAATCCGACCCGAACGTGTTCAACATGGCGCACATGGGCCTGCGCCTCGCCCAGCGCTCGAACGGCGTGAGCAAGCTGCACGGCATCGTCAGCCGGGAGATGTTCGCGGGTCTGTGGGCCGGGTTCGATTCCGCCGAGGTGCCGATCGGCTCGGTGACCAACGGCGTGCACGCCCCGACCTGGGTGTCGCGGGCGGTCATCGAGCTGGCCGACCGCCAGCCCGGTCCCGGCCTGCTCGCCGACGACGCGGCCGGCTTCGCCAAGATCTCGACCCTGCCCGACGAGGTCGTCTGGGCCACCCGGCGCCAGTTGCGGGAGCGGCTCGTCGGCGAGGTTCGCCGCCGGGTGCGCGCCTCCTGGCTGGAGCGCGGCGCCGCCCCCGGCGAACTCGACTGGATCGAGTCCGTCTTCGACCCCGACGTGCTGACCATCGGCTTCGCCCGCCGGGTGCCGTCCTACAAGCGGCTCACGCTGATGCTGCGCGACTCCGAGCGGCTGCGCCGGCTGCTGCTGCACCCGCAGCGGCCGATCCAGATGGTCATCGCCGGCAAGGCCCACCCCGCGGACGACGGCGGCAAGCAGCTCGTCCAGCAGATCGTCCAGTTCGCCGACGACCCGGCCGTGCGCGCGCGCATCGTGTTCCTGCCCGACTACGACATCGGCATGGCGCGGTTCCTGTACTCCGGTTCGGACGTCTGGCTGAACAACCCGCTGCGCCCGCTGGAGGCGTGCGGCACGTCCGGGATGAAGGCGGCGCTCAACGGCTGCCTCAACCTGTCCATCCGGGACGGCTGGTGGGACGAGATGTTCGACGGCCAGAACGGCTGGGCGATCCCGACCGCCGACGGCGTCGAGGACCCGGACCGGCGTGACGACATCGAGTCCGCCGCCCTGTACGACCTGTTGGAGAACACCGTCGCCCCGCGGTTCTACGACCGCGACGCCGGCGACGGCGCCCCGCGGCGCTGGACGGCGATGGTCAAGCACACCCTGTCCAGCCTCGGCCCGCAGGTGCTGGCCAGCCGGATGGTGCAGGAGTACGTCGAGCGGTACTACGTGCCGGCCGGCGTCTCCGCCCGGACCGCCGCCGCCGACGGCTCGGCCGGCGCCCGCGACCTCGCGGCCTGGAAGAGCCGGGTCCGCGCCGCCTGGTCGGGGGTGCGGGTGCTCAACGTCGACTCCGCCGGGCTCGGTGACACCCCTCAGGTGGGCCAGTCGCTGGTGGTGCGGGCGACGATCGACCTCGGCGGGCTGGCTCCCGACGATGTCGACGTCCTCGCCTCCTACGGCCGAATCGACCAGACCGACCGGATCCTCGCCCCCGAGGTGCTGTCGTTGCAGCTCGCCGGCGAGGGCGAGGGCGGCCCCCGCTACGAGGGCACGATCCCGCTCGGCCGCACCGGACCGTTCGGCTACACCGTGCGAGTGCTGCCCCGCCACCGCCTCACCGCCAGCGTCGCCGAGCTGGGCCTCGTCGCCAACCCCTAGACCCGTCGCCAACCCCTAGACCCGTCGCCCGCCCCTAGACCCGTCGCCCGCCCCTAGACCCGTCGCCCGCCCCTGGACCGTCGCCCGCCCCTGGACCGTCGAACCGGTGGTCAGGCCGGGGGATGCGCCCGCAGCAGGAGAACGCTGCGGGCGCGGACGGGCACGACGGCGCCGGGCAGCAGGGTCCGGCGTGGGTCGGCCAGGGTCGCCGGGAAACCGGCGAGGTCCTCGTCGGCGGTGTCGAGTAGTAGGTCGTAGCGCTGGGCCCACGGCGCCGCGGGCAGGGTGACGGCGGTGTCCGCGCCGTCGGGGTGGATCACGCCCAGCAGGCCGGGCGTGCACCCACCGTCGCGTCCGGTTTCCGCGGCGGCGTCCGAGGCGGCGCCCGCGACAGCGCCCGAGACGGCACTCGGGGGGGTGCCCGCGGCGATGTGGGCGACCAGCGTGACGACCTTCGGCGCGTTCCAGTCCGCCGTGGACATCACCTGCCCGTCGGCCCGGAACCAGGTGATGTCCGCGAGCTGCCCGGGGGCCGACTCACCGCCGTGGAAGAACACCTCGCGGCGCAGCGCCGGCTCAAGGCGACGCAGCGAGATCAGACCGCTGACCAGGCGTAGCAGGGCCGCGTCCGGTCCGGCGGGGTCGCGCCCGGCAGCCCCGGCACCGGGGCCGGCCTCGGCCCTGGGCTCGGACCTGGCCCTGGCTTCGGACCTGGGTCTGGGTTCGGAGCCCGGCCAGGCCAGCCAGGACACGGGGTTGTCCTGGCAGTAGGCGTTGTTGTTGCCGCCCTGGGACCGGCCGAACTCGTCGCCGGCCAGCAGCATCGGCACTCCGGCCGACAACAGCAGGGTCGCCAGCAGGCCGCGGCGCACCCGGCGGCGGGTGGACAGGATCGTCGGGTCGTCGGTCGGGCCCTCCGCGCCGTAGTTCGACGAGCGGTTGTCCGACTCTCCGTCCCGGTTGCCCTCGCCGTTGGCGTCGTTGTGCTTCTCCGCGTAGGAGACCAGGTCGGCCACGGGGAAGCCGTCGTGGGCGGTGACGAAGTTCACCGACGCCCACGGCCGCCGACCACCGTGTTCGAACAGGTCGGACGAGCCCGTCACCCGGTAGCCGAGGTCGGCGACCCCGCTGCTCCGCCCGTTCCACACGTCCCGGACCGTGTCGCGAAAGCGCCCGTTCCACTCCGCCCACGGAGCCGGGAACGATCCCACCTGATAGCCGCCCCAGCCGACGTCCCACGGCTCGGCGATCAGCTTCACCGACGACAGCAGCGGGTCGGCGTGGATCGCCGTCAGCAGGCCGGCGGTGGGATCGAAGGCGTCGGGGTTGCGGGCCAGCGCGGTGGCCAGGTCGAAGCGGAAACCGTCGACCCCCATCTCGTTGACCCAGTAACGCAGGGAGTCGCAGATCAACTTGACCACGTGCGGCGAGGTCATGTTGAGGGTGTTGCCGCAGCCGGTCACGTCGCGATAGCGCCGCGGGTCCGTCGGTTCCACCCGGTAGTAGGTCGCGTTGTCCAGGCCGCGCAGGGACAGCGTCGGGCCGCGTTCACTGCCCTCGGCGCTGTGGTTGTAGACGACGTCGAGGATCACCTCGATGCCGGCGGCGTGCAGCGTCGCCACCATCGTCTGGAACTCGCCGATCGGATCGCCGGTCGCCGCGTACGCGGGGTGCGGCGCGAAGAACCCCAGGGTGTTGTAACCCCAGTAGTTGATCCTCGAGCGTTCGAGCAGCGCCGGCTCGGAGACCGAGGCCTGCACCGGCAGGAGTTCGAGCGCGGTGATGCCCACCCGGTGCAGGTGGTCGACCACGGCGGGATGGGCCAGCCCCGCGTAGGTGCCGCGCAGCCGGGCCGGCACGCCCGGGTGCAGGCGGGTGAAGCCACGCACGTGCGCCTCGTACAGAACGGTCTGGGACCACGGGATGGCGGGCCTGTTGTCCGCGGGGTGCCGGCCCCTGCCCCGGCGGCGAGTACCGTCCCGGCGGGTGGGGCCGGCGACGACGCAGCGGGGCACGAAGGGGGCGGAGTCCCGCGCGTCCGGCTCGTAGCCGTAGGGGTCGCCGCCGCCGAACCCGTAGATGGCCGGATCGGGCCGCAGCGCCCCGGTCAGCAGCCGGGCGTACGGGTCGACCAGCAGCTTCGCCGGGTTGTAGCGCTGGCCCCGGCCCGGGTCGTACGGGCCGTGCGCGCGCAGGCCGTAGCGCTGCCCCGGGCCGACGCCGGGCAGGTAGCCGTGCCACACCTCGCCGTCGCGTTCCGGCAGCCGGTGGCGGGACTCCCGGTCGGCGTCGTCGAACAGGCAGAACTCGATTGCCTCGGCGCCGGGGGCGGCGACGGCGATGTTGACTCCGGCGCCGTCCCAGCTCACCCCGAGCGGGCCGGGCCGGCCAGGGTGCAGGCCGCCGCCCGAGCGGGATGACGGATGGGATGCGCGGGTGCTGCCGCCTGCGTCGGACACCTCGGTGACGTTAACGGACGCTCCCACCCCCGGTGGGCCGATCGGGCGGCTCCATCCCGCCCGCCCCCGCCGTCGCGATCGCAGGAAGATCAGCGTCGGTCGGCCTATCGTGACCTCCGACCCCACTGATCCGCAGCACGATCGGACCCGGCCGGCCGCCGCGACCCACCCCTGGAGCGACCGACGACCAGGGCGGGCGGCGGTCGGCCCGGCACACGATCGCCGCGGCCGGCTGGGAGTCGCCACGCCCCGCCCGCCCGGGCGCGGGCCAGAGCGGGAGGACCCTGGATGAGCGTCGTGCGGCTCGAGGTCGACGGCGGGATCGGCACCATCCGGCTGGACCGGCCGCCGATGAACGCGCTGGACTCCGGCGTCGCCGCCGACCTGCGGGCGGCCGCCGTCGAGGCGACCCGCAACCCGGCGATCCGGGCGGTGGTCATCTACGGGGGCGAGAAGGTCTTCGCCGCCGGCGCGGACATCAGGCAGATGGCGCCGATGGGGTACGCGCAGGCGTCGGCCTGGGTCGGCGACCTCAACTCCACCTTCGAGGTGGTCGCCCGCATCCCGAAGCCGGTGGTCGCGGCGGTCACCGGCTACGCCCTCGGCGGCGGGCTGGAACTTGCGCTGTGCGCCGACGTGCGGGTGTTCGCCGACAACGCGAAGGTCGGCCAGCCGGAAATCCTGCTCGGGGTGATCCCGGGGGCCGGTGGGACGCAGCGCCTGCCGCGGCTGATCGGCCCGGCGCGGGCCAAGGACCTCATCTTCAGCGGCCGGCAGGTGCGTGCCGACGAGGCCGCCGAGATCGGCCTGGCCGACGTCGTGGTCCCCGCGGCCGAGGTCCTCGACCGCGCCCGGGAGATCGCCGGGCGGTACACGGCCGGCCCCGCGATGGCGCTGGCGGCGGCGAAGCAGGCCGTCGACGACGGTTCGGAGCTCGCCCTCTCCGAGGCCCTGCGCCTGGAGGCCGCCCTGTTCGCCGGCCTGTTCGCCACCGAGGACCGCCGCATCGGCATGGAGTCCTTCCTCGCCCACGGCCCCGGCAAAGCGGACTTCACCGGCCGCTGACCCCGCTGAATCCATACTCCAGGAGGATCGCCGGAGGCGATCCGACGGAGACCCCGAACGGCGCCCGATGGTAGGGGTCCCCGGATTGCGCCGAAGGCGCCATCTGGGGCTTACCCCCCGGATTGCGCCGAAGGCGCCATCCGGGGGTTACCGCATGGCCAGGTCGGCGATCACCGGGAGGTGGTCGCTGCCGAAGTCGTGGCCGACCTGGAAGCCGGTGACCGCGAAGGCCGGCGAGGTCAGCACGTGGTCGATGCGCAGCACCGGCGGCAGCAGCACGGAGCGGGCGTTCCAGGTGGGCTCCCACCCGCCGCCGACGACGTCGTGCGCGTCGCGGACCCCGGCGCTGACGAGCCTGCGCAGCGGCCGGTGGTCGCGGGTGGCGTTGTAGTCGCCGGCCATGACCACCGGCAGGGTGGCGTGCTGGGCCTCGTGGCGCAGGGCGGTGAGCTGGGTGCGCCACCGGTTGGTGTACGAGCCGGACGTCGGCGAGATGGTGTGCACCGCGTACATCACGAAGCGGCGGTTCTCGTCGACCTCGACGGTGGCCCGCAGCGACATCGACCCGCCGACGATCGGGGCGGCGGCGTCGCGCAGCGGGAACCGGGAGTAGATCGCCGCGCCGAACGCGCCGTCGTCCGGGTGCACCTCCCGGTACCGGAAGCCGGCCAGGGCGCCGGAGGCGTTCACCCGGGACAGCGTCAGCGGTGAAAGCTCGACGAGGATGAGCACGTCGGGGTTGGCCGAGCGGATCTGCGCGCCGAGCCGGTCGGCGTGGGCGTTGCGGTACAGCAGGTTCGCCGACATGATCCGCAGTCTGGCCGATCCCTGGGGCGCGTCCTCGGCGCCGCCCGGGAGCACCTCGGGCACCGACCAGAACAGGTGGACGGCGACCAGCACGACCGAAAGGATCAGCAGCAGGTTGCGGCGCAGGGCGAAGGCCACGGCGAGCGTGGCGTAGGCCGGCAGGTAGAGCAGCGGGGTGACGGCGTTGATCGCCGAGTAGGGCCAGTCGAGGCCGTCGTCGAGGTGCACCAGCCGGCCGAGGGCGAGCAGGGCGAGGCCCGCGGCGACCACCCAGGCGATCACCGTGATGGCGGTGCCGACCCGGAAGGCCGGTCGGGCCCTGGGCTCGGGGGCGGCGACCGGGATGTCGCCCGGTCCGGTGTCGGTCTTGGCGTCCGGTGCCGTGCGGCCGGACTCCTGCGCGGATGTCACCATCCCAGAGTGCCCGGCGCGCCGGGGCATCCGAGCGGTGGGTGACCCGCGTGACCTGGCGGGGGCCCCCACGCGGCCCGGCGGGAGCGCCGGGCCGTCGCGAGGCGGGCCGCAGGAGTGCGTCCCATGGGGAGGGGTCACGCCGAGTGGCCCCCTGGCGCCGGAGGGCTAGGCGTCGGAAGGCTCGGCGTCGGAGGGCTAGGCGGCGGAGGTGGCCGGGAGCAGCGGGCGGGCCTGTTCGCGCCACTCCCGCGACGCGACGGTCGGGTGCTTGCCGAATTCCTCGTCGAGCTCGGCCAGTTTCGTCGCGATCCGTTGCGAGGAGACCTGCCCGGCGACGGCGACGGCCCGGTAGGCCGCCTCCAGGGCGCCCTCCAGCTCCGCCGCCGGCCGGCGCAGGTAGGCCAGTGCCAGGTCGGCCTCGGCGTAGCTGCGGGTCCGCGCACGGGCCGCGCCCTGCAGCGTGCGCGCTTCGACGAGCATGTCCGCCGCCTCGCGCGGCCGCTCCAGCAGCAGCAGGCAGTGGCCGCGGCACTCGGCGGCGTCGCCGGCGTTGTAGTGGCCGGCCCAGGACGGTCCGGCCCCGTCGTCGCGGGCGATGGCCTCGTCCATGTCGTCCAGGGCCCGCAGGCACCCGGACTCGTCGCGGTTGCGGGCCAGCGCCCAGGCGTTCTTGTCGTAGAGCATGGCCCGCACCGCGCTGGTGGAGTGCCGCCACGACCGGCGCAGGGCGGCCCGGGCCAGCGCCAGGCTCTGGCGCGGATGGCCGAGCTGGGCGGCCTGGTCGCTCATGCCGGACAGGATCCGCCCGGCGAGCATCGCGTCGTCGGCGTGCTCGGCGAGGCTGAGGGCCTGGATGTAGTAGCGCTGGGCGAGCGCCTCCCGCTGGCCGTCCTGGGCGAGCCAGCCACAGAACTGGGTCAGCTCCGCCAGGGCGCTGAACAGGTCCGGGTTGGGGCGGTTGTCGCGGGCGGCCCGGGTCTGGTCGTGCAGGAAGCTGACCGCCTGGGGGCGGATCTCGCTGCCGCCGAACTTGGCGTCGAGCTTGCGGAAGTTCTCGGTCACGTCGCGGATCAGCGCGCCGCCGCCCGCGACCGGTGGTGGCGCGCCGACGATCCGGTCGACGACGCCGGTGAGGCTGGAGAGCACCGGCTCGGCGAAGGCGGATGCGATGAAGGCGGTTCCATCGTGGAGAAGGTCACGTCGCCGCATGTCTCTTCCCGATAGTCCGGCGAGGGTGCGCAGGGTCTCGACGGGTGCGTTCGCCCCGCTCAGCCCCAGGTCGTCGTGGCTGTAGGACTCCCCGCGCCAGCCGAGGTCGGCGGGCAGGACGGGATAGCCCAGCGCAGCCGACATCTCGGCGGCTGCCAGCTCGGCGACCATCGGGTCGCGCGGGCGCATGCCCCGTCGCCAGTGACCGACCGTCGTCCTTGCCAGGCCGAGTTCGATCTTGCGCTGCTGGCGAGCGCGGGCGTTCACCTGACAGGCGAACCTGGTGTCCGATACCCCGGCCTCGCGCAGCAGACGCGCGAAGGGGGAGGTGGGTGCGGGATTTTCCGGCGGCGTATTCGACATCTGTCCCCCGTCGAAGTTAGGTCAACCTAAGTCAGCGGCGGCCCGACCGCGCACACCGCCTTAGTCAGAAAGTAGTGGAACGGTCACTAGCAAGGGAAGGGGGTGTGCACAACCCGGCCGCATTGCACGCGTAGCCGGGACTGATGCCTCTGGTGTCGTGCCGGCGGCCGGGGATGGCTTCCTGGCAACGTCACGGAATGTGAGATCAAGTCATCTGCTCATGCACCTGCATGGCACTTGTGCACGTGCATTTGAGGCCGGATCGGAAAAATGGCCCGCAAAGTAATGTCGGCGAGGAGACCTTGTCCCGCTCTGGGGGGAACTGGCCGGGCGTGGTGCGCCCACCGCGGGGTATGGCTGCAGCGGGGCGCACGGACTAGTCTTGGTGACGGCGTGTAGTCGAAACCCATCCCGAGCCGGCTGTCCAGGTCAGGGGCACAGTGCGGTCCGCGTCACGCCGCCGATCATCGGGCGTGTGAGCGCCCCAGATGCGACGATGTCAAGAGCACTGACATCGGATGTTGGCTACGGAGGCCCCAAGGCGTGAACATCGTCGTTACCGTCAAGCAGGTTCCCGATACCTGGGCGGAGAAGAAGCTCGACGCCGCGGACAAGACCGTCGACCGCAAGAGCGTCGACAACGTCATGAACGAGATGGACGAGTACGGGGTCGAAGAGGCCCTGAAGATCAAGGAAGCGCACGGGGGCGAGGTCACCGTCGTCACGATGGGGCCGGCCAAGGCGGTCGAGACGATCCGCAAGGCCCTGTCGATGGGCGCGGACAAGGCCGTTCACCTCACGGACGACTCGCTGCACGGGTCGGACGCGCTGGCGACCTCCGCGGCACTGGCAAAGGTGATCTCGACGCTGTCCCCGGACATCGTCATCACCTCCTCCGAGGCCTCGGACGCCCGTGGCGGCGTCATCGGTGCCCTGCTGGCGGAGCGCCTCGGGCTGCCTCAGCTCACCCAGGCCCGCAAGGTCACGGTGGACCCGGGCGCGAGCAAGGTGACGATCGAGCGACTCGCCGACAACGGCTACGCCCTCGTCGAGGCGAGCCTGCCGGTGGTCGTCGGGGTCGTCGAGAAGATCAACCAGCCGCGTTACCCCTCGTTCAAGGGCATCATGGCGGCCAAGAAGAAGCCGCTGACGACGCTGTCCGCCGCTGACGCCGGGCTCGACGGCGCCGCGGTCGGCCTCGCGGGCGCCGCCTCGGCGGTCGTCACGTCGGAGGCCGCCCCGCCGCGTTCGAGCGGGACGATCGTCAAGGACGAGGGCGACGGCGGAACGAAGGTCGCGGAGTTCCTCGCCGCGCAGAAGCTCATCTGAGGGGTCTGTTCGATGGCTGAAGTTCTCGTACTCGTCGAGCACGCCGACGGTGAACCCAAGAAGGTCACCGCCGAGCTGCTGACGCTCGCCCGCACACTCGGTGAGCCGTCCGCGGTCTTCCTCGGTGCCCCGGGCACCTACGCGAAGGCCAAGGAGTACCTCGCCCAGTACGGCGCCGCCAAGGTGTACGTCGCGGAGTCGGACGACATCGCGAGCTACGTCGGCGGACCGGCGGCGGAGGTGCTGGCCAACCTGGTCGGCGAGGCGTCACCGGCGGCCGTGCTGGTCGCGGCCACCGCGGACTCCCGTGAGGTCGCGGCCCGGGTCGCCGCGAAGACCGAGTCCGGCCTGATCTGGGACGCCACCGCGTTGTCCACGGACCTGGTCGCCACCCAGGGGATCTTCGGCGGTTCGACGATCGTCACCTCGAAGGTCACCAAGGGCGTCGCGGTGGTCGTCGTCCGGCCGAACTCCACGGCCCCCGAGGCCGCGCCGTCGACGCCGGCCGAGCAGACCGTGAACGTCGCGATCTCCGACGCCGGCAAGGGCGCGAAGATCGTCGACCGGGTGGTCGAGGCCAAGTCCGGTCGGCCGGACCTCACCGAGGCCCAGGTCGTCGTCTCCGGCGGCCGCGGTCTCGGTGCCGCGGAGCACTTCGCGCTGGTGGAGAAGCTGGCCGACACCCTCGGCGCGGCCGTCGGCGCTTCGCGTGCCGCGACCGACGCCGGCTGGTACCCGCACCAGAACCAGGTCGGCCAGACCGGCAAGACGGTGTCGCCGCAGCTCTACATCGCGGTCGGCATCTCCGGTGCCATCCAGCACCGGGCCGGAATGCAGACGTCCAAGACGATCGTCGCCGTCAACAAGGACCCCGAGGCGCCGATTTTCGAGTTCGCGGACTACGGGCTGGTCGGCGACCTTTTCAACGTCGTCCCGCAGCTCACCGAGGCGATCGAGAAGCGCAAGGCTGGCTGATCGGTCCCCCGGACCGGCACGGCCGGGCCTCCACCCGTCTCCGACGAGGCTGGAGCCCGGCCGTTGTTGTCTGCGCTGAAGTGTTGTCTGCCCTCGAGTGTTGTCTACGCTCAAGACCACGAACATGCACCGGTGCCGGCCGGCCACCGGCCGGGTGACGAGGTCAGATCGATGAACAGATCAGACCAGGAGAGCGGTCAGGCGAGGTGAAGCGGTCAGCCCGGGTGAGGGGTCAGACCGGGTGAGCGGTCAGACCGGGTGGGAGGGACTGGGCATGGCCATGACGTCGCAGCCGCACGGGTCTGGGCGTCGCTGTCCGTGACGACGGCCGGGAGGGTGACAACGGGCCGCGCTGCCGGGCCGGCGCTCGCCGTCGACATCGGCGGCACCAAGATCGCGTCCGCGGTCGTCGACGCGGACGGCACGATCCTCGCGACCGCCCGCCGCCCCGTGCCCGGTCACCGGCCCTCCGACGCCGCGGGCGGATCGGCCGAGGAGGTCTTCGGCGCGCTGCGGGACTGCGTCGGCGCGGTGCTCGCGTCCGCCGGGATCGCGGCGGACGCGATCGCCGGGGTCGGCTGTGGGTGCGCGGGCCCGATGGAATGGCCGGCGGGCGAGGTGTCGCCGCTGAACATCCCGTCCTGGCGGGCGTTTCCGCTGCGCGCCCGGCTGCGCGAGCTGTTCCCCGGGCGGGGCGTGCTGGTCCACAACGACGGCGTCGCGCTCGTCGCCGGTGAGCACTGGGCCGGGGCGGGACGGGGCGTGCGCAACCTGCTCGCGGTGACCGTCTCGACCGGCGTCGGCGGCGGGTTGGTGCTGGGTGATCGGCTGTTCCATGGCACCTCCGGCAACGCCGGCCACATCGGTCACCTCGTCGTGGACGTCGACGGACCGGACTGCCCGTGCGGCGGTCGGGGCTGCGTCGAGGCGCTCGCGTCCGGTCCGCGCACGGTGCACCGGGCGCGGGCGGCCGGGTGGACTCCCGCCGCCGGCCAGCCGGCTGACGGCCGCACCCTCGC
>NZ_JAMQQF010000859.1 GCF_023716945.1 Frankia sp. AiPs1 | reverse complement strand
GCCCACGGCCGGGCGGCCGCTCGCCCGTGACCGTCGCGAGCGCGCGGTTGCCCGCCCCCTGCGGGCCGCCTGACCCGGCGTGCTCGCTGTGGCTTCGGCATGTGGTGGTGCGGCGCGGGCCGCCACGCCTCGCGGCCTGACAACCCGCCGCCCGTCGCGGCGCACAGAATCCGTTTCGTAGCACCGGTCTCCAGGACTCGGAGCAGCCATGCCACGCTCATTTCCGGCACTTTCCCCAGCAAATCCGCCGCTGCCGGCGGCGCGCACCTCGCTGAGCCGCATCGGCCCGGCAACCACGATCAGCCCGGCAACCACCTTCGGTGCGGCAACCACCACCAGCCCCGCAACCATGGCAGTCCCAGCAGCCACAACCGGTCCGGCGACGACCGGAGCGGTCAGATCGCCCGCCACCCCCGCTGTCGCGCGGGGCCGCCGCCGCACGGCCAGACCGACCGGGACGGTCATGGCCGCCTCGGCCGCCGCCGTCGAGCCCCAGCCCAAGAGGGCTGCCGGAGATCTGGAGCGGGCCGTCCTGACCCTGCTGTGGTCGGCCGACGAGCCGTTGATGCCCTTCCAGGTCCAGCAACGCCTCGGCGCCGGTCTCGCGCAGAGCACGATCGCGACGACCCTGTTGAGGTTGGTGAACAAGGGGATGGTCCAGCGGGCGCCGCGAGGACGAGGCTTCGCCTACCGTCCCCTGCGGCGAGCTGCCGACCACGCGGCAGGGCAGATGCTCGACTTCCTGCTGCGCGGCGAGAATCCCGACAGCGTCCTGCGATGCTTCGCCCGCCGGCTCTCCACCGATCAGCGCGACGTCCTTCTCCGCGCGCTGACCTGATCGACGGCAGATCCCACCAGGCGGCCATGTCACCGTGACCGGGGTCGCCGCCACGCCGTGACATGGCGGCGACCCCGCGCGGGCGCACCGTCGACGTCCCGCACCCGCCCCGGCCCGGGCCACGAGCGTTCCCCGGTAACGGCCAGGTGCGCGGTGGGCAGCCGGATGGCGGTGCGGTGTGTACGGTCCGCGGGCCAAGACCGTGCGGAACGCGCCGCGACCGGCCCCGCCCCGGTTCTGAGTCGTCTAGGCCGTCGCGGTGGGGTCCTCGCCGGCGAGGTGGGCGGTGATGCGGTCGAGCGTGGCGAGGTCGGCCGGGTCGAGTGCGACGAGCGCCGCGGGCGGCCGGTTGAGCATGTCGTCGGCGAGTCGGGCGGCCGTCCGGCCGGAGGCGGTCAGCTCGACGAGCTTCGAGCGCCGGTCGTCCGGGTGCACGGTGCGTTCGGCCAGGCCGCGCCGTTCCAGCTCGTGAACGGTCAGGGTGGTGTAGGGGCGGTCGATCGACAACGCGGCGGCGAGTTCGCCCAGAGTGAGCGGCCCGGCTTGCAGCGCCAGGAGCGCCCTGACCCGGATGAAGCTGAGGTCGAGTGCCTCGCAGACCTCCCGACGGCGCTCGTTGCGATCGACCACGACCGCCCGAATCCGCCGCCATACCCGAGCCGCCCGCGCCGACCTCTCCGCCCGCCCGGACAAAACCGCCGCCCCGGAGTACGTGCCTGACTCGCCCCGCCCGGCCGCATCGGCCGGGCGGGGCGCATGGGCCGGGCAGGGTTCATCGGCCGGGCAGGGCGCATCGAACGGCCCGGCCGCGTCAGCCGGTGCGGTCGGCTCGGGAAGCACGGCCGGCTCGGGCGCCCCGACGGGGACATCGACGGGCGCCGGCGCCGACCCCGGCGGATCGGCCAC
>NZ_JAMQQF010000858.1 GCF_023716945.1 Frankia sp. AiPs1 | reverse complement strand
CGCCGGCACCGCGCCCGCCGGCACCGCGCGGCCTGATCCGGGCCCTGTTTCAAGCCGCCCCGACCCGGGCGGTTGCGGGCGGCTGCCCGCAAGGCCCACGAGCCTCGACCAGGCCGCGTCGATGTCCGCGTCCACAGCCGCATCCAGGGCCGCGTCCAGGCCCACCGCCGATGGCCCGGACCCGTCGGCACGCCAGCCGGCGACGGACTCTCCCGGCAGCGGTGGTCGGAACCCCAGCTCGGGCTCCGTGACACCGAACAACTGGCAGTAGGAGCGCCGATAGGCGACCCCGGGAAAAACCTTGCCGAGCTCGTGCCGGCGAATCATTTCCGCGGTCGCCGCCGGCGGGGTGAATCCACTTTTTTCCGGCAACCCGCGCAGCCGCTCGGCGAGGCCGTCCTGGGTCAGGCCGTGCGCCTCACGAAAGCGTCGGAGAATGTTCGGCGTCCATCCCGGATGCCTATCGACCGACATGTCGACTCCGTTCTATCGCCACCGCCGCGCCCCGAGATCAGGATAGTCAGTGGGATGAGACGAACGGGCAGAATTACCGGAACCGGAACCAGCGCATCCTCGATGTCCCTTTCCTGTCCGGTCGTCGGCCGGCCCGGTCGCGGGCCTGCCCGGCCGATCGCCTCCCCGATGCTCTGGCCAGGCCGCCCGGGGTGCGGTGCACTCGAGGTCACGCGGCTGCGCCCGGGTGGACGGGAGGTCCCCGGCCGTGGGGCCGCACACCGGGTGCCGGTCGGCAACGAGTCGCCCCTCGAAGACCGGCACCCAGGTCGGTTCCGGGTGGGCGCCCACGGGCCACGCCGGCCCACCCGGAACCGGCCGCTCGGCGCCGGCTCCCGCCACGAGCACGCGCGCAGCTCTCGAACACCTCCGCGGGGAGCCGCGTCGAATTCCGTCGCCACCGGGATCACCCGCTCACCGAGAACGTGCGGCGATTCGAGCCGCCGCCCGTCCCGTGCGCCGCCGAATGACGGCCTGCACGTCGATTTCGGTCGGCCAGCTCACCGAGAAGCCTTTCAACCCGCTACCCGTTCGGCCCGACGTCGAAGAAACAGGTCCCGGTCTCCGGGATTCCGCGGTAATCCCGACTTCGGCCGCGCGGTGCGCCCGCCGGACGTCGAGCTTTCGCGGCGGCTCGTCGCTCCACCTCCGCAGGCGGATCCCGAGGGTCTCGGCGAGGCGTCCGAACCGTTCGGCCAGCGGCGGAAGTCAGCCCGGGGCCCGCCACCACCGCTTCGTACCCGGCCACTCCGGACCCGGCTACCCCGGACCCGGCGGCCCCGAATCCATGCCCGAGCCAGGCCCGACCGGCGGAGAGGACGTCGAGCGCGCCGACGATCTTGGCGGGAGCCGCACCGCGCAGGATCGCGCTGGTGACGACAACTACCCCATCCGTACACGGAGAGTTGCCCATAGAACGGCATCCCCGCCGCACACGCCCATCAGACCCAACATGACAACAGGCATCTCGCGACGGACTTCCACCCGTAATGCCGGGAAACCCGGATGTACGACAATCCAGGCATGTTCCGTCCGGTGGCCGCCAGAACGGCCGTCGGATGTCCGGGTGGCGCGGCCTGCGGGGTGTACGCACCCTTCTGCGCCAAGATGGTGGCATCGCTCCGTTCGCCCGGCCGACGATCACGTACCGTGGCCAGCGGTCGGGCTCCGGGCCGCAGCCCGGGCCGGTGGGGGCGGCCACGCGGCGCGGTCCGCGCCCGGCGGTCGGCTCGGCGGAC
>NZ_JAMQQF010000857.1 GCF_023716945.1 Frankia sp. AiPs1 | reverse complement strand
GCGCGGGCGGCGCGGGCTGCGTGGTCGCCGGCACCGAGGTCGCCTGCACTGAGGTCGCCGGCACCGAGGTCGGGCCGCCGGAACCCGGCGGATCGCCCGCCGGGGAGTGGGCACTCGACGAGCCGTCGCCGGTGGATGTGCCGCCGGACCCGCCGCCGTTGGTTGCGCCGTTCGTCGTGGCCGCGCTGCCAGGGCCCGGGTCACCCGCGGCGGAGCCACCGGTCGAACCCACGCCGGTGGCGACGCCCCCGGAAGCACCGGAACCCGGCGAATCGGCCGAATGCGGCGCGCTGGCCGAATCCGTCGCGGCGACCGAATCCTGCGCGCCGGCGGAATGCGGCGACGCGTCGCTACCCGTCGCTGCGACGTTCACCCCGGCCAGCCGGGGTGGCCCGGCCAGGCCACCGGCCACCCCCGCTCCCGCGCAAAGGAGCAGAACGCTGAGAAAGACGGTCGGCACGACACCGCGCCGCGACCGCCTTATGAGCCGGTCAGCCGATCGATGGCCAGACACCAGTGCGCCCCCCCGGGTGCGACCGGCAACACGCTGAGGCCGGCCCGTCCCCACGACCCGCGAAAACACGTGATGCACGTTTGGCGGAAGTCCCACATACGACGATCGTTAGAATAACAGCCGACCGGCCGCACATCCCGGTCGCGGGGGGAAGTAGTGACAATCGCAATGCCGACCGCACGGCCGGCTCGGGAAAGAATTCTTAGCACTGTTTGCCTGGCGGCGTGCCTCGGTTGGCTCATGTTGTCCCCGATACCCGCCGCCCGTGCGGCCCCGGGGGGTGGCGTGGAGCTGACGGTGACCGTCGACGGCCAGCCGCTCGGCCGGGGCGACCTCGTCCTCGACGCCGGCGCGGTAGCCCGAGTGGTGGTCGGCGTGCAGAACCTGAGCCGGTCGAACGTCAACGTCGACTCGGTGCGGCTGAGCGGCACCGTGCTGGGCCTGACCTTCTTCGACTACGACACCCGCGTCCACACGACGGTGCCGGCCCGTGGCTCGGCGAACTGGACGGTCGATCTCGACATCCGGGACCTGGACGGGCGGGCCACCGGGCTGATGCCGGTCGAGGTGGCACTGCGCGACACCGATCTGCACACCGTGGCGAAGGCGACCGGAACCGCGAGCGTGCACGGCTCACTGCTGTCCATCTACGGCCTGTTCGGGCTCGGCCTGCTGGTCCTGATGGGGCTGCTGTGGGCGGTCGCGCTGCTGCCGCTCGGCCGGCACGCCGCGCCGGCCACCTGGTGGCTGCGGGGACTACGGTTCCTGCCGGCCGGCTGCGCGGTCGGGCTGTTCGGCGTCTTCGCCCTCTCCGCGACCCGCCTGCTGTCGCCCACCACCGCCGTCGACGTCTCGCTGACCGTCATCGCGGCCGCCACCTGCTTCGCGGTCGGCGCCCTGCTGCCACGGTTGACCGCCGCCCGCTCCCACTGACCGCCACCCGTCCCACCGGCCAGCAACCGTCCCACCGGCCAGCAGCCGTCCCACCGGTCAGCAGCCGTCCCACCGACTACCGAGGCGTGTCGCTGATTGACGGCACTACAACCCAGCGCCACCATTCAACTTCATAGGGTAATCGCGCGGTGGAGAACGCCAGGTCCTCCGTCGGGCGAACTGGGGAGGCAAGCCGCGTGCCGAACGACCGCAGGACATTCATCCGCCTGGCCGCGCTGGCCGGGGCCACCGCTCCACTCGCACTCGGCGCGGTCACCCCCGTCGCGGCCGCGGCCCCGACGGGCGACGCC
>NZ_JAMQQF010000856.1 GCF_023716945.1 Frankia sp. AiPs1 | reverse complement strand
GCCCAGGAGGCCGCCCTGGCCGCGGTGCTCGCCACCGCCGCGGACAACCGGGAGGCGCTCGCGGCATTGGCGGCGCTGCCGCTGTCGCCGCCGTCGGATCTCGCCGCGGTCACCGGCCCCGACGGTTCGGTGCAGCTTCGCTGGCGGGCGTCGCCGTCCGTCGGCGGCCCCGTCTCCTACCGGGTGGAGCGCGTCGTGCTCGTCGAGGGCGCCGCGGCGACGCTGGGTCGGCGCAGCCTGGGTACCACCCGCTCCACCGAGCTCTACGACGCCGGCGCGCCGGCGTGGACGCCGGTGCGGCACGAGGTCACCGCGATCTGCGGCGAGCGCCGCTCCGAGCCGGTCGCCACCGCGCCCGTGGTCTGCACCCGCGACCTCGCCGAGCTGCGCGCCGAGCGGACCGCCGCCGGGATCCGGCTGGGCTGGCAGCTCGACGGCGCCCTGTCGGTCGTCACGGTCGAGCGGACCGTCGTGCCCGGCTCGTCCGTCAGCCAGCCGCTGCGGCGGGCCCGGGTCACCGGCGGCGTGTTCCACGACACGGACGTCGTCGTCGGCGTGATGTACCGCTATCACGTCTTCGTCGAGTACCACGACGCGGCCGGGCGCCCCGTCCGCACGCCGGGCGCCGAAGCCGAGGTCGAGGCGACCGCCCGGCCCCGGCCGGTGCAGGACCTCGCCGCCGTCACCACCAGCGGGCGCACCACGCTGCGCTGGACGCCCCCACCTGGCTGGGAGGTGCGGATCTACGCGACGCCGGTCGCGTCGGGTTCCGCCGGTTCCGCCGGTTCCGCCGGTTCCGCCGGTGGCGCCGGTGGCGCCGGTGGCGCCGGGAACACCGGTCCGCGGCTGATGTCGGGTTCGGGCCCGCTGCCGCTGCCCGGTGCCAGCTCGGGCCCGCTGTCGATGCCCGGCTCCGGCCCGCTGCCCCTCGGCGGACTTGGCGGCGAGGGCGACGAGGTGCCGCTCGCCGCCATCACCGGGCCCGTCCGCCTGGTCGGCGCCAGCCGGGCCGGGCAGGCCGGGGAGTCCGCCCCGGTCGGCGAGGTGATCTACACCCCGGTGACGGTGCACGGGGAGTCGGCCGTCGTCGGCCGGGCCGTGCGGCACGTGGTGATCGAGCCCGTGCGCGACCTGCGCGCCGACGACCGCGGCGAGTCGATCGTGCTGTCCTTCCAGATGCCGCCCGGGGTGACCGAGGCGAGGGTGCTCTGGCGGCGGGACCGGACGCCCACCGGTCCGGACGACCCGTACGCCGCCAGCGCCAAGGTCACCAACACCAGCCTCGAGATCAAGGGCGGCTGGCATCTCGCCGCCCCGGCGGACGGGTGGGCCTACCATGTGGCCGCCTATCCGATGTACCGGACGGGCGGGATCGCCCGCGTCGCAACCACGGGGGTGGCGGTGCTGGCCCGTCCCGCGACCCGCAGCGACCCGCCGCCGCGGCTTGCCCCGGCGTCCGGGCCCGCCACCGGCGGTCACCTCGTCGCTGGCCCGGGCGGTCTTGGCCCGGGGAGTGCTGGCCCGGGGGGAGGGCCCGGGAGCATCCTTGCCGGTCCGTTCGCGGGGTGGCCCCCCGCCGGGTCGGACCCGTCCGGCTCCGACCCGGTCACCGCCGCGCACCCGCTCGGGGGCCCGGCCCAGCCGCGCTACGGCGCGATCCCGGTGCCTGAACCGGTCGGCGCCCGCCATCCGATGGCGGGGGTCCCTCAGCCGGGCGGGACCCGGGGGCCCGCGGATGGGGACAACCCCCCCACCACCCCGCTCGGTGGCCTGCCCC
>NZ_JAMQQF010000855.1 GCF_023716945.1 Frankia sp. AiPs1 | reverse complement strand
CGGGCGGCCCGCGCGCTCCGGTTCACCGGCAGCCCCTGCGGGCCGAGGTCGGGCCGGCGGGGGGCGAGCAGGTCGAGCGGTGCCAGCGCCGGGACCGACTGGCCGGCCGTCGTCGCGACGATGACGGCCGCCGCGGTGCCGGTCGCCACCGCCAGCCCACGGCGGGTCAGCCCGCCGGTCGGCGGGTCACTGTCGCCGGCCGGCCTTTCCGTCGCCGTCACCGTGTCTGCGCGGGGAAGCGTCTCGTCTCGGTTCCGGCCCACGTTCGCGCGAACGATTGTCAGTTTCGCGGCTATATGCACGACCAGGGCGCCGATGGTGATCCAGGCGACCCAGTAATGGGTCACGGTGAAGAAGAACCGGAATCGGTACCACTGGGCGATGTTCGCGATTCCCGTCGCGAGCTGGAAGATGGCGCCGGCGATCAGCGGCACGATGGTAAGCCGTTCCAGGGCATGCCCGGCGGACCGCAGCGGCGGCCATTCCCACAGCCGCGGATACACCGTCCACAGCTTCACCAGCAGCAGCGGGACGCTGGCCAGACCGGTCGTGACATGCAGGCCCTGGGTGACCCGGTACAGCCAGACCGGCCGGGACGGCCATTGCAGCCAGTCCGGTGGGTGTTGCATGAAATGGGACACGAGCCCGGTCAGGAAGCAGGTTCCGAAGGTGATCCCGAGCGCGATGCCCAGCAGCGACGCCACTCGCGGGTCATGCAGCGTGCTCGGAAACGCCCCGGCTCGCAGCGGGCCGCGGCGCACCGCCGCCGGCGGTTCCGGCAGCCTCGCCGAAAACAGGCGGATCCCACCCACCGGCCGGCCGGTGACGAACCCGCGTAGAAAGCGTCGCACGAGAGGCACCGTAGGTCGCCGCGACCGGAATGCGGCCTGATCCGGGTCTTACGGAACGAGGAAATCGGGCCGCGGCGCCGGGGCTTCCCGCCGCTGTCCTGCGAGGCTCGGGGCATGCCGCCAGCCGTCGACGTGCCGCGAAGCCGCCCGGACCGCGCCCTGATCGGCGCGGGCGTCGGGCTGGTGGGGGTGCTCGCCACGCAGCTCGCCATCCGCGCGATCCCCGGGTACCTGCCCGGCCGGGCTGGCGTGCTGACCGGGGTGCTGGTGTGGTGGGTCCTCGGGGCCGCGACGGCCGCGGCCCTGGTGCGCTCGGCGAACCGGCGGGCCGCCGCCGGCCTGCTGCTGGCCGGGATCCTCGCCGTGCACGTGGTCGCGGCGACGGGACCGCCCCAGCTCTCCGACGACCTGTACCGCTACGCCTGGGACGGCCGGGTGCAGGCCGCCGGCATCGACCCCTACCGCTACGGCCCGCTGGACCCGCACCTGGCGGGGCTGCGCGACCCGTGGCTGTTCCCCGATGCCGCGGGCTGCGCGGCGATCGAGCGGGGCCCGCACTGCATCCGCCTCAACTACCCGCGGGCGCACACCATCTACCCGCCGGTGGCGCAGGCGTACTTCACCGTCGTGCACTACCTGCCCGGCCCGCCGCGGGAGCACAAGCTCCAGCTCTACGGCTCGCTGCTGTCGCTGGCGTTGACCGGCCTGCTGATGCGGATGCTCATCGCCCGCGGCCGGGACCCCCGGTGCGCGGCGTTCTACGCGCTGTCCCCGCTCGCCGGCCTGGAGATCGGCTCGGACGCGCACGTCGACGTCCTCGGGGCGCTGCTCGCGCTGGCCGGCCTCGCCGTGCTCACCCGCCGCCGTGTCGGCCCACCGGGGCCCGCGTCGCCCTCCCGGCGGCGGACGGCGGCGGCCGGGGCGTTGCTC
>NZ_JAMQQF010000854.1 GCF_023716945.1 Frankia sp. AiPs1 | reverse complement strand
CGGCCAAGGAGCTCGGGGCGGGCTCCCCCGCTCAGGGCCGCGGCACGGCCGCCCCCGACGGACCGACGGAGTCGGAGCGGGCCGCGCTCGTCGCGCGGGCCCGCCAAGGCGACACCGAGGCCTTCGGCCTGCTCTACGACCACTACGCCGAGCTGGTGTTCCGATACGCACTGTACCGACTGGGCGGCGACCCCCTGGCGGCCGAGGACATCGTCAGCGAGACGTTCCTGCGGGCGCTGCGCACCATCGGCGCGTTCCGCTGGCAGGGCCGCGACATCGGGGCGTGGTTCGTCACCATCGCCCGCAATCTGCTGGTCGACCAGGCTCGCTCGGCGCGGCGCCGGTTCGAGATCCCGACCGCCGACATCCTCGCGGCGGCGGATGAGCGGGCCACCGCGCTCGCCGTGCCCGGCCCGGAGGAGTCGATCATCGCCGTGCTGACCCATCGCGAACTGTTGGACGCGGTCCGCCGGCTGCGCCCGGACCAGCAGGAGTGCATCGCGCTGCGCTTCCTGGAGGGCCTGTCGGTCCGGGAGACGGCACTCGCGATGGGCCGCAACGAGGGTGCCGTGCGGGCGCTGCAGCTACGCGCCGTCCGCGCCCTCGCCCGCAGCCTGCCCGCGGCGGGGCCGGCCTGACCGGCCCGGGCCGCCGGCACCACCGGCGGCGACGACGACGACGACGGATCTTCGGATCACCTGTGGACCACGGCACCTTTCTTGCCCCACCGGCACTTTTGCGCCGCCGGATCTGAACCGCCTGCTGCCGCCGACCGGGGTCGGGCCGTAGTCTGGCGGCGTGCCGACGAACCGAGGTGTGGAACCTGACGCGCCGAGGTGGTGACGACGAGTGGGCGGTGGGCCTGTCACCGTCCGGGCCGAGCGTCACCGTCCGGGCCGAGCCCCTCGCTCCACCGCGAACTGCATGGAGATGACTGAATGAGGGTGCGACGCAGGGGTGTGGCCGAGACCAGGCAGGCGGCCGAGGCGGCCGCCATCGCCGCGTTGAAGGTCGCGGCCGAAGAGGTTCCCCGGCCCCCGCTCGACGAGTCCGCCGCCGCGTTCTTCG
This sequence comes from Frankia sp. AiPs1, assembly GCF_023716945.1. Classification (GTDB taxonomy): domain Bacteria; phylum Actinomycetota; class Actinomycetes; order Frankiales; family Frankiaceae; genus Frankia. The sequence continues at coordinate 720 of NZ_JAMQQF010000854.1, read as the reverse complement.
ACGTGGACAACACGATGATGGCCGGCGCCTCGATCTTTTACTTCGCCCGCGGCCTCGCCGCGCGGGACTTCTTCGACTCCCGTGACCTGCTCCGGTTTGGTTGGCAGCACGTCACGTATCGGCTGCGCGGCCATGAGAACCCGGACGGGATGCGCGATGCCCGGGAGACGGCGCTGGCGTTCGTGGCCGGGCGCTCGGTCGCCGAGATCGTCCGCTACGGCGAGGAGATCTACGACGAGCGGATGGCCGAGCAGATCTACTCCGGCGCGCACGCCCTGGCCCAGCAGCACCTGGACGCCGGCCAGCGGGTGTGGCTGGTCACCGCGACGCCCGTGGAGCTGGCCTCGGTCATCGCCCGACGCCTCAGCCTGACCGGCGCGCTCGGCACGGTCAGCCAGGTCACCGACGGCACCTACACGGGCCACCTGGTCGGCGGGCTGCTCCACGGCCAGGCCAAGGCCGAGGCGGTGCAGGCGCTCGCCGAGCGGGAGGGCCTGGACCTGTCCCGGTGCTGGGCCTACTCCGACTCGATCAACGATCTGCCGATGCTCTCACTGGTCGGCCACCCGGTGGCGATCAACCCGGATCCGGATCTCAAGACCGTCGCCCGCGAGCGGGAGTGGCCGATCAAGGACTTCCGCACGGCCCGGCGGGCCGTCAAGATCGGCATCCCGGCCGCGGCCGGCGCCGGCGCGCTGGCCGGCGGCGTCGCCGCCGGGA
>NZ_JAMQQF010000853.1 GCF_023716945.1 Frankia sp. AiPs1 | reverse complement strand
GTGCCGGCATGGTGGTCGTGGCCGAGGGAACGGCACTGCTCGTCGCCGCGCTGGCGGTCGCCGGCACCTTCCGCACCCTGTACGCGGGAGGGAGGGCCTGGGGCCCGCTTGTCGGCGCGATCGTCGCCGCGGCGGCGGTGACGATCGGGACGCGCCGGCTGACGGACCGGTGGGATGCTCTGGCCGCCACCAGTCTCGTCGGAGCCGCCGGTTACCTGATCGTCGTCGTGTTCGGCTGGACCGACGGGCAGGCCGTCGGCGGCGGGCGGGCCTTCGTCATCGGGCTGCGGTCTGGCTGGGCGAACCTGCTGACCGTGGGCCTACCGGCCGACCCGGATCCCGAACTGCTCGTCGTGCCGGTCCTCGCGCTGTGGCTGGCTACCGCGACCGCCCTCGCACTGGCGATGCGGCCCGGCACGGTCCTCGCTCCGCTCGCCCCGCTCGGGCTGGCGTTCGCCCTGGCCGTGACGCTGCTTGCCGGTGGCCACCATCCCCCGCCGGGGCTCCTGGCGCTGCTCGTCGCGGCCGCCCTCGGCTACGGCATCCTTCGCGCAGCCCGGCACGGCACCGCGCCGCAGCGGCCCGCGCCGGAACCCCCCGCCCTGGCCGGACGGTCAGCCGGAGCGGGCCAGCGAGCCGGGGCAGCACGACCACCCGCGGCAGCACGCCTGCCCGGGGCGGGAGCGCTGCTGCTCGGTGTTCCGGTGCTGGTCGTCGCCGCACTGATCGGGACACTGCTGGCTGCGGTGGTACCGGCCGGCGGCCGGTTCGACCCGCGGACGGTCCATGCGCAGCCGCTGGTCGACGTGCCTCAGCCGGACCCGTTGGCACAGGTTCGCGCCCAGCTCACCGCTGCACCGCCGCGGGCGGTGGCCTCGGTACGGCTGGCGTCGGTACGGCTGGCGTCGTCGTCCAGCCGACTGCCGGTCGACCGGGTGACGACGGCGGTCCTCGCCGACTTCGACGGCGCAAGCTGGCGTAACCATGACGCGTTCTGGCCGGTCGGCGCCGCCCTGCCCGGTGACCGAGACGAGGCAGGCACCGGCCTCGGCCCGCAGGTCACCGTGCACGCCGACGTCACCGTCGGGCAGTCGGACTCGCCGTTGCTGCCCGTCGTCGGACGGCCCACCCGGCTCGCCACCTCACCCGCGACCGCCGCCTACGACCCCCGAACGGGCACCCTGCTGCGCACCTCGGGGGCAGCCACCGGCCCGCTGCGATACCAGCTCACCGCGACCGTCCCGACGCCGTCGCCGGCTCAGCTCGCCGCCGCCGTCCCAGGGTCCGGCCCGGCGCTGGCCCGCTACCTCGCCGTCCCCCCGGGCCTGCCCGCGCTGCCGGTCACCGAGGTCACCCGCGCCACCGCTGCCGCGCACACCACCTACGACCAGCTGACCGCGCTCGCCGACTACCTGCGGGACCCGCAGCGGTTCCCCTACGACCTCGCCGGCCGGCCCGGCCATTCCTACGGCGCCATCACCCGGCTGCTCACCACCACCGACCCACGGGAACGACACAGCTACGCCGAGGTGCACGCCGCCGCGTTCGCCCTGCTCGCCAGGCTGCGCGGCATCCCGTCCCGGATCGCCGTCGGCTATCTGCTCGGTCCACGCACCGGCGGCGGGCCCGGCACGTTCACGCTCAGCCAGGCGCAGGCGCACACCTGGCCGGAGGTGTTCCTCGCCGGTCTCGGCTGGATCCCGTTCGAGCCGACGGACACCTCACGGCTGTCCCACGAAGAGCCGCCGGACGCCGCCGGCGCGGCGGCGGGCGGCGGTTCCGCGGCCAGCGC
>NZ_JAMQQF010000852.1 GCF_023716945.1 Frankia sp. AiPs1 | reverse complement strand
GCTTCGCGCTGCGGGCGGTCGCCGCCAGCAGCCCGCAGTCGGCGCGTGCCGCCGCCGAGGCTCACGGCGTGCCCGCGGCCAGCGGGAGCGTCGAGGAGCTGGCCGGTCGCGACGACGTCGACCTGGTCGTCGTCTCGGTGAAGGTGCCGCGTCACCGCGAGCTGGTCCTGCCCGCGCTGGCGGCAGGCAAGGCGGTGCTGTGCGAGTGGCCGCTGGCCAATGGCCTGGGCGAGGTCCGGGAGCTGGTCGAGGCCGCCGCGGGCGTGCGCTCGTTCGTCGGTGTGCAGGGGCGGTTCGCCCCCGCGGTGCGCTATCTGCGCGACCTGGTGGCCGACGGGTACGTGGGCGAGGTGCTGTCGACGACGCTGGTGGGCAACGGGGGCGTCTGGGGACCGGTCATCCACCCCGGCGGGGAGTACCTGCTCGACCGCGACCTGGGCGCCACCATGCTGACGATCCCGTTCGGCCACAACACCGACGCCGTCACCAGCGTGCTGGGGGAGTTCGTCGACCTCGTCGCCACCACCGCGACGCGGCGGCCCCAGGTCCGCAACGCCGAGACCGGCGCGTCCGTCCCGATGACGGCCGAGGACCAGATCGCCGTCTCCGGGACCCTCGCCGGCGGGGCTGTCGCGAGCATCCACCTGCGAGGTGGGGCACCGCGCGGCAGCGCCTTCCTGTGGGAGATCAACGGCACCGACGGCGACCTGCAGGTCACCTCGTCGACCGGCAGCCTCAACTACGGCGAGATCATCATCCTCGGCTCCCAGGGCGGCGAGCCGCTCGCCGAGCTGACCACGCCGGCGTCGTACGACGCCTTCCCCGCCCTGGCCGGGCAGCCGGCCGCCGCCGTCGCCCACGCCTACGCCCAGATCGGCCGCGACCTCGCGGAGGGCACCACGGTGGCGCCCGACTTCACCCACGCGCTGCGTCGCCACCAGCTTCTCGACGCGGTCTCCCGGTCCGCCGCCACCGGCCGGCGCGTCCAGGTGCCCGAGAAGTGAGGTCCCCGCTCGCCTGAGGCGTCAGGGCGGCAGGTCACCCCGACGCCGTGGCGAGCCGCCGCGCGGGCCGGACCGGGCACCCACGTGGCGGTGCCCGGCCCGCCGGTGCGCGGGGCGCGGGGAGGAGGTAGGCATACAGGGGTGAGCACACCCGAGCCGGCCGAGTTTCCGGCCTCCCACCGCGACCTGATCGACAATCCGCTGACCGGTGTCCTGACCACGATCGGCGCGGGCGGTCGGCCCCAGTCGACGGCCGTCTGGTTCCTGCCCGACGGGCCGACGGTCAAGGTATCGATGATCAGTACCCGGCAGAAGCTGGCGAACCTGCGACGCACCCCGGTGGCCGCCCTGTTCGTGTTCGACCCCACCAATCCGGGGCGCACCCTGGAGATCCGCGCCGACGTCGAGCTCGTACCCGACCCGGACAAGTCCGTTCTCACCCGGATGACGGACCGCTACGGAGCCGACTTCGCCCGGCTCAGCGCCCTCGACCCCGAGCGGACCACGGCCGTGCTGCATCCGCGCCGCATCGTCGTCCGCGGCTGAGGCCGGGCCGCGGCCGGGCGGGTCGCGCCGCGGCCGGCCGAGTTGCGGCAGGCCGGGTCGGAACACTTTCCCGATCGACCGGGTTGGACGCGGTGCGTGGGGGGGGGGGGGGGGGGGGGGCGGGCGGGGCGGGGGGGGGGGGCCCCCCCCCCCCCCCCCCCCCCCCACCCCCCCGCCCCCCCCCCCCCCCCCCCCCCCCCCCCCCCCCCCCCCCCCCCCCCCCCCCCCCCCCCCCCCCCCCCCC
>NZ_JAMQQF010000851.1 GCF_023716945.1 Frankia sp. AiPs1 | reverse complement strand
GTCCTGGGCGCGCCCGGCGGTTCGCCCACCAGGCGGGGGAGCCGACCGCCGTCGACGGTCGGCGGGGCGGCGGTCAGCCGCCGCGGACGGTCATGCCGTGACGGTCGGCGAGGGCGGCGAGGTCCGGCACGCCGAACTCGGCGGTCAGCTCGTCGAACCGGGCCACCTTGTCCGCGCCGAAGCGGCGGACGTAGTCGCGGTAGGCCTCAACGGTCAGGAAACTCGACGGACGGCTCTTCGAGTGGAACTTGTCGGCGTACATGACCAGCCGTTCCTCGACGGTCTGCGCGACGTAGTCCCCCGGCGGCAGCGGCAGATCACCGGCGGCGATGTCGGCGCGGGTCAGCCCGACGCCGGTGTGGCAGGAGGCGAACCGGCAGACGGTCTCGGGTAGCCCGTCGGCGGCGAGCAGCTCATGGCCGAGCACCCCGTGGCGCACGTACTGGGCGTGATCGAGCTGGCCGGCGTCGTCGTAGAGCCGGTAGACGCCGATGTCGTGCAGCAGCGCCCCGGTGCGCACCAGCCCGGCGTCGGCCTGCGGCGCGGCGCCCGCGGCCAGCAGCCCGGCGGCGATGTCCCACACGATGCGGCAGTGGGTGTGCACGAGGGTGAACGCCGGCTGCGAGGGTGCGTGCCGGCGGTGCAGCTCGTCAGCGTCCACGGCTGTGTCCATGTGGGCGCCGGCGTGGGCGCCGGCGTGGGCGTCCACGGCGACGTCCCACGACGGCTCGCCCGCGATGACCATCCCAGGACCGTACCGCGGCGCGGCGCGGGGCGGGACGGATCGGTCATGCCACCCGTTGGGCGCGCCGTGCCCACGCCTGGTCGAGGGTGCGGGTGAACAGGTCCGTCGGGCGGGCCCCGGACACCGCCAGGGTGCGGTCGACGACGAAGAACGGCACCCCGGTGACCCGCATGTCGTGGGCGCCACGCTCGTCGGCGAACACCCGCTCGGCGTAGTCGTCGCCGGCCAGGACCCGGCGCACCTCGGCGGCCGCCAGACCGGCGCCGGTGAACACCTCGACGGCGACGTCGTGGTCGAACACGTCCCGGCCGGCACCGAAATGCGCCTGGTTGAGCGCGTTGACCGCCTCGACCTGCCGGCCCGCCTCGCCGGCCAGGTGCAACACCCGGTGCAGGTCGAAGGTGTTGCCGTTACGCCGGTCGGACCGGTAGGCCAGGCCCTCCTGGCGGGCGGCGTCGGCGACGCGGTGCTCCATGCCCTCGATCTCGTTCGCCGGCACGTCGCTGAACTTGCGGGCCAGCGCGACGAGCAGCGACTCGGACCGGCCCCGGGGCAGGGTCGGGTTCAGCTCGTAGGAGTGGAAGCGCACCTGCACCTCGTCGCGGTGGGCGAACGCGGCCAGCGCCCGGTCGAACCGGGCCTTGCCGACGTAGCACCACGGGCAGACGACGTCACTCCAGATGTCCACACGCACGGCGGATCACCATCCTCTTCTCACCGCTTCTCGACCGCGGCTCCCAGGCTCCGACGATCGGTGCACCGCAGCACGGCGGACCCTCGGCGTCGCCACCGGTTCGAGTGAACACCACCGGCGTCGCACCGCGGCCTGCCCGCTGCTGATGAACCGGGCACACCGCCCGCGGGAACCCGCGCCGGATATCGCCGGACGCCGCTACCCCGCCCCGACCCCGCCCCGGGCCGACCCCGGCGTGCCGGCGCGGCGCGGACCGTGTTCGGCGCCCCGCCCGGTGAACGGCCGGTGGCGGCATGGTCCGTGCTGTGTGCGTGCGGGCGTCCGGGTCGGCGCGCTCAGCCGTGGCAGACGCGGGCG
>NZ_JAMQQF010000850.1 GCF_023716945.1 Frankia sp. AiPs1 | reverse complement strand
TCCGGCGAGCCTGCGGCATCCGGCGAGCCTGCGGCATCCGGCGAGCCTGCGGCATCCGGCGAGCCTGCGGCATCCGGCGAGCCTGCGGCATCCGGTGAGCTCGCGGTATCAGCCGGGCCCGTGCTGGCCGCCGAGGCCGGTGTCAGCGCAGATCCGTCGGCCCCGGGGACCCGGGTCGGGGGCGTCGGCGGGTGGACGCCCGCCGACCTTCCCCTGATCGTGGCGACCCAGGCGGACATCGAACGCTGGCAGGACCGCCACCCCGGCCTCGTCGACGTGCTGCCGCTGTCCCCGCTGCAGGAGGGGCTGTTCTTCCACGCCCGCTTCGACGCGGACGGCGTGGACTTCTATGCCGTCCAACTGGTCATCGACCTGCGGGGAGCACTGGACGTCACCCGGCTGCGGACGGCGGCCCGCGAGCTCCTCGACCTGCACCCGGCCCTGCGCACCGTCTTCGTCGACGACGGAACCGAGCCCGTCCAGGTCGTGCTTGGCGACGTCGAACCCGCGTTCACCGTCCTCGACCTCACCGCCCAGACCCCCACCGCCCAGACCCCCACCGCCCAGGGCTCGACCACGCAGGCCCCCACCGCCGAGAGCGAGGCGGGAGCCGCGACCGCGCTTGAGGAGTTCCTCGCGGCCGACCGCACCACCCGGTTCGACCTGGACGTCCAGCCGCCGCTACGGTTCACCCTCGTCCGCCTCGGCGCCCACGAACACCGGCTCGTGGTGACCACCCATCACCTCGTCCTCGACGGCTGGTCCACCCCGCTGGTCATCCGCGACCTGCTCGCCCTCTACCAGGCATCGGGCAACGCGGACGCCGCCCTCACCCGGCCGCGGCCCTACCGGGACTTCCTCGCCTGGCTGGCCGGCCAGGACCGCGCCGAGTCCCGGGCCGCCTGGGCGGAGATCCTCCAGGGGGTCGACCAGCCCACCCTGCTGGCCGGACCCGACGCGCGGGAGACCGGCGTCATCCCCGACGCCGTCCTCGACGTCGTGCCGGCCGCGGTGACCGCGCAGCTCACCGGGACCGCACGCCAGCGCGGCGTCACGGTCAACACGCTGCTCAGCGCCGCGTGGGGCCTGGTGCTCGGGCGGCTCACCGGCTCGGACGACGTCGTCTTCGGGGTGACGGTCTCCGGCCGGCCACCGGAGATCGCCGGAGTGGAGTCGATGGTCGGCCTGTTCATCAACACCATTCCCGTCCGGGTCCGGTGGTCGCCGGGGGAAACCGCCGACATCCTGCTGGGCCGGCTGCACGAGGCTCAGATCGCGGTGCTCGACCACCAGTACCTCGGCCTGACCGAGATCCAGGGCGCCGCCGGCATCGGCGGCGGCCGACTGTTCGACACCCTCATGGTGTTCGAGACGTTCCCGTTGGAGACGACCGACCTGCTCGACCCGGCCCGCTCCGGCGGCCTGACTGCCGAGGTCGGCCTGCCGCGCGGCTATACGCATTATCCGCTGACCCTCCTGCTCATGCCCGATCAGGACGAGCTGCGCATCAAACTGGAATACCGTCCTGACCTGTTCTCCGAGCAGGCCGCGCGGACCATTCTGCGGCGTTTCCTCGACGTGCTCGACCGCCTCGCGAGCCAGCCGGAACTCTCCCTTTCCCGGCTCGACGTTCTTTCGGCGGATGAGCGCCGCGAGCTGGTCGCGGAATGGAGTGGCGCGGAGGTCAGCGGTGCCGCCACCCCGTCGGGTTCCGACGGTTTTTCGTCGGTGTTGGGTGTGTGGGATGGGGTGGTGGCTGCTGGTGGTGGTGAGGTGGCGGTGGTGTGTGGGGGTGT
>NZ_JAMQQF010000084.1 GCF_023716945.1 Frankia sp. AiPs1 | reverse complement strand
GGTGCGGGCTCGGCAGGTGCGGGCATGCCGGGGCCGGCGGGGGCGTCGGCGCACGGGGCAGGCGCGCCCGGCCGGCCGAGCGTGCGGGCACCTCGGCGGCGAAGACGTAGAGGGACAGACGGCCGGACGGAAGCGGCCGGGCGGCAGACGCCTGGCCTGGAGCAGCGTGGAAGCGCGGACGGCACCGTGGACACCGGGAGGGCCGGCGAGCTCGACCCCCGCCGACGCCGTCGCGCCGTGCGAAGATCTGGCCTGGCCTGCGCCCGGGCCGGCACCATGTACCGCGGTGGACCGGCCTGCCGCGGTTGCGGCGGCGGTGGGCTACCCGACCGGCCGGCGCGTCACCGCGCCGACACCCTCAGGCGGAGCCGGGGCGGCGGGCGAAGTCGGTGGGCGCGGGCGGTGCGGGTCGCGTCAGCGGCAGCGACAACAGGACGAGGCGAGAATGCCGAAGTCGACGACCCGGCGGCGAGTCAACACCCGCCGGGGTAGTGGGACGGCGACGGCACAGCCGGCAGAAGGGGCGTTGACCTGCCCGAACCGGGACGCGCGTGACCCTCCGACCATGTCCATGAGGATGGTGGGTTTTCCTCCAGTTGTCCAACTCCGATCCGCGATCGGACCGATCAGGATTCGCGATCGTTCGTGTTATGGTGCGCCCTGTGTCCTCCGTGCTCGACATAAACGCTTTGCGCAGCCTCATCTCGATCGCCGACAGCGGCGGCTTCCGGCGGGCCGCGGAGACCCTGTGCGTCTCGCAGTCCGCGGTCAGCCAGCACGTCCGGCGGCTGGAGAAGACGGTCGGGCGCCCGCTGGTCGAGCCCGACGGTCGGGCCACCCGCTTCACCCCCGACGGTGAGCTCCTGCTCGCCGCGGCACGACGGATCCTCGCCCTGCACGACGGCACACTCCAGCAGCTCGGCATCAACGGCCCGGCCCGGCCGTCCACGATCACCGTCGGCGCCACCGAGCACGCCGCGGATCACCTGCTGCCGCTGTGGATGGAGGCGCTCACCGCCGGGTTCCCGGAGGCACGCGTGCAGTTCCGCCTCGACCGGGGGGCCCGCCTCACCGAGGCGCTCGACCAGGGCGCGGTCGACGTCGCCGTGCTGATCGGCTCGGCCCGCACGACCGCGTCCCGGCCCGCCGGCGTCCTGCCGCTGGCCTGGTACGCGGCCGACGGCTGGACGCCGCCGCCACCGGACCAGCCGCTGCCCCTGGTGGCCATCAACGATCCGTGCACGATCCGCAGCCAGGCGTTGAACACCCTGGCGCGGGCCGGCCGCACCGCCTGGGTGGTCGGCGAGGCCGGTCACCTCGCCGGGGTGCTCCAGGCCGCCCGGGCGGGCGTCGGGGTGGCGTTGCTCGCGGACGTCGGCCCGGTCCCACCCGGCCTGGTCCGGCGCGACGACCTGCCCCCGGTCGACCCCGAGCCGCTGCACATCCGCACCCGCCGGGGTGCGCCGCCCCGGCTCGCCGAGCTGATCGGTGACACCGTCATCGCCGCGCTGACCTGAGACCGGGCCCTCGGTCCCGACCCGCCGCCGGCCCACCCGTCAGGGCCGTCCATCGACGCCGTCCGTCAGGGCCGGCCGTCGACGCCGTCCGTTGCGGCCGGCCGGCATGACCGCAGGTCACGGTGGGCATGCTCCCCGTGGAGGTGGTCCGGATGGTGCCCGCGTTGGCGATGGCCGCCGCTGGGACGGAACTGTCCCAACCGGACACGGTGGTGGCGGATCTGCTGGAGATTCTGCGCCGCCAGCTCCACATGGACCTCGCCGCGCTGGCCAGGGTCGAGGACGGGCACCTGGTCCTGCAGGTGCTGTGCGGGGACGTCGCCGGGTTCGGGTTGCGCGCGGGCACGACGGTCAGCCGCCGGGACTCCCTGCTCGGGCAGGTGCTGGCCGGCGAGCTGCCCGCGACCGTCGCGGACACGCTGGCCGATCCGCGCCTCGCCGACAGCCGCGACGTTCGGGACAGGAGCATCGGCTCCTACGCCTCGGCACCGATCATCGACGGAGAGGGCAGGGTGTACGGCGTGCTGTGCTGCGCCGGACACCGGTCCCGGCCGGCGAGCCCGGAACGCGACGGGCGCTTCCTGCGGCTGCTGGCCGCCTTCCTCAGCGACACCGTCCTCGACCTGCACGAGATGTGGGCGCGCCGGCGCCGGGTCTGGCAGGAGGTCAGCGACCTCATCGACAGCGGCGGCCCACAGATCATCTACCAGCCGATCTTCCGGCTCGCCGACCAGCGCATCATCGGCGTGGAGGCGCTGTCCCGGTTCCCGGACGGGCGCGGCGGCGCCCAACGCTGGTATGCCGACGCGGCCACCGTCGGGCTGAGCACCGAGCTGGAACGACTCGCCATCGGCCGCGCGCTCGCCGTCCTGCCCGTCCTGCCCGCCGATCTCACCCTGGCCGTCAACGCCTCCCCCACCACCATCTCCGCCGGCCTGCTCGACCTGCTTCCCGACGCCCCGGCCGGCCGCCTCGTCGTCGAGATCACCGAACACGAACACATCGGGACCGACCGGCACCTGCTCAGCGCCGTCGAGCAACTGCGCACCCGCGGGGTGCGGATCGCCATCGACGACATCGGCACCGGGTACGCGGGCCTGGAGCAACTCCTGCACCTGCGCCCGGACATCATCAAGCTCGACGGTGTCATCACCCGGGACATCGACACCGACGCCGCCCGCCGCGCCATCGCGACCGGCCTGGTCGAGGTCGCCAGCGAGATCGGCGGCAGCGTCGTCGCCGAGGGCATCGAGACCCCGGCGGAGCTGGCCACCGCGATGGCCGCGGGCATCCCCTACGGCCAGGGCTACCTGCTGGGCCGCCCCGGCCCGCCCGCCGGGGCGGCCTGGCTGCGGCCCGACGCGCGCCGCCTGGAGGTGCCCGGCGGCCTGCCACCACCGGCCGGCGCAGTTCCGCTGCACTTCGCGTAGTCGGGCCGGCACACCCGCGCCGGGTTGCCCGCCGACCCCGCGATGGTGTGAAGCTCCGGAGCCTGCGCGTCGATCGCACGTCGGAACGGTCGGGCAGCGTTGTCGTGGTCGAACCCGTTATGGTCGCTCCGCATGACCGAGATCAAGACCGGGATTACCGCGGGTCTCGTCCGCGACCTGCTGCGGGACCAGCATCCGGACCTGGCCGAGCTGCCCCTGCGCGAGGTGGAGGGCGGCTGGGGCAACCAGATGTGGCGCCTCGGGGACGAGCTGGCCGTGCGGATCCAGCGCATGGACACCGATCCCGATCATCAGCTCAAGGAGCGCCGGTGGCTGCCGCTGCTCGCTCCACGCCTGCCGCTGCCCATCCCCGTCCCGGTGCGCAGCGGTGCGCCCGGCGAGCGTTTCCCCAAGATGTGGACGGTCATGACCTGGGTGCCGGGCCTGCCGCTGGACCACGGGTCGATCACCCGCGGCGAGCACGCGGCCGACACCCTGGCGGCGTTCCTCCGGGCGCTGCATGTGGCAGCGCCCGCCGACGCACCGGTCGATACAGGCCGCGGCGCGCATCCCAGGGACTGCACGAACGTCTTCGACCGGTTCCTCGACTCCGTCGACGCTGACACGATCGGCTCCGACGCCGCCGACGTCCGGGCCGTCTGGGACGACGCCGTCGCGGCCCCCGCATGGGCAGGACCGCCGGTGTGGGTGCACGGCGACCTGCATCCCGCGAACGTCGTCGTCGCGGCCGGGACGCTGGCGGGCGTCGTCGACTTCGGCGACCTGTTCGTCGGCGACCCGGCGTCGGACCTGGCGGCCGCCTGGGTGCTGCTGCCGGCGGGCGCGGCCGCACGTTTCTTCGCCGCGTACGCGGAGGCTGACGAGGCGACGGTCCGGCGCGCCCGCGGGCTGGCCGCGCGCACGAGCCTCTTCCTGCTGCTGATGGGTCAGAACGGCGACCGCGGCCTGCCCGGCGGCAAGCCGGCGTGGGGTCCGGCGGGACGGGCAGCACTTGACCGGATCCTGAGCGAGCGTCTGACCCGATTCCACGAGTAGACCGGCGGCCTACTTCGACTGTTTCGAGATCGCCGCCGGCGTTGTTCACCGGGTGCTGGCCGTGCCGATGATGACCGTGACCTCCGGGGCCGCGCGGTGGTTCGATGAATCCGTGACGCCTTCACGATTCAGCCGGCCCAGCCCGTGGCTAGTAACCGGGGGCTTCCTGGTCAGCGGGGTGACGCACCTGGTGCGTCCCGCCGTCTTCGAGCCACTGATACCGCGGGCGCTGCCCGCTCCCCGGGCGATCGTCTACGTCAGCGGCGTCGCCGAACTGGTCTGCGCGGCCGGCTTGCTGACGAAGGCCCGGTGGGCGGGACCGGCCAGCACCGCCGTGCTCGTCGGAGTGTGGCCGGGGAACCTCCAGTCGGCGCTGGACGCCACCGCCCAGGCCCGCAGGAGCGGCGGCCGGTCCCGCGACGTCGCTCAGGCGGCCGCCCTGTGGGCCCGCCTGCCGCTGCAGATCCCGATGATTCGCGCCGCTCTGTCCACCTCCCACCCCTCCACGTAACGTAACGTTGAGTGGTTCGACGCCGACGGTACGATGTGTGTCGACACCGATCCGTGCGGGCAGCGCGCGGCGACGGGCTACCCGCACGGACGGACCTACATCACGGCACCGTTCTCAGCGGCGCCGAACGCCCGGCCGGTAGACCCGGGGCGGCACGTAGACCACCGCAGGCCCGGAGGTCGGCGGGGCAACGTAGACGGGCGCGGGCCCGGAGACCGCACCAGGCCGGTACACCCGGTGGGGCGCGACGACGACAGCAGGCCGGTAGACTCTGGCGCCCCCCACGGGCCGCGCCTGCGCCACGGCTGCGGGGAAGAGCGCGAAAGCCGCGGCAGCGGCAAGAAACAGGGCAAGCATCGACAACGTCCGTTTGAGGATCATGTTCTGCTTCCCGTCGTTGGGTCACGGCTCGTGGAGACGCCGCTGGACACTGGACGGTGGCCACCTCGTCGCGACGATGTCACCCATGGGAGGGATCCGATCGCCGCCGGTTACAGCATGGGGGAGATGTGGCGAGCACGCCACTGGGGACCGCACTGACAGGCTTCGGTAATCGCTGACGCTCCTCCCGGGCCGAGCGAGCCGCCGCGGGACGGTCCCGCGGAACCGCTCGGGCCGCTGATGACCCGAGGTCGCGGTTGTTCGACAAGGTGGAGGGCTTCGGCCGCCCGTCCGACGACCCGGACGTGGAGCGCGACCATCGCCCCCGACCGTCACCCGAACAGGATGACCCAGTCACCCACATGACTCGATTGCACCATCCCACTGGAGCTGGGCACCGACGTCGAGGGCTCACCAGCACCAGGGCCAGCCGGTAGCCGCTCGGCGAACAGTCATGAATGGTGGCGATGCGTGCCGTCGGCGGAGCCCGGGGCTGACCCCGTGATCGGCCAAGCTGTCTGCCGCGGTGTTCTGTACAGCAGCCGAGTTCTGTACAGCAGCCGACAATAATCTCTCGGAAATCGGGAAGCTGGCATCGTTGCTTGCGCAGCAAGCCAAAGCACCGATTACGGGGGTTTCCATGTCACGTCGTTTCGCCCGGCCCGTCCGCCGGCTCGGAGCACTGTTCACCGCGGCCGCTCTCGCGGTCGGCCTCACCGCGGCCCTGGGTCTGGCCGCCCCGGCCGCGCAGGCCTCCACCTGCACCAACAACCCCTATCAGGGGACCTGGGAGGCCACCGATCCCGACGGCCATCTCATTGTCGTCGCCCTCGAGTTCCCGAACTGCTCGAACTGGAACTCCGTGAAGGTCAGCGTCCTCTCCCACGCATTCCTCGGACTTTCCACGAAGCCGTCGTACTGGGGCTACGCCAGCAACGTCGCATGGGGCATCTACGGCACGTCGCTCACCGCCACGTACAACTTCCAGGGGCTGACCGAGACCCTGTACATCACGCCCCCCACCGCCTACACCGGGCTGCCGATCGTCGAGACCGAGCGCTACGCCGACGGCACCACCTACACGTTCCCCACCCAGTACCTCGCCCGCGCCTGACCCCGGCCGGGGCGGCGCGAAAGCCACCCACCCTCGGATCTGATCCGCGAGTCGTTGCCGACGACAGCGCCCCCGCCGGGGGCATATGCGGCCCGGCGGGGGCGCTGTCGTGCGGGCGGCACGGTTGGACGTGGCGCGGCGTGGGCCAGGCGGGTCAGGCGGAGACGCTCGCGCTGAGGCCGCCGGGCGCCGTGACGGTGCTGTCGCCGACGGTGTTCGGGCCGTTCGTGGCGCCGCCGTCGGGATAGAACTGGCCGGCCCAGGCGCGCATCCGGCGGAACCCGCTGGCCTCTGCGGCGGTGGGCGCCGGCGGGTCGAGGTAGACCTGGTTCTCCCAGATCAGGACGTCGTCGGGCAGCGCGCCCTTGGTCTGCTCGAGCCGGCGCTGGTAGCTGCCGTCGGCCAGGTCGCCGTCGTTGCGGTCGATCCAGTAGGTGGCGAAGATCTCGGTCTTGCCGTCCTCGACCGGGGTGATGTTGATCGTGATGACCCGGACGCCCTCGGCGGTGTGTTCGACGTTGACGCTGACGCCCATCCCCGACCAGACGATGTCGAGGGTGTTGTAGGAGTCGGTGCGCAGCTTGCCGTCGCTGTCGTGGGGGTGGCGCAGCCAGCCACCACCGAAACCGGCCCGCGCCCACCAGATCGGTCCCTCGACCCGCTCCTCGAGGATGACCGGGCTGGCCGGGGTCCGGTGGACGAAGCGGAAGTGCTGCGGGTCCACGGCGTTCTCGACGACCATCTGTGGGTGGATATGCAGGTCGCGGTAGTGGGCCCGACCGTCGGGCCAGGCCGGGTGGAACTCCCGCTGGGCGGCCTGCGGCGCGTCGGTGAGGGCGTTGGGCACGTCCCAGGAGGGCTCGCGGCCGGCCGGGTCGAACCAGACGTAGATCGACTCGTTGCGCTCCACCACCGGCCACGCCCCGAGCCGGCGGGCCTTGTTCGGCCGGTCCTGGTAGGGAATCGAGACGTTGTGACCGTCGGGGGCCCACACCCAGCCGTGGAAGGGGCACTGGATGCCCTCGTCCACCACACAGCCGCCGTGGGCGAGGCTCGCGCCGAGGTGGCGGCAGTAGCGATCATGAACTCGGACCGCGCCGTCCTTGCCGCGGTAGGCGACCAGGTTGCGCCCGAAGTAACGCAGGGGCACGACCTGCTCCGGGCCGATGTCACCGGACCACGCCACCTGGAACCAGCCGGTCAGGTTGAGGTCCAACCCGTGCAACTTCATCGTATCGCTCTCCCTCGTGGCGGCAGCAGCCCCTGAGCATTGTTGAGCGGGCCCGGCCGGAACACCATTCCACCGTTGCCCCCGATGTGGAACACATTAGGTGGGAATGGCATTCCCCCGCAAGTCAGCCGGCCGCGCCGGGTGCCCGCGGGACCGCCCGCCCGCCGGCCGAGGGCACCCGGGCGGGCTCCCGGACCGGGCCGGGCCCGCCCCGCTTGCCCGGGAACGGCGTTCCCAACTACCGTGCTGGCAGAAGGCACTTGCCAGCAGCCAGGAGCCAGGAGCTCGCCATCTCCCCCACCGCAGCCACGACCGCAGACGCCCCCGCCGGCGGCCACTCCCGTGTTCTGCGGGTCGCACAGGTCACCAGGGAAACCCCCGACGCCGTGTCGATCGGCTTCGAGGTCGACGCTGCGGACGCGGCGACGTTCGACTACCAGCCCGGCCAGTTCCTGACCCTGCGCATACCCAGCGATCAGACCGGCTCGGTGGCGCGCTGCTACTCGATCTCCAGTTCGCCCTTCGTGGACAGCGAACTGACGGTCACCGTCAAGAGGACCCCAGCGGGCTACGGCTCGAACTGGCTCTGCGACAACATCGTCGCCGGCATGGAGATCCAGGTCCTGCCGCCCGGCGGGGTCTTCGTGCCGAAGTCGCTCGACGGCGACTTCCTGTTGTGCGGCGCCGGCAGCGGGATCACGCCGCTGCTGTCGATCCTGAAGTCGGCGCTCGCGCAGGGCACGGGTCGGATCGTGCTGCTCTATGCGAACCGGGACGAGCGGTCGGTCATCTTCCGGGACGAGCTCGTCGAGCTCGCCGGGCGCTCGCCCGCGCGGCTCACCGTGCTGCACTGGCTCGAGACCGTGCAGGGCCTGCCGTCCCGCGAGCAGCTCCAGGGACTGCTGTCGCCCTACGCCGCCTTCGAGGCCTTCACCTGCGGTCCCGCGCCCTTCATGGCGGTGGTGAACGAGGCCCTCAGAGGACTCCAGGTACCTCGTGACCGCATGCACACCGAGGTCTTCACGTCGTTGTCCGGAGATCCGTTCACCGATGTTCCCATCCCGCTGCCGGCCGCGGCCGACGCCGTCCGGACCGTCGCGGTGCGGGTGCAACTCCTGGGAAAGACGCACGATCTCGCCTGGCCGGTGACGGTCCCGTTGACCGACGTGCTGCTGGATCAGGGCATTGACGCGCCGTACTCGTGTCGCGAGGGCGAGTGCGGAACCTGCACGGCGCAGGTCGTCAGAGGCAGGGTGCGGATGCTGCGCGACGAACTGCTGGACCCGGTCGACATCAGGGACGGCTATATTCTGACCTGCCAGTCGCTACCGGAAAGCGACGGCATCGAAGACGGCATCGAAGACGGCATCGAAATAGTCTTCTGAGGGCCGGCGGACGGCTGGCGGGCGCCTACGACCTGTTGCGCGTGCCCTGGTCGATCGGCAGCGTGATGCCGGTGACGTAGCGCCCCTCGTCGCTGACCAGCCAGAGCAGGGCGTTGGTCACGTCGATCGGCTCGATCCAGGGTCGACCGAGCGGGGAGACCCTCTTCAGCGCCTCCTTGGTGTCCGCCAGGTTCGGATCCTCGAGGTCGGGCCGGAAGACGCCGTACTGGGCGCGGTTCTGGGTGACCATCGGGGTGCCGACGGTCCCGGGGCACAGGGCGTTGACCCGGATGTCGTGGCGGGCCAGCTCGTTGGCCAGCGTCAGCGCCAGGCCGACGACGCCGTGCTTGCTCGCGTTGTAGGCGCCGAGATGCGGGATCCCGGCGAGGCCCGCCCCGGAGCTGGTGAGCACGATCGCTCCCCCGCGCCCACCGGCGATCATCGGGGGCACGACCGCGCGGATCGTGTTGAACGCGCCGGTCAGGTTGACGGAGATCTGCTCGTCCCACTCGGCCGGCGTGATCTCCCAGAGCTTCACGAGCCGGGGAGAGATGCCGGCGTTGGCGGAGACGATGTCCAGCCGGCCGAGTTCGCCGACCCCGCGGTCCACCAGCGCCTGAAGTGCGTCGCCGTCGCGGACGTCGGCCTGACCCCACACGACCCGCCGGCCCGCGGCCTCGACCGCCGCCACCGTCGCGGCGAGGTCGTCGGCGGTGGCGAGACCGTACTCGAGTGTCGGTAAGTCCCTGAGCACGTCCACGAGGATCAGGTCGGCGCCCTCCTCGGCCAGCCGCACCGCATGGGACCTGCCCTGCCCGCGGGCCGCACCCGTGACCAGCGCGACCTTGCCCTCAAGACGACTCATCCCACTGCCTTCTCTGGACGCAACGTGGCGATCTCGGACCGAGCGAAACCCGGCCTCGCGGTCAGCTCGGGACGCTACCCACCCTCATTGGCCGGGTCAACACACGACAAGATCCGTAGAATGACGTCCGCAGTTCCCACTCACCGCGGTGTTGGGCTCCTGATCACGGCTCCTGGAGACGACAGATGTTAGGATCTGTAGATGGCCCGAGCCCAGCCGGCGCGGTGGGGCGATCACGCCCCGGGCACCGAGGACGAGGCCCGCGAACGCATCCTGCTCGCGGCGATGCGCTGCTACCTGCGCCACGGGGTTGCCCGCACGACCGTGGAGGACATCGCCCGCGAGGCGCTGATTCACCGCACCACCGTGTACGCCTACTTCAGAAGTCGCGACGAGGTGCTCGCCGGGGTGGTGCTCATCGAGGCCCGCGGGCTCATGGCCGGCTCCGACCGGATCATGGGCGGGGCCGGCCCGTTCGAGGACAGGTTCGTCGACGCGTTCCTCGCCGCCCGGCGGGCGGTCGCGCAGTCGCCGTTCCTGTCCCTGCTGTTCGACCGCGACAACGCCGCCCAGACGGTCGGTGCCGCCTACGCCTCGGGCGTGATCCAGCAGCGGACCCTGCCCGCGCTCACCGGCTACGTCGCCGCCGCCCAGGAGCGCGGCGAGCTGCGCGACGATGTCGGCGCCCCCGCGATGGCCCGCTGGCTGCTGCGCGTCCAGAACATGCTGATGACCGATCCACCCGAGGACAGCGACGCCGTCGAGGCGACCCTGCGGGTGTTCGTCGTCGCCTCCGTCTCGCCCCGGCCGCCGCGCAGATCGGCGCCCTGAAGGTTCCTGGGCAGGCCGCGCGGACCGACGGCCGAATCTATTCACGATCTATTCACGCGCCTGCAGTCCGCGGCGGGGGGCGCCCTGGGCAGCGACCAGATCCAGAGCAGTGATCATCCGCTTTTCCGGGGTCGGGTGGCGCAGCGGCGCGCCGAGGCGGTGCAGAAGCCGCAGCGCCTCGGCGTAGGAGGCCAGCGCGCCGGTCTCCCGATAGCCGACGCCGCTCGCCTGGCAGAACGCGCGGATCAGTGACTGGGCCCGGCGCAGGCT
This sequence comes from Frankia sp. AiPs1, assembly GCF_023716945.1. GTDB lineage: Bacteria > Actinomycetota > Actinomycetes > Frankiales > Frankiaceae > Frankia. The sequence goes on along the minus strand of NZ_JAMQQF010000084.1, from coordinate 6,925 downwards.
CGGTCGCGGCATGCTCGGGAACAGGTGATGTTCGATCTGGTAGTTCAACCCCCCGAACACCGCATCGGTGACCCGACCACCCCGGATGTTGCGCGCCGTCACCACCTGCCGGCGCAGGAAGTCGGGTTCGTCGCCGGAGAGGATTGCCATTCCCTTGTGGTTCGGAGCGAACGCGCATCCCATGTACAGGCCGAACAGCGCCTGATGGACGAGCACGAAGACCACCGCCTTGACCGGCGGGAGAATCACGGCGACGGCGGTCAGGTATCCGGCGAGGTGAACCGCCAGCAGCACCACCTCCACGGCAACGGCCCGGTCCCGCCGCCCGGCCCGGTCCCGCCGCCCGGCCAGCTCGCGCACGCTGGCAACGTGCAGATTCAGCCCCTCCAGCAGGAGGATCGGGAAGAACAGGTACGCCTGATGACGGGTCAGCCGGCGCGCCCACCCGCGCCGCCGCCCGGCCTCGGCGGCGGTGAACACGAACGCGCCGGGAGCGATGTCCGGGTCGCGGCCCACCTGGTTGGGATGGCGATGGTGGCGGTTGTGCTTGGCCACCCACCAGCCGTAACTCAGCCCCACCAGCACGTTCCCCGCCAACAGGCCCACGATGTCGTTGCCGCCGCGGCCGGTGAAGATCTGGCGGTGGCCCGCGTCGTGCCCGATGAACGCCACCTGCGTGAACATCACCGCGAGAAACGCCGCTGTGGCCAACTGCCACCACGAATTCCCGAGCGTGACAAACGCCCACCAGCCGCCGGCCAGCAGGCTCAGGGTCACCGCGATCCGCCCGGCATACCAGCCGATCCGGCGATCCAGTAACGCCGCGCCCGTGACACGGCGCTGCAGTTCGGCGTACTCGCTGCCACGAATCCGCGCGGCCGGTGGTGTCAGCCCCGCCGGAGTCGCTTCTGTTGCACTTAATCCGGCCACGGCATCCACGCCCATGGTCATCCCTCTCAGCCGACAACGCATCAGCGAGAGGGAACCCGGAACAGGCGTGCGGACCAGACCAGGACGAGAACACTGCCACGCTGAAGTGACAACGCTCAGACTACCCCAGCCCTACGGCGGTCAGCTCGGCTTGGCACGCGGCGGGCGAGACGCCCTGGTGGCGGCGTGATCGAGCAGACGCTGGGCGGGGATATCCCGGGCGACGACCGCGCGGGCGACATCGGTGAGTCGCAAATTGTGGTCACGGGCGTAGGTCCGCAGCCGGCCGAAGGCCTCGTCCATCCCGAGGCCGCCCTGCTGGGCCAGAAAGCCCTTGGCCTGTTCCAGGACGACTCTGCTGGTCAACGCGCCCTTCAACTGTTCGTTGATCAAAATCTGGTCGGTGGCCGCCTTGTCCTGCACGATCGCGACACTCGCCACGTGCGCGAGGGCCTGGCCGAGGCTCAGGTCGTCCTCGTTGAGCGTCCCGGCCTGCGTTCCGAACAGACCGAGGGCGCCCAGGACCGTGCCCCGCAGCCGCATGGGCAGGGCGTGAACCGAGATGAAGCCGGCCTGCGTCGCGGCGGCGACGAACTGGGGCCAGCGCGCCGTGGCCGTCCGCAGATCGGCGACGCTGACGGGCGTTCCCTCGCGGTAGCAGTCCAGGCACGGCCCCTGATCGCGTTGCAGCTGGAGCAGTTCCAGGTTGCGGGTGCGTTCGGAGGACGCCGCCACCATGTGCAGGGTGCCGCGCTGGTCGGCCAGGAGCAGTCCCGCGGACTCGACGTCGAGCAACCGGGCACAGTCCGCGGTCAGCCCGTCCAGCAGGTCCACCACGTCGAAGCGGTCCACCAGGCTGTTCGCCAACGACACGAAGGCCCGGGTGACCTGCCGTTCCCGCTCCGCACTCACGAGATCATCCCCGGGTCGTCGTCCGGGAGGACCCAGGCGCTGTCGTCGTCGAGCGCCACCTGACGCTGCACCACCCGCCACGCGGCCTCGCTCGCCGTCAGGTCGTGCGCGAACGCGTAGGCCCGCAGCCGGACCAGCGCCTCGGCCGGATCGACGTCGCATTGCGCCATAATCATCCCGGTGGCCTGGTAGACCTCGATCCGCTCGAGGGAGGCAAACTCGCGTATCCCTTCGCCGCTGTCACCGGCAGCCTCCCAATCGAGATCCCCGCCCCCCAGATCCAGCAGCGGCAACGTGGCCAACTTCGCGGCGAACAGACCCCCCGCCAGATTCTCCGCACCGAGCGGGCCGGGGGTACGGCGAAACAGGTCCAGGGCGCCTATCGGCGCTCCGGCGAGCACCACGGGCAGGGCGAACACCGCCCGTACTCCGACGGCCATCACCGCGCCGGCGAACACCGGCCACGGCGTCTGGGCCGTCAGCGTGAGGTCGGGGACCAGCGCCGGGCGGCCGTCGCGCACCGCGTCGAGACACGGGCCTTCACCGAAGGTGAACTGAAGCTCGTCCAGCCGCCGACTCAACGCGCCGCTGGAACCGAACGTCCCCGTCGAGGCACCGTCACGCACCACCGAAACCGCCGCCCCATCGACCCCGAGAAGCCGCACGCACGCCCGGCACAGACCATCGGCCGCCGCCAGACCGCTGCCAGCCACGACGGCCGCACCGAGCCCGGACCGGACCCGCTCATTCGAGGCGATAGCCCCTCCCGACACTGGGCCGCACTGCCCACCTCGATGCACCGGCAAACGGCCTGTTAACCACCTACAGGACATCCACAGCCTACGGCTGCCGACGGACGACGAACGCATCGGTGGCCGCCCGGTTCACCGCCGCGGCCGGGCGGCCCCGGCATTGGGATCGTGGTTCCACGGCCGCTGCCCCCCGAGCGGATGGCCGGACTTGCGGTGGGACGTCCGACCTGCCACAGTGACGATGGCTTCCGACAGCCGACGTCGCTCCAGACTCCCGGCGACGCGTTGATTTTCGACGTGCAAGGGAGCCTACGGGCATGAGGGTCTCAGCGGATTCCCCCGCGGCTCCAGCCGGCCCAGGATGACAGCGGGCGGGTCCTCATTACCCACGGAAGACCCGGCGATGAGCGAATCAGCCGAGGTCGACGCCGAGCCCCCACCAACCGGATATCGACGGCGCACCTGGGTTGCCGAGAGGCTGGCGGTGACGGTCCACCACGGAACCGCCGAAACCGTCGTCGAGGTGAGTGGAGAGGTCGACCTGGCCAGTGCCGGGGCTTTCCGCTCGGCGCTGTTCGCAGCCGTCCGCGCCGACGCACCCACCATCGTGGTCGACATCGGCGAGGTCGACTTCCTCGACGCCCAGGGACTGGGCGCGCTGATCGCCGCCCGCAAGCGCGCGATTCCGTCGGGGCAAAGGCTGGTCGTGATCGGGGCCCGCCCGCTGGCCTACCGGCTGTTCACGCTCACCGACCTGGCGGGACCGTTCGACGTCCGTCGCCGCGAAACCCCGCAGACCGGGTCGCCACGCCTTCCCCCCCGACCGCGGCCAGCGCCGTAGACACTTCTCGGGGAGCTATCAATCCAGCGCCATGGGGCTACCCAGAGTTATCCTGCTCGCGATCGCACGGCGAAGAAGGTTCGTCGGCCTGCGTCCGGATTCGGCCGCGGATGGGCGAAGTCTGTCTTTCCTTCGCTCTACCCATACGGAGTCGCGATGCCCACCGCCCGTCACTCTGATCAGGCCGCCTCCCGGTCGGCCGCTTCCCACGGCGCCGCCGAGGGCAATGCGCCCCGCCTCGCGGCACCCGCGCAGGAGGACGTCTACCTGACTTCCGCGCAGGGGCTCCGGCTCCCCGACACCGACCACTCCCTCAAGGTCGGCGAACGCGGCCCCACGCTGCTGGCGGACTTTCACCTCCGCGAGAAGATCACCCATTTCGATCACGAACGGATTCCGGAGCGGGTCGTGCATGCCCGCGGCGCCGGCGCGCACGGCGTCTTCGAGTCCTACGGGACGGCGGTATCGGTGACCAGGGCCGGGTTCCTGGCCGCCACGGGACGCCGAACGCCCGTGTTCGCCCGGTTCTCCGCCGTCCTCGGATCCCGCGGATCGGCGGACACCGTCCGCGACACCCGCGGTTTCGCCGTCAAGTTCTACACCACCGAGGGGAACTTCGACCTCGTCGGCAACAACATCCCGGTGTTCTTCATCCAGGACGGTATCAAGTTCCCGGATGTCATTCACGCCGGCAAACCCCGGCCGGACCGGGAGATTCCGCAGGCGCAGTCGGCACACGACAACTTCTGGGATTTCGTCTCCCTCCACACCGAGGCCACCCACCACGTCCTGTGGAACATGAGTGACCGTGGCATCCCCCGGTCCTACCGCACGATGGAGGGTTTCGGCGTCCACACCTTCCGGCTGGTCAACGACGAGGGCCGCACCAGCCTGGTGAAGTTCCACTGGAAGCCGGTCAGCGGCGTCCACTCGCTGGTGTGGGAGGAGGCGCAGATCGCCGCGGGGGTCGATCCGGACTTCCACCGCCGCGATCTGGCCGACGGGATCGACGCCGGCGCCTTCCTCGAGTACGAACTCGGCATCCAGGTCCTGCCCGACGACGGCACGCACGCCTTCGAAGGCATCGACCTGCTCGATCCCACGAAACTGGTGCCCGAAGAACTGGCTCCCGTGCAGTTGATCGGCCGGTTGACCCTGGATGCGAATCCGACGAACTACTTCGCCGAGACCGAACAGGTCGCCTTCCACACCGGCAACCTCGTCCCCGGCATCGAGGTCACCGACGATCCCCTCATGCAGGCCCGGCTCTTCTCCTACCTCGACACCCAGCTCACCCGACTCGGCGGCCCGAACTTCACCCAGCTGCCGATCAACCGGGCGCACTGCCCGGTCAACGACATGCTCCGCGACGGCTTCCATCAGTCCGCAATCCACACCGGCCTCGCGCCCTACCTGCCCAACAGCGTCGACGAGGGTCTGCCCATCGTCGCGGCGGAGGCGGACAACGGTTACGTGCAGCGGTCGCGGCCCGTCGAAGGCCGAGTCGTGCGGGCGAACCCGGCCTCCTTCGACGACCACTTCTCCCAGGCCGCGATGTTCTACCGCAGCGTCAGTCCGATCGAGCGGGCGCACATCGTCGAGGCCTTCACCTTCGAACTGGGCAAGGTGTACGAGCAGGCCATCAAGGAACGGCAGCTCGCCGTCCTCGCCAACGTCGATGCCGACCTGTGCGCTCGGGTCGCCGCCGGGCTGGGCCTGCCCGCTCCCGACGGCACACCGCCCGACGTCGCCCTGTCTCCCTCGCTGTCCCAGCTCGTGACGGAGCCGGGCCCCGTCGCGGGCCGCCGGATCGGCGTGATCGCCGATCTGGACGCCGACCTCGGCGGCATCGACAAGCTCCGCAAGGCGGTGGCGGGCCTCGGGGTGCAGCTCCTCGTGATCGCACCCGTCGGCGGGGTTCTCCACCACGGCCGGCACACCGAGGTCATCGAGCGGACGAACCTCACCGCCCGCTCCATCGAGTTCGACGCCGTCGTCGTCGCCGGAGCCACCTCCCCGCGGGATCCCCTGCAGGTGACGGACGCGCTTAAGGTGACGTTGCTGCTGCAGGAGGCCTATCGGCACCTCAAGCCGTTGGCCGCGTGGGGCTCCGGTGCCCGCATTCTGGCGGCCGCGGGAATCACCGCCGACCATGCCGGCGTCCTCGTCGCCGAGACGGTTACCAAGACGTTCACCGACCGTCTGACCCTGGCGCTCGGCCTGCACCGCGTGTGGGACCGGGCGGACGAGGTGATGGCCAACGCGGCGGCACCGGTGCACCCGGACCTCGTGCCACACTGATCGTCTGGCCGAGCTCGATCGCGCCCGGTGCCCCGCGCACCGGGGCAGGTCGGGAAACGGGTCAGGTCGGCGAGCGGGCGTCTGCCGCGACTGTGATGACGCAAAGCTGACACTTCTACCACGCAACGCCGTAGTTCACCTAAGGTAACCGGATATGACCGCGGTGGGCACGCCGTCGCCTCCCCCCACCCCGACTGACGGCGGCAGCGCCGGCTCGCCCGGGCGCCGAGGGCTGCGGCGCCGCACGGCGACCCCGCCCGGCCGGCTGCGGCTGCTGTCGATCATCGTGACGGTCGGCCTGCTCGTCCTGTGGGTCGCGGCCTTCACCACTGTGCGGGCCCGCCAGCAGGCGCTGGATTCGCTGCGGACCGACAGCGGCGCGTCGTTCATCGCGGCGCAGAACCTGCACGCCGACCTCTCCGCGGCCGACGCCGCGGCGGCGCGGGCGTTCCTCGCCGGCGGCGTCGAGCCCCCCGACCAGCGGGCCGCCTACCAGCGGGCCATCACCGACGCCAGCGAGCGGATCGTCGATCTTGCCCGGGCGGGCGGACCGCGCGAGCCGCTGACCGTGCTCACCGAGCAGCTGCCCGTCTACACCGGCGAGGTGGAGCAGGCCCGGGCGAACAACCGGCTCGGTCTCGTCGTCGGCGGCGCCTACCAGCGGGCGGCGTCCAGCCTGATGCAGGGCACGATCCTGCCGGCCGGCGACCGGCTCGCCGCGGCCGCCGCCGACCGCATCGACCACGACTACCGGCAGGCCAGCCGTGCCTACCACCCGGTGGTCGTTGCCGTCGCGGGGCTGGCGACGCTCGCCGTCCTGGTCATCCTGCAGGTTCGGCTGTTCCGGCGGACCAACCGGATCTTCAACCCGGCGCTGGTCGCGGCCACACTGCTCGCCGCGCTCGCCCTCGGGTGGACGCTCGCCGCGTTCGGGGTGCAGCGCGCCCGCCTGCTCGACAGCCGCGACCACGGCTACGTGCCGATGACGATGACCGCGCAGGCCCGGGTGCTCGCGCTGCGCGCCTGGGGCGACGAGAGCCTGTCACTGATCTCCCGGGGCAACGGCGCGGGCCTCGACGCCGACGCCGACGCCGCGAGCGCCCGGCTGGGCTACGACGCCCGGGCCCGGCCGACCCGCACCGGGCTGCTCGCGGCCACCGCCGCGCTGTCCGGCCCGGACCGGCCCGCC
>NZ_JAMQQF010000849.1 GCF_023716945.1 Frankia sp. AiPs1 | reverse complement strand
GGGGGGGGGGGGGGGGGGGGTAGTCGTGGTGCGCGGGGGGCAGGAGTAGGGCCAGGGGGGCGGCGCCCCGGCGGCCGCCCGGATCGGAGTCACGGTCGTCGTAGCCCGGGCCGCCGGCTCGCGGGGTCGCAGCGCCGTAGCCGGCCCGGTCGCCGTATCCGGCGCGGCTGTCGTATCCGGCCTCCTCATACCCGGCCTGGTTGTCATACCCGGCCTGGTTGTCGTACCGGGGCTGGTTGTCGTATCCGGCGCGGCTGCCGTAGGCGGGCGGGGCGTCGTAGGCCGATCGGGGGTCGCGCAGCGTCGGATCCGGGTAGCCCCCGGCGGCGCGTTCGGGGCGCCCTCCGGCCGGGTCATACCCGCCGTTGCGCGCTCCCCCGAGCGGGCCGGCGCCCTGCGGTGGGGTGGGCGGCAGCGACCACACCTGGGCCAGGGCGGTCTCGCTGGCCTCGTCCGAGTCGGCGGGGGAGCGCACGTCGCGGCCGACCAGCCGGGCGAGCAACTCGGTCGCCGTGGGCCGGCGGGCGGGTTCCTTCTCCAGCGCGGCCCGTACGACGCGGAGCAGGTCGGGAGGCAGGTCGTCGAGGTCGGGTTCGGCGGTGAGGATCTGCATGCCGACCGCCTCGGCCCGCTCCCCCCGGAACGGGGGACGCCCGGCGGCGGCGAACGCCACGCAGGCACCCCAGGCGAAGATGTCCGCGGGCGGCCCGGCCCGTTCGCCGCGCAACTGCTCGGGGGCCATCCAGACCAGCGTGCCGATCAGCATTCCGGTGCGGGTGTGGCTGGTGCTGTCCCCCGCGCGGGCGATGCCGAAGTCGATGACCTTCGGACCGTCCCAGGCCAGCAGGATGTTCGCCGGCTTGAGGTCGCGGTGCACCACCCCCGCTGCGTGGATGGCGACGAGGGCGTCGGCGAGCCCGATCGCCAGCCCGTGGACCAGGCGATCGTCGAGCTCGCCGCGGGTGGCGACGGCGTCGGCGAGGCTGCGGCCCTCGACGTACTCGGTGGCCATCCAGGGGCGTTCGCTGGTCAGGTCGGCGTCGAGCACCGTCGCGACGGAGCTGCCCCGCACGCGCCGCGCGGCGTCGACCTCCTGCCGGAACCGGGAGCGGAACTCGGGGTTGTCGGCGAGGCCGGCGGAGGGGACCTTGACGGCGACCCCCTTGCCATCGTCGCCGAAACCGAGGTAGACGACGCCCATGCCACCGGCGCCGATGCGGTTCGCCAGCCGGAAGGGTCCGATGCGGCGTGGGTCGTCCGAGGTCAGGGGCGTCAGCACACCGCTTCCATTCTCCGAGCTCTCCGCCGGCGGGCGGGTGGTGCGGGGATCAACAGGGTCGGGGGAGGCTATCCGATCACGCCTTGGTGGAGCGCACCCCGGGGCAACGCGGGGAATGGGCCGATTGTCTCTCGGCGCGGCGGTCGTCCTCACCTGCTGGCCGGATCGTCACAGATAGATCTGACTCCATCGCTCTCTGCGTCGATCTGGTGTGTGATCGTCGATCTGACGAATCATCGGTCGATTCCATCATTGACGGGATGATCAGTGGATGATCCGAGGCAAAGCGAGAATATTGAAGATTCAACAGGGCTTTCGAGGGAAGATGTTCAGGGGGAGTTGAGGTCGTGCGAGCCCATGGCGCTCGCCGCGGCCGTGACGGAGGGAGCCTGGATGGTCGTCCGCGTTCCACGGGCCACGGGGCGCTCAGCCCGGCCGCCCGGTTCCGGCGCCGCGGCCGGAGCCACCATCCAGCCCACGGGGCCCGCCGCGGCATCGGCTGCAACGCAGGTGATGCC
>NZ_JAMQQF010000848.1 GCF_023716945.1 Frankia sp. AiPs1 | reverse complement strand
CGCTGGCCGCGAGCCTGGCCGGCATGGGCGTCGCCCGGGCCGTGCGTCGGGCCTCCGGACCGGCGGCCGGCGCGCGGGTGCTGGAGGGGCCGGACGACACGGACGGGTCGGGCGGCGGGCCGTGAGCCCCGTCCTGGTCAGCCTGGAGAACGTCGAGGCTGCCTTCGGTACCCGCACCCTGCTTGATCAGGTGAGTCTCGGCGTCGGCACCGGCGAGCGGATCGGCGTGGTCGGGCGCAACGGCGCCGGCAAGTCCACCCTGCTGCGGATCATCGCGGGCGAGGCGGAGCCGGATGCGGGCCGGGTCGTCCACGCCGGAACGACCCGGGTGGGCTCGCTGGCCCAGGCGGACGTGCTACCCGCCGACCGGACGGTCCGCGAGGTCGTGGTCGGCACCGGCGCGGAGCACGAATGGGCGGCGGACCCGCGCCGCCGCGGTGTGCTCGCCGGCCTCGGCCTGCTGGACCGCCTCGATGACGTACTCGGCCCGATGTCGGGCGGCGAGCGTCGACGGGTGGCGCTGGCCCGGCTCCTGGTCCAGGACCTCGACCTGCTGATCCTCGACGAGCCGACGAACCATCTCGACGTCGAGGGGGTCGCCTGGCTCGCCGGCCACCTCGCCGGTTGGCGTGGCGGCCTGCTCGTCGCCACCCACGACCGGTGGTTCCTCGACGAGGTGTGTGGCCGGGTCTGGGAGGTCGGCGACGGGCGCGTCGATGCCTACGAGGGCGGCTACTCCGCCTACGTCCTCGCCCGGGCCGAACGGACCCGACGGGCGGATGCGACGGAGGCCCGCCGGCAGAACCTGCTGCGCAAGGAGCTCGCCTGGCTACGCCGCGGGCCCCCCGCCCGGACCAGCAAGCCGCGGTTCCGCATCGACGCCGCCAACGCCCTGATCGCCGACGAGCCGCCGCCCCGCGACACGATGGCGCTGCGCAGCTTCGCGGCGTCCCGGCTCGGCAAGGACGTCTACGACGCGGAGAACATCACCGTCCGGATAGGGGATCGCACCCTGTTCGACGGCATCACCTGGCTGCTGGGTCCGGGGGACCGGATCGGGCTGGTCGGCGTCAACGGTGCCGGTAAGACGACGCTGCTGCGCGCCCTGCTCGGCGACGTCGTCCCGGACGGCGGACGGGTGAAGGTCGGCGCCAGCGTTCGACCGGCGCTGCTGTCCCAGGAGGTCGCCGAGCTCCCGCCGTCGCTGCGCGCGTTGGAGGCCGTCGAGCAGGTCGGCCGGTCGCTGGAGGTCGAGCGGGGCCGGGAACGCAGCGCCGGGCAGTTGCTGGAGCAGTTCGGCCTGCCGTCGTCGCGGCAGTGGACCCGCGTCGGTGATCTCTCCGGTGGCGAACGACGCCGGTTGCAGCTCCTGCGCCTGCTGATGGCTCGCCCGAACGTCCTGCTCCTGGACGAGCCGACGAACGACCTCGACACGGACACGCTCACCGCGTTGGAGGACCTGCTCGACTCCTGGCCCGGCACCCTGGTCGTGGTCAGCCACGACCGGTATTTCCTCGAGCGGACCTGCGACGTGACGATGGCTCTGCTCGGCGACGGCCACCTGCGGATGCTGCCCGGCGGCATCGAGGAGTACCTGGCCCGCCGCGCCGCCGCGGGGTCGGAGGCCGCCGCGTCGACCCCGCGGGCCCGGGGGGGCGCCGCGGGCGGGACTGGTAGCCCGGGTGGCCGGGAGGGCCCGAGTGGCCGGGACGGCGGCGCGGGTGGCGCCCGGACGGGCGAGACCGCGTCGGGCGTTCCCGCCGCCGCGGCGGCAGCGTCCGGCCCGGCAGCGACCAACAT
>NZ_JAMQQF010000847.1 GCF_023716945.1 Frankia sp. AiPs1 | reverse complement strand
GGCCCACACCGGATCGGCCGGCCGCCCCCGCACCGCCCGCCCCCACCGGCTCACCGACGGCGGATCGCCCGCGCCGACGGGCGGCCCCGGCGCACCGGCATCAGCGCGATCATCGCCGTCATCGCCGTCATCGCCGTCATCGCCGTCATCGCCGTCATCGCCGTCATCACGGCGATCACCGTGATTACCGTGATCGCCGTCGCGACCGTCGCGCGTCGCCGGAACCGCCGGGGCGTCGGCGCTGACCGCGGCGCTGGGCAGGACCGTCGCGCTGGAGGTGTCCTCGGGCTGCGTCATACGCCAGATACTCACCGTGCAACCTGTGCGCAAGCTGAGAGTGGTCGGATGCGCCGCCGCCGGCGGCGGCCCCGACTCTCGGAGCCGTGACGATGGCCGGCGAGCAGTGCACGAGCAACTGCTATCGCATCAGCACTTGCGGCGGTGGCGCAGGAGGGCGAACGCGCGCGCCAGCAGCGCGAACAGGTCGTTGATGTCGATGTCGCCGCGGACCCGTGTTTCCGCACGTTACAGTGCCCGCCGTAGGGATGTCGTACGCTGATAGGTGTCGAGGTGAAGCGTCGGAACGCCTCGATGCCGGGTTCGGCTCCATGGCGCGTAGGTTCTACGTGAATTGGGGCTTTTTCTATGTCGCACTTCGACAGCCGACCCACCCTGGTCATGGGTGCCCGCGGCAGTATCGGTACGTTCGTTCTGAGCGCGCTGCGTGAGCAGGGTCTGCCGGTGCGCGCTTCAGCCCGCAAACCGCAGCCAGGACAGTTCCCGACGGACATCGAGGTATTCGCCGCGGACCTGGGCGACCCGGCCAGCCTTCACAGCGCGTTCGCCGGCGTGCGCCAGGTCTTCCTCTACGCCCACCACGACGGTACGGATGGCGTGATCGCTGCCGCCCGGGCCGCCGGGGTGGAAAAGCTTGTGCTGATGTCCTCGGGCAGTGTGATTCACCCGACCTCGGCGGGCAACATCATCACCGAGGAGCACCGGGCGATCGAGAACGCGTTTGCGGCGGCATCCGATCTGACGGTGGTGCCGGTACGGCCGCTCGTGCTGGCGACCAACGCGCTCAACTGGGCCTGGCCGATCAAGGCCGGCAACACCGTGGCGCTGTACAAGCTCGACGCCCTGACTGCTCCGATCCACGAGAGCGATGTTGCTGCGGTCGCCGTCGCGGCGCTGGCGGGGAACACCTCGCCGCAGGTGAGCGGTCTGCTGACCGGCCCGGCGCGCCTGAGCCAGCGCGATCAGGTTGCTGCGATCGCGGCCGCCACGGGCAAGGACATCACCGTCACCGAGCTTTCCCGACGCGAGGCTTCGGCCCAGTTCTCGCGGTTCATGCCCGCAGACGAGGCCGAGGCGGTGCTGCAGTTCCTCGACGACGCCGATGCGGGCAACTCGCCCGCCACCGACACCGTCACTCAGGTCACAGGCCGCCCGGCGACCGGGTTCGACATCTGGGCGGCGGACCACGACGCCGACTCCTGACACTCGCTGAGGGAGACGGAGGGAGAAGCCGATGCCGAAGATCACCACGGGTATGGTTCTGCTGACGGTCACCGCGCTATTGGGCGGCGCGGGACCCTAACGTGTTCGACTGGAACGAAACCCACATTCACAATCCGCACTGGCCGCCGCACACCAAGGTACAGTAGCTATCCGGCCCGGAGGGCCTTAGTGCCTGTTCTGAATCTTGATCGCCGTTAGGTCCCGCTGGTTGTCCGTGGCGTCCAGCGGGAGACCGGGGTTCGGCGGGCGAGCCGGCGGACCATCGTGTGGATCATGGCC
>NZ_JAMQQF010000846.1 GCF_023716945.1 Frankia sp. AiPs1 | reverse complement strand
TCGCCCTGCTGCGCACCGCCGCGGGCGCGGGTGATGTCCTCGCGGCCCTGCACGAGGCGGGGCACAGCCATCGGGCCCTGACCCCCGACGGCCTGATCCTGGCGGGGACCGGCTCGCAGCCGGGACCGCCGGCGCTGCGCGACCTGGGGCTCGCCACGGTCGCCCGGCACGCCGAGGAGGGGCCGGCCGAGTACCGGGCCCCCGAACAGGAGCGGCTCGGGCTGCACACCGCGCGGCTCGGGGTGCGCACGGACGTGTTCCGGCTGGCCGCCATCGCCTACCACTGCCTGACCGGCGTCACGGCGACGCGCGGCGGACCGGCGCCGCTGCGCGGGCTCCCGCTGCCGTTCCAGGTGCCGGCCACCCTCGACGAGGTGCTGGTCCGGGCTCTCGACTCGGATCCGGCACGCCGGCCCGCCCGCATCCGCGTCCTCGCCGACGCCTTCCGAGTCGGCGCCGACCATCTCGTCCGCTGCGGCTACTGACGACTCGTCCGCTACGGCCACTGGCGACCTGGCGACCTGGCGACCTGGCGATACTGCCCCGGTGCGAGACGGCCTCGGCGGACGAGACGGCCCGTCGGTACGAGCCGGAGCCCCGGCGTTCGGGACGGCCTCGGCGGTACGAGCCGGGTCCGGCGTGCTACGGCGTCGAGGCGGCGGCGCAGACCGTCGAGCGGGCCAGGGCCAGGATGGCGCCGGAGGTCGGCTGGTCGGGGGTGATGCCGCCGTCGGCGAACCGGGCCGGAATGCGGGCCAGCGCGAGGCGGTCGCCGCCCGCGGGGAGGTCGTCGAGGCAGATGTGGGTGCCGTCGTCGCGCAGGGCGGTGTCGCTGCGGCCGGTGGCGAGGGCGGGAAACTGCCCGCGGAAGGCCGTCACGAACGTCGCCGCCGCTTCGGAGTCGTGCACCAGGTCGAAGGCGCTCACGCCGCCCGCAGCCGATGCACCGGCGCTGGGTGCGGCCCCGGCCCGCGTCCCGGCGGATCCCCCGGCGCCGCCGGAACCGCCGCAGGCCGCGAGAACGGCGACGATGGCGGCCAGGGCGAGCGCTCGCCAGTTCTTCATCGGCTCCCCTTGCTCGTGGCAGGAGCAGAGGCTAGCCGGCGCGGACGAGCAGCCCGTCAGCGGGGGGCAGCCGGTCGACGACCTCGTACTCGTACGCAGGCCGCGGCCGGCGGTGCCCCCGGACCACGGACCCGCCACCCGATCCACGCCGTAGCGACACTGTTGGTCTCATATCGTTCTTCGGCTAACGGGAAAGGTGCTGTGCCATCGACGCGCCGGGCGGCACTGTGCTCCCCACGGGCATCCCGGCGGGCGCATTGCCGCAGCCCCGGGGAACGGGTCTGCGGAATGTGCTGTCCGCGGGTTGGGCCGGACACGGTTGACCCCGACACATCCGAGGATCCCACCGTAGCCGCAGGCCAGCCGCCCGCCCGCCGGGTTCATCCGGTGCTCCGGACAGCATCGCGGCGATGTGCCTCACCTATTCCTTCCAGCGATCGGAACAACTAGGGACATCTCACCCCTTGATCGGGCAAGTCGGTTGGACGAGGCTGGCGGGCGTCTGATTGCATACCAGCCTGACGGGGGTGCCGAAGGCGGGAGGGACCCGCACGAGAGAGAGCAGTAAGGACGGGATGACCACACGAGCCCGAGAACTGTTCCAACGATCGCGCGCGCTGCTCGGAAACTCCCGCGAGGTCGCCGCGCAGCTCCTCGCTTCGCCCGGGGCGCACTCCCGCCCGACGGTCCGGCCCGCCGCGGCGCCGTCGAGGCCCGCGCCGCGCTCCGCAGCCATACC
>NZ_JAMQQF010000845.1 GCF_023716945.1 Frankia sp. AiPs1 | reverse complement strand
GTTCGGCCGCGCTCGGGCGATCCTCCGGGCGGCGGGCGAGCGCGGCTCGCACCAGCGGGGCGAGCCCGTCCGGCACCCCGGCGATGTCCGGCGGACGGTCCTCGCGCATCCGGGTCAGCACGTCGGCCTGCTCCGAAGCGAACGGCGGGTGGCCGGTGGCCGCGTAGGTCACGCAGGCGCCCCAGGCGAAGATGTCCGCGGGCGGCCCGGCCCGTTCGCCGCGGAGCTGCTCGGGGGCCATCCAGGCCAGCGTCCCGATGAGTATTCCGGTCCGGGTGTGGCTGGGCACCCCGGCGGCCCGGGCGATGCCGAAGTCGATGACCTTCGGGCCGTCCCAGGCCAGCAGGATGTTCGACGGCTTGAGGTCGCGATGGACGACCCCGGCGGCGTGGATGGCGATCAGGGCGTCGGCCAGACCGACGCCGAAGCCGTGCAGCAGCCGCTCCTCCATCCGCCCGTGGCGCAGCACCGCGTCCGCGAGGCTGGTTCCCTCCACGTACTCGGTCGCGAGCCAGGGGGCGACGGCCTCCGGGTCGGCGTCGAGCACCGCGGCGACCGCACGGCCGTGCACGCGTCGGGCGGCGGCGACCTCGCGCCGGAAGCGTTCCCGGAACTCGGGGTCATCGGCGAACCTGGCGTCGGGCACCTTCACCGCCGCGGCCCGTCCGTCGGCGTTGAACCCCAGGTACACGGTGCCCATGCCGCCCGCGCCGATCCGGTTGTGGATGGCGAAGGGGCCGACCCGGCGCGGGTCGTCCTCGACAAGCGGAGTCAACATCGCGATGCCACCCCGACCGATGCCACCCCGACCGGCCTCAACCCGACCGGGCTCAACCCGACCGACGCCACCCCGACCGACCGTCCCGGCCGGCACCGTGTCCGCCGCCGAGTCCGGTGACGCCAACCGGACCGCCCGACCTGCGCCGAAATGGTCACTCCTTCGATCATCGTGGGCCCCGGCCGGCCCGCCGTCTCCGCCGGGCCGCGGGCCACCTGTCGAGGTGGCCCCATCCGCCGCGGGATCGCGCTGTCTGAACCGTAATGCTTCCAGCCGTCCGTATGCCGCCGATCGCGGGGGTGGGCGCGTCGTCCCCGGTAGCCGGCCACGGTCCGGCTACCGGCGGCTGCCGGTGGCGTTGGGATCGTTCGAGGGGATCGGGTCGAGGGTGGAGAAAGCTGTCCCGTTCCAGCGGAAGCGTATGTCGGCGTGGCCAGACGGGGAGCCGATCGGGTCCTGCGGGTTGAAGGTGTCGTAGCGCAGTACCACCTCGTGGTCATTGCGCTGGCTCTTGACGGTGATGTGCGCGCTCGGCGCCGATGTGTCGGTGCCGCGGAACTGGCCGGCGGCGAAGACGAAGGCGAGCTGGCGCGGTGTGTCCCCGGTCGCGGGGGCGGTACCGATGACGACGCTGAGCTGGCGGTCCTCCTGGTAGGTGCTCATGTCCGGCTCGTAGCCCTTGCCTCGTACGAGGGCGGCCGCGTCGTCGGTGGACAGCGTCGCGGGACTCGGGGACGCCGACGGCGTCGAGCTGGGCGACGGCGAGGAGCTCGGCGAGGCGGCGGCGCCCGTGGCCGGCGCCGGGCTGCCCGTCGCCGTCGCGCCCGCCGTGCCACCGGCATCCTGCGTGGTCTCGACGGGTGGGGTGGCGACGTTGTCGTCCCCGCCTCCGCCGTCGCTGCTGAGCGCGACGGCCGCCGCGATCCCGCCGCCGAGCAGCAGCGCGATCAGGACGGCGACCGCGATGACCGGGCCGCGCCGCCCGCTGTCCGAACCGCGCCGGCCCCCGGGTGAACCGTCCCAACC
>NZ_JAMQQF010000844.1 GCF_023716945.1 Frankia sp. AiPs1 | reverse complement strand
GATCGCGCCCAGCAGCCGGGCCACCACCTGCGGGGCGAGGCCGAGCGACAGCTCGTCGGCGAGCAGCGCCACCGGCCGCCGCGCCAGCACCCGGGCCAGGGTGAGCAACTGCTGCTGGCCACCGGAGAGCAGGCCGGCTCGGCGGTCGAGATGCTCGGTGAGCTCGGGAAAATCGGCCAGCACGGACTGCGGGTCCACCCCGCCGATGCGCAGGTTCTGGCGGACGGTCAGCGACGGGGTGACGGCCCGCTCCTCGAGCACGACCCCGAGGCCCTGCCGGGCCCGCCGGTGCAGCGGCGCCGTGGTCGGCTCACCCTGCCAGGTGACGGTCCCCTCGCTGGGAGGCAGGGCGCCGGCCAGCGCCATCAGCGTGGTGGTCTTGCCGGCACCGTTCGGGCCGAGTAGCGCCACCACCTCCCCGCGGGCCACCTCGAGGTCGAGCCCGACCACGACCGGCCCGGCGCCGTACCCGACAGCAAGCTGTCGGCATCCGACGACGCTCACCTGGCACCTCCAGCAACCGGCGGCACCGCCGCCGCCTCGTCCACCGGCGCGGCGGGCGCCACACCGTTCTTCTCGTCCCCGCCGGCGCCCGCCGCGTCGTCAGCATCGACCGCGGCGTCGTCAGCGTCCACGTCGTCGGCGTCCGCGGCAGGATCGACCGCAGCACCATCAACATCCGCGGCAGCATCGACCGCATCCGCATCAGCGTCATCAGCAGCATCATCAACGTCCGCGGCGGCGTCGCCGGTGTCCGCGGCGGCGTCAGCGGCCGGCTCGTCGGGGCGGCCGAGGTAGGCGGCGATGACGGCGGGATCGGCCTGGATCTCCGCCGGCGGACCCTCGGCGATCCGGCGGCCGAACTCGAGGACCACCAGGCGGTCGCAGACTCCCATGACGAACGGCATGTCGTGCTCGATGAGCAGGACGGCGATCCCCCACTCGTCCGCCAGTCGGCGCACGAGGACGGCGAGCTCGGCGCTCTCGTGCTCGTCGAGACCGGCGGCCGGCTCGTCGAGCAGCAGCACGGACGGCGCGGTGGCGACGGCGCGGGCGATCGCCACCAGCCGGCGGCGCCCGTAGGGCAAGGCCGACACCTGCGTGTCCAGCGCGTCGGTCAGGCCGAACTCGCGGACCGCGGCCTGGGCCGGTGCGCTCAGCGGGCGGTTGCCGGGCCAGACCAGGCCGGTGACGTAGGCGGCGAGGTCGCGCGGGTCGCTGGCGGCCCGCAGGTTCTCCGCGACGGTGAGGTCCTCGAACAGTTCGAGGTTCTGGAAGGACCGGCTCACCCCGGCCCGGACCCGGCGATGCGCCCGCAGCCCGTCCAGGCGGGTCTCGCCTACCCGGACGGTGCCCGCCGCCGTCGCCGCGTACCCGGTGATCGCGTCGACGATCGTCGTCTTGCCGGCGCCGTTGGGCCCGATGAGCCCGACGACGGTGCCCGGCGCCACCTCGAACCCGACGCCGTCCACGGCGACGACCCCGCCCCAGCGCACGGTGACGCCCTCCACGGTCAGCGTCGCCGGCCGCACCCGCAGTGACTGCGTCGCCACCTGCGTCGCCTCCGTCGCCTCAGCCACCGTCGCCTCCGCCGCCGGACCAGCCTCCGCCGGACCTGCCTCCGCCACCGGGCCTGCCTCAGTCACCTCGGCCGCCGGCTCTGCCTCCGCCACCGGCTCCGCCTCCACCGGCTCCGCCTCCGCTACCTCCGCCACCTGCATCGTCGTCACCGTCGCCGGCGCCTGGGTCATGGCCGCGGCCGCCGGCGGCGGCGGCGACGAGCCCGCGGCAGGGGGCGCCGCGGCGG
>NZ_JAMQQF010000843.1 GCF_023716945.1 Frankia sp. AiPs1 | reverse complement strand
GTGCGGCCCGGGTCGTCCACGCCTACCTGGCCGAGCAGGCCGCGGCGCTGCTCGACCGCGACCCCGCGGTGCGCATCGACGCGCCCGAGGCCGTCCACGACATGCGGGTCGCGGCCCGGCGGCTGCGCAGCACCATCCAGACCTTCCGGCCGCTGTTCGACGCCGAGCGGGCGGCGGAGATCGAGGCCGGCCTGCGCGAGATCGGCGAGGTGCTCGGCCGGCCCCGCGACGCCGAGGTGCAGCTTGCCCGCTTCGCCGGCGAGCTCGCCGGGCAGCCCGTCGAGCTGCTGCTCGGTCCGGTGGCCGCCCGCGTCCAGGAGGCACTGCTCGGCGACCGGCTGCGCGGCCGGGAGGAGACGCTGGCCTACCTGCGCGGCGAGCGGTACCTCGGGTTCATCGAGACGCTGCTCGCCTTCGTCGCCGACGTCGGGCAGACCGACCGGGGCGGCCGTCCCGCTGGCACCGTGCTGGCGAAGCGTGTCGCCAAGGCGGACCGTACGCTGGCCCGGCGGGTCGAACGCGCCCGGCGGGCCCCCGCGGGCTCCGACCGCGACGTCGCCTACCACGGCGCCCGGAAGGCGGCGAAGCGGCTGCGTTACGCGAGCGAGCTGATGGTGTCCGTCCACGGCCGCGACGCGGCGACGCTCGCGACGGCGGCGAAGCGCGTCCAGAACGAGCTGGGCGAGCACCAGGACTGCGTCGTCGCGCAGACCCGGCTGCGGGAGTTCGCCGTCGCCGCGAACCTCGCGGGTGAATCCTCCTTCACCTACGGCCTGCTCGCCGGGGACGAGCGGGCCCGCGCGGCCGCGACCCGGGCCGCCTTCGAGGCCACCTGGGCGCGGGCCTCGCGCCCTCGTCTGCGTCGCTGGCTGCGCGGCTGACACGCGGCCCGGGACTCCTTGCGCTCCTGACCTGCCCCTCTGACTTGCGCTCCTGACTTGCGGCCGCTGCCCGTGGCGCCTGACTGCCCCCGGACCTGACTCGACCGGCACGGCGGTGCCGCCCGGTCGGGTCCGGGTCGGTCGTCGGAGACGAGTTGACACCTGCCGATTCGGGCCGCCGGTGGGCCTGCCGGTCGGGACCGTCCGGGCCGCCCATCTCGGCCACCCGACACCGCCTGTCCGGGGGTGTGACCGGGACAGCCACCGTCCGCGCCCGGTGACCGGCGTCGGTCCTCGACGATCCACCGGGGTCCGACCGTGCCCGTCGGGTCGGGTCCGGATGGCCCACCGGACGTGACGTTCGACTGATGGTGTGTGCCCCGCCACGGATGTCCACTGGGTTACGGGTTCGAGTCGATCGCGTGCGTTCGCCTCGACGGCCCTGGACGCAAGGTTGGGAGGGGTGCGATGACGCGAGCTCTGGTGGCGTTCGGAACCGGGTGTGGCGGGGTCGGCGACCTGGCCGCGATGATCGGCGCGGCGTTGACCGCCCGCGGTCTCGACGCCGACGTGCTGCCGGCGCGGCAGGTGCGGGAGGTGGCGTCCTACGACGCGGTGATCGTCGCCGGGGCGTTGTTCGCCGGCCGGTGGGCCTGCGACGCCCGCCGGCTCGTGCGCCGGCGCCGCGCCGGACTGTCCCGGCTACCGGTCTGGCTGGTTAGCAGCGACCTGCGCGCCGCCGCCCTGGTCGCGCAGGTCGCGCAGGTCGCGCAGGTCGTCGAGCCCGCGCAGGTCGCCGAGCTGGCGACGCTGATCGGAGCCCGCGGCATGGTGACCTTCGACGGTCCCCAGGGCGCTGCCGCCGGCACCGGCGCCGGCCACCTGTCCGCCGCTGCCACCCGGGCGACGGTGGGGAACCGGCGCCGCCCGGAGC
>NZ_JAMQQF010000842.1 GCF_023716945.1 Frankia sp. AiPs1 | reverse complement strand
CCGCGGTGCCGGTCGCCGCCGGCCCGGGCCGCGCCGGGTCCGTCGCCGCATTGACGCAGTGGTCGGACGGCACGGACCGGGTGGGATCGTCTGGGCTCACGGACCAGGATTCTCCGCCGCGGGACCCGGCCGGGACACACCGTCCGCCGGCGTGAGGGCCGGCGAGCCTGTGGTAGAGGCGGCGCCAGGCCGCGGCGGCGCGACCGACGACGGCCCCGACGACGACGGCCCGGATGACGACGGCCCGGATGACGACGGGGGCGGCTGGGCGGGGGTACGACGCCAGGGCGAGGAGGCCGGGTCGGCGGCGGGCGGTGGCCGCCATGCCAGGTCGGGGTCCGTACCCGCGAGGCCGCCCGCGAGGATCAGCCCGTCCCCGGGGTCCGAGGGGTCGGGGGTCGCCAGGGGCAGCCGCATCCGTAGCAGGGCCCCGCCGCTCGGCGAGCCCTCCGCGGTCACGGTGCCGCCGTGAGTCTGCACGGCGTCGGCGACGATCGCGAGGCCGAGCCCGGATCCCGGCAGCCCACGGGCCGAGGTGGCCCGGTAGAACCGATCGAAGACCTGGGCCCGCTCCTGCGGATCGATGCCCGGCCCGTCATCGGCGACGGTGACCTCGCCGGCCCGGGTACGCACCCGCACGACCGACGCCGGCGGGGAGAACTTCACCGCGTTGTCGAGCAGATTGGTGACGGCTCGTTCGAGCATGTTCGCCCGGCCGTCGACCGAGGAGCCCGCGGCGTCGACCTCGATCCGGATGCCCTTGCCGGTGGCACGTCGACGCACCCGCTCCGCGGCGGCGGCGACGATCTCCGCCAGGTCGAGCCGCTCCACGTCCTCGGTGGGCAGCTCGTCCCGGGCGAGCTCGACGAGCTCGCTGACCAGCCCGGACAGCTCGCGCATCTGGGCGTCCACATCGCGCAGCAGGGCCTCGCGGTCGGCCGCGGGCAGGGCGCGGTGCGGGTTCGCCTCGGCCCGAAGCAACAGCTCGATGTTGGTCCGCAGGCTGGTCAGGGGGGTACGCAGCTCGTGGCTGGCGTCGTCGACGAGCTGGCGCTGGCGGGCTCTGGAGGCCTCCAGCGCGCGCAGCATGCTGTTGAGACTCTCCGCCAGCCGGGTGATCTCATCGGCCCCGGTGACGGGAATCAGCGCCGAGAGGTCCTGGGTGCGGGCCACCTCCTCGGCTGCGGCGGCGGCGGCGTCGACGGGCTTCAAGGCCGCCCGGGCCACGATCCGGCCGGCGAGCGCCGAGCCGACGACCCCGACGACCCCGACGACGAGCAGCACCAGCCCGAGGTCGCGCAGCGTCCGGTCGACGTCGGTGGTCGGCCGGGCGAGCTGAAGCGCCCCGCCCGACGCCGGGCGCTGCAACGGGACCGTGACCAGTCGGTAGGACTGGCCGGCGACGGTGATCGTGCGCAGGTTCTGGGTCCGTTCCCGGCGGGCGACCTCGGCTTCGGCGGCGTCGACCGGGATCCGCACGCTGTTCCAGGACGACACGGCGTTCTGCAGCGGATTGCCGTTGGCGTCGAGGAACTGCCCCTCCAGGCCGAAGCTGAACGCCTGCAGGCCGAGTCCCAGGCCCAGCGAGTTGGTCTGGATGGTGTCCGCGGACGCCTCCGCCTGTTCGATGAGCTGATCGTCGATGGCCTGGTTGAGAACGATGCTGGTAGCGCCGAGGGAGACCCCGGCGACCATCGCGACGGCGGCGGCCACCGCCATGCCGACGAGCAGCGCGAGCCGCGCCCGCAGGGTGAGCCGGCCCAACGGCGAGGAGAACCTGAGCCGGGACCGCCCCCTCGGCCCGACCCGCCGGGCGAACCC
>NZ_JAMQQF010000841.1 GCF_023716945.1 Frankia sp. AiPs1 | reverse complement strand
CGCCGAAGCTATCCGGCCCCACCCGCTGCTGCGTCCCGGGCTCCGGCTGGTGTGCCGGTGCGAAGGGCGAGCCGGTTGGCCGGCCGGCCGTTCCCGGCGGTACGGCCCCGGCTGCAGGCGCGGTTCCGCCCGCGGGCAGCGCGGAGGCCGCGGGAAAACCCGTGGACGCCGGCGCACCGGCAGGCGGCGGGTACGCGGCCTGCCGCGGTGCCGCGACCGGATAAGGCGCCTGCGGCTGCGACGACAACGGGGTCGGACCCGTGCGGGAACCGGTGGCGGGAACCGGGCGGGCGGAGATAGGAAAACCGCCGGTGAACGGGTCGGTGTAGCCGCCGGCGGACCGGTCCGCCGCGGGCGCGGCAGGCCGGGGTGAGTCACCGACGCGCACCGAGTCCGCGGACGGACCACTCCACGCCTGCTGGCCACCGGGTCGGGTCCGACCATCCGGCATCGGCGGTCCGACCCGGTCCACGCCCGGGTCCCGCCGGGCGGCCGGGCCGGCCGGGGCCGTGCCGACGGGTACGAACGGCGCGGCCGGGGCGGTGCCGACGGGTCCGGGCGGCGCCGGGCGGGACATCGACGGCAGGTTGGTCATCGGCCGGGAAACCGCTGGCGGGGCGGCGTCGACCGGAGGCGCCACGGAGATCGCCGAGGACCCGCCCCCGGGTCGCGGCGCCGGACCATCCCAGGTGCTGGTGACATCGAAGGGATCGGCGCGGTGCGGCGGCCCGGTGGGCGGCACCACGGCGGAGTTCTGCGGCCATGCCGGCTGCGACCCCAGGTGCGGCGGCCCGGAGTGCGGCTGCCCGGAGTGGGGCGGCCCTGGGTTCGGCGGCCCGGACTGCGGCGGCGCAGCGGACTGCGGCGGCCAGGGGGTCGGGGCGAAGGAGACCTGGGACGGTGCGGCGGACGGGCGGGACTCGGGCTCGCCGACCCGCTCGACGGCGAAAAAGTCATCGTCGCGGCGGGGCGGAGCCGGTCGGGCCGGCCCATTCACATCGGCATCGTGGGTGGTCACCGGACCGCCATCCGCCTCGACGCACGGGTGGACGGGACGGGCGACGCAGGGCCCTCGGGCCTAGGGCTACAACGCATGGTCATCGGGCGGCATCTCCTGCCCCCCAGATCAGCACGATGTGGGCAGCCATCGTGTGGACGTGCATTGTCTGAACCGTGTCGTCGCAACCCGCACCCCGCCAGATCAGTCGGTCGGGAGCAGCGCCGCTCGGACGTGTACGGTCCCGGCTTGCGGCCCCGTGCACCGCCTCGCCGCGATCGTGTGGCTATGCGTGATGGACGTCCTACCGTACGACCAGTGAGAAAGCAATAGCTCTCTGGCGGGTCGCCCACAAGCCCGGAAGAATATGGGGTATTAGCTCCGACTGACCATTGTACACGGGTTGGTGTCATCGCTTGTCACGGCAGGCGGCGTACATCTCGCGCACGATCCGCCGCGACGACTCCGACTGGACGCTCGCGTTGAACCGCTTGTACTCCTCCTCCGTGTAGGTGGCCTCCAGTTTGTCCAGCGTGCAGGTGCAGTAGCCCTCGTTGCCGTTGCTGACGTCCAGGCAGGAGCTCAGGTACGCCTCGCGGACGGTCTTGGTGTAGTGGCCCTTGCCGGCTGCCGCCGCGCCCACGGCCGACCCACCGTCCGAGCCGCCGCCACCGAAGGCGAGAAATCCCGCGACCCCGAGGCCCACGCAGACCAGCACGACGATGGCCGCGATCAGCAGCGGGGGACGCTCACGGGCCTGCCGAAGGAACCCGCCGACGCGGCCGGCCAGACCCCCCGCGGCGGCCGCGCGGCCCACCGCCGGCAC
>NZ_JAMQQF010000840.1 GCF_023716945.1 Frankia sp. AiPs1 | reverse complement strand
GGCCGGCACAACCCGCCGAGCAGGGCGGCCGCGGCCGCGAGCTCCCAGCGGCGGCTGCGCGCGCCGAGGAACACCGCCACCGCCAGCAGCCCGGCCAGCGCCTCGGCGTATCCCATGACCAGGACGAACGCGGGCGGCGCGAGGGCGGCGAACCAGATCAGCCGGAAGGTCGCGGCCGAATCGAACCCCTCGAGGCGGGCGAGGCGGACCAGCGCCAGCGCGAAGCCGAGGGCGCACAGGTTGACCACCAGCAGCAGCACGATGCCGACGTGGGCGCCGGCGCCCGGCAGCTGCGAGAGGACCCGCACCAGCGTCGGCAGCAGCGGGAAGAACCGGCGGCTCTCGTTGCCGGCGCCGCTGTAGCCGACCTCGGCGATCGTCCGGTACCAGCCGGCGTCCCAGCCGAGCAGGTCGGTGGTCTGCAGCCGGACGCCCTGGTCGCCGCGGGCGTTGTCGGCGATGAACTTCGTCATCGCCAGGGCGGCGCCGACGACCAGTCGGGCGGCGAGCCAGGCGAGCACGACCTCTCGCAGGCACCACGGGTCGTCCTGGCGGGTCAGCACAGCCCAACGGGACACGCCGCCGCGCCGGTGCTGGGCGGTGGGAGCGGCAGGAGCGGCGGAGTCGACAGGAGCGGCGGGATTGGTGGGATTGGCGGTGGATGTGTGCGCGGGGGGCGACCACGTCCCGGTCGCCGGGCCTGAGTCCGGCGTCGGGCCGGGGTGGGCGGACGTCCCCCGCGCGGTGGTCACTGGGCCTGGAAGCGCAGCAGCGAGTAGTTCTCGGACACCTTCGCCGGCAGACCCTGCTCCATGACCTCGTCCGCGTGTGGGCGGGCGTTCTGCAGGGCCCCGCGGACCGTCGTACACAGCTCCTCGTAGGTCCGGTAGGAGCCGGAGCCGGCAAGGAAGACGGTGTGCTGCGGGCCGGCCTCGGTCAGCGCGCGCTG
The DNA here is from genome assembly GCF_023716945.1 of Frankia sp. AiPs1. GTDB lineage: Bacteria > Actinomycetota > Actinomycetes > Frankiales > Frankiaceae > Frankia. The sequence goes on along the minus strand of NZ_JAMQQF010000840.1, from coordinate 874 downwards.
GGCGATGGCCTGGCCGTCGGCGGACTTGTTGCGATCCTCGTAGTCCACCCAGTCGACCCGGTCCGGTGGCGCGTAGGTCGGTACCACGTACACCTTCAGCCACGACGGCACGGTGCGAGCCAGCCCCGGGCCGAGCTGGTCGGGGCAGACCAGCATCACGTCGCCGGGCTTGGCGAGCCGTTGGAGCACCTGGGCGGCCTCGCCGGCCTGCGACCGTTCCCGGCGGACGTCGCTGGTGCCGGCGAGCAGGCCGACCAGGGCCGCGACGGCGATGACCCCGTGGAACACCCGCCGATCCCCGATGACCGTGGCACCCAGGCCGATGACGAGCAGGAACGGGACGAAGGCGGTGGCCGTGTACCGGTCGGCCCAGGCGTTGCCGACGAGCTTGCCGGCCGTCACCGCGACGACGAGGGTGCCCGTCGCCAGGAAGAACATCGTCCGGCCCGGTTCGAGACCGCGCAGGTCGATCAGGATGAACCGGCCGCCGGAGCTGCGTCCGGCGATCCCGGCGGCGGCCAGTCCCGTGATGAGGAACAGCAGCAGGCGGCCGAGGGTCGTCGGGCCACCGGCCCACTGACCGTAGGCGTGGGAGATCGCCGCGTAGCTGGCCGGCTCGCCCCAGGGGGTGCCGGTGTGGGCGAGCTGGTTGAAGAAGTTCGACAGCCATGGGGAGAAGACGATCGCGCCGCCGACGATGCCGAGCAGCCCGTAGACCGGGCCGCGCCGTTGCGGCGTCAGATACCGACCCGACGACTGGGCCCGACCCGACGACTGGGCCCGGCCCGACGACTGGGCCCGACCGGAGGAACGATGACTGCGCGCGCCGGGCGGGCGGGCCGTCGGGCCGCCGTCGGCCGCCCCGGCTCCCGGC